>CAZUGI010000104.1:0-10454 GCA_964619855.1 uncultured Geobacter sp. | reverse complement strand
GTAAAATGCTATTCGGTTTTCAAAGACCAAAGTCAATCAGGAATCCGGAATATACGCAAAACAACTTTGGTTGTCAATAATATTTTTTGCCGACCTGATTTTTTCCACCCCAATGGCTAGCAGCCAAAAGGGATTTGGTTTCTAACACGACTAGAAACCTGCTGTCAAAAGAAAAGTTACCGACTGTGCAAAATTAAGGTACCAAAGCAGGGCTATTCCTCGAAAACCTCGTAAAATCCATGAGTGCCAAGCTTATGTACTTTCATGAGATTCGTTGATCCACGTGTTTCAATCGGGATGCCCATGGTAATAACAATGAGGTCTCCGTTACGAAAGCCGGTAGCCAGCAGTTTTTTCTCTACTTCAAAAATCTGCTGGTCGGTGTTTTCCATGATACCGATTTCTGTACATTGGACTCCCCAAAAAATTGAAAGCCTTCTGCGGATATCCGGTGAAGCCGTAAAAGCGATGATTGAAGTCGATGGGCGAAAGGCGGATATAAGTGCTGCCGTGCTACCAGAACGGGTAAAAACAACAATCGCCTTTGCCTTGAGCATTGCAGCAGTTCGGCATGATGATTCAGCAACGGCCTGGGCAACAGTGGAATCGCGGCTAAACGATGCTTCTGCTCTGACAATAAAATCCGTGTTTTCGACATCCTTGGCGATACGAACCATCGTCTCAACCGACTCTATCGGATAATCACCGGATGCTGTTTCAGCCGAGAGCATGATTGCGTCCGTACCATCCACAATAGCGTTGGCAACGTCGGAGGTCTCCGCCCTGGTCGGACGTGGATTACGAATCATGGAATCCAGCATCTGTGTCGCTGTTATGACCGGCTTACCGGCCTTATTGCAGGCCTGGATGATTTTCTTCTGATAGATCGGAACTTTTTCGGGTTCGATCTCTACTCCCAGATCTCCGCGGGCCACCATGACAGCATCTGTGACTTTAAGTATCTTTTTGAAATTGCGAAGAGCCTCCGGCTTTTCAATCTTTGCAACAACTGGAGTATCCTTCCCTTTATCGCGAATAATCTGCTTTATTTCTTCAATATCCTCAGCTGTACGCACAAATGAAAGTGCAATAAAATCTACGTCAGCATCAAGAGCGAAATCAAGGTCGATCAGGTCCTTTTCAGTAAGACAGGGAGCCGAAACATTAACCCCTGGCAGATTAATTCCCTTATTGTTTTTGAGAAGCCCGCCGCTAACCACCTGACAGCGTACCCGCTCACCATCAATCGAAACAACTTTAAGTTCAAGCAATCCGTCATCCAGCAAGATGCGAGAGCCCGGAACAACATCACGCGGCAACGACCTGTAAATCGTCGGAATCACACCATCGCTGCCAAGCACGTCGTCAGTGGTAATAACCACCTCTTGGCCCTTGGTAAGCGTCATACCTTCACCGGCCATCTTGCCGGTTCTTATTTTGGGGCCTTGCAGATCGGCTAGAATGCCGGCCTCTCGCCCAATTTTATCCGAAACCTGCCGAATCGTCTGAATCAGTTCAAGCTTCTGGGAATTCTCTCCATGAGAAAAATTGAGCCTGAAGATATCTACTCCGGCCTGCATGAGCTTATGAACCATTTCAGGCGATGAGCTCACGGGACCCAAGGTGGCAACTATCTTAGTTTTACGGGTGGATCTCGGCATTAATCAACTCCTCCGGATTTTGATTTTACAAAATTAAGCGTTCCGCCAGCCAGCAGCTCTTTGCGCTGGCGCTCAGAAACATCGAGCACTGTTATTACTTCCCTGCCGTTGATAATTACAACAATCTCTTTCGAACCACCCTCAATCAGGCGGCGCACATCGGGAAAGATAACACGGTCGCCCTGACCGAAAAGCTCGCTATCGGAGGGGGTCTTGAAAACCAGCGGCAGAATACCGAAGTTCACAAGATTAGCCTTGTGAATACGTGCAAAACTCCTGACGATTTTGGCACGAACGCCCAGATAGCGGGGTGCAATGGCTGCATGCTCACGGGAGGAGCCCTGGCCGTAGTTCTCACCCCCTATCACCACACCGTTTCCGGCCGCCAGGGCGCGGGAAGGAAATTCTGCATCCACCTGCTCAAAAACATGTTCACTGATAGCAGGTATATTGCTGCGCAGCGGCAATACTTTGTTACCGGCCGGCATGATATGGTCGGTGGTAATATTGTCGCCAAGCTTTATAACGACCGAAGTTTCCAGGGTATCCGGCAGCGTCTCAAAATCCGGAAACGGCAGGATGTTTGGACCGGTCTTGATCTCCACCCCAGAGCCGTCTGCCAGCGGGAATATGATTCCGGAATCATCCAGCAGATAGCGTTCCGGATTCTGCACTGCCGGATAGGATCTGACAGATCCCAGAGACCGGGGATCAGTTATCACACCGGCCAGCCCCGATGCCGCCGCAGTTTCAGGTGAACTGAGGTAGACCTTGTCATCTTTGGTGCCGCTTCTGCCCGGAAAATTGCGCGGGAAGGTGCGCAGGCTGACCTGCCCTGTTCCCGGTGCCTGTCCCATGCCGATGCAACCCAGACAACCGGATTGGTGAATACTGATCCCGGCCATCAGCAGCATCAGCACACCACCGTCCTGTGCAACGTTTTCAAGCGCCTGGCGACTGCCTGGATTAACATGAAAATGAACACCTGACGCTACGCGACTCCCATCCACCATACGGCAGACAGTCATCAGATCGCGATAAGATGAGTTAACTGAACTGCCTACAATAACCTGATCAACCTTTGTTCCTGCCACATCTGCAACACGAACCACATTATCCGGTGACGATGGGCAGGCTATCAACGGCTCAAGCGTTGAAAGATCTATTTCGTCGTACTCGTCATAAAGGGCACCATCATCTGCTGCCAATGGCTGCCAGGCTCCGCCTCTGCCTTGAGAAAGCAGAAATTCGCGCGTCCTTTCATCCGAAGGAAACAATGAAGAGGTTGCCCCGAGTTCGGCGCCCATATTGCCGATGGTTGCCCTATCAGTGACAGAAAGGGTCGTAACTCCCGGGCCATAATATTCAATTACCTTTCCAACACCACCTTTGACTGAATGGCGGCGTAACATTTCCAGAATCACATCTTTACCGGAAACCCAGTCAGGAAGCCTGCCGGTCAGCTTGACCCCCATCACTTTCGGGCAGGGCAGCGAAAATGGATGGCCGGCCATTGCCAGAGCAACATCCAGCCCACCGGCACCGATTGCCAACATCGCCAGTCCGGCCGCCGTAGGTGTATGCGAGTCGGCTCCCAAAAGGGTGAGCCCTGGAGCACCAAATCGCTCCAGATGGACCTGATGCGAAATACCATTACCCGGCCTGGAGAGATGAACGCCGAACTTCATCGCAGCTGATGTCAGAAAAGCATGATCATCAGCATTTTTGTAATCAGTCTGCAGCAGATTGTGATCTATGTATTGTGCCGCCAGGTCAACTTTCACCCGCGGCAGTCCCATGGCAATAAACTCGAGCATTGCCATGGTTCCGGTAGCATCCTGAAGCAATGTATGATCAATGCGGATTGAGATTTCTTTACCCGGGATCAGTTCACCTTCTACAAGATGCGATTCAAGAATCTTGGCGGTCAGATTTTTAGCCATTTTGACCTCCGGATATTTTATCAGGCATGAACCGCCTCCTTGTGTACATCAAGGGCTGCTTCACGGATCGCTTCTGACAGAGTGGGGTGGGCATGGCACATCAAAGCGATATCGCGGGCCGTTCCGCCAAAGTTCATCACCGTGGCGGCCTCAGCTATCAGATCTGACGCCCTGGGGCCAACGATGTGCACACCCAGAATTCGGTCTGTCTCAAGATGGGCCAGAATCTTTACAAATCCCTCGGTTTCATCCATGCAGCGCGCTCTTCCCAACGCAGCAAAATTAAAGCGACCGCTCCTGTAAGGAATCCCGGCCTCTTTCAGCTGCTCTTCGGTACCGCCAACACAGGCCCCTTCCGGCCAGGTATAAACCACTCCGGGAATATATTCATACTCGACCGTTGTCGTCTTGCCGGCCATCCGCTCAACACAGGCAACCGCCTCTTCTGAAGCCTTATGAGCAAGCATCGGTCCGGGCACCAGGTCACCGATGGCAAAAATACCCGGTACATTCGACTGATAATTACCGTCCACAACCACCCTGCCCTTATCATCGAGCAAAACACCAAGCTCTTCAAGGCCGAAACCGATTGTCAAAGGTCGCCGGCCTACGGCAACCAGAACCTTATCGCAATCAATTTCCTCGCTGCCGGTGCCATCGTTAAACTGCACAATTGCCTTGGCACCGATCCGGCGAACCCCGGTGATACGAGTACCCAGCTTAAACTGAATACCCTGCTTACGGAGAGAGCGGTAGAGCGCGTCGGAGATCTGTCGGTCCATATTTGGCAGGATCTGCGGCAGCATCTCCATTACCGTTACCTGTGCTCCCAGCCTCCTCCAGACCGAACTCATCTCGAGCCCGATGTAACCGCCACCGGCAACAATCATATGTTCAGGCACCGATTCAAAGGAAAGCGCTTCGCGAGCGCTGACAACCACCTGCCCATCAAAAGGAATACCGGTAAGTCCGGCCGCTTCGCTGCCTGTAGCAATTATGATCTTTGACGCTGCCAGCTTCAAACTGGCAGAATGAGGTTCAAGAAGGCTCTGCTGACCCTCAGGTAATGGCAGGGGAACGGCCGGTTGCACTTCAACATGGTGCTGTCCGCCTGCATCTGTACCCTTTAGAAGGGCGGTGCCATGTATGCGTTCTATTTCATTCTTCTTGAACAGGTACGCAATGCCGTCAGTAAGCTTTTTAACCACATCAGCCTTGCGGCGCATCATTGCTTCAAGATCCAGACGAGGAGTATCGATGCCAATGCCGTGCATGGCAAATTTGTCCCGCGCCAGGGTAAACAGTTCGCTGGAATCCAGAAGAGCCTTACTGGGAATGCAGCCTTCATTCAGACAAACTCCACCCAGTGTTGCCCGTTTTTCAACAACAACCACCTTCATTCCGAGTTGAGCAGCCCGGATGGCGGCTACATAACCGCCCGGACCGGAGCCGATTATTATCAGGTCATAGGTATTTGATTCCGACATATTCATCCCTCCAATAATAGTTCTTCCGGATCCTCAATGAGTTCCTTGATTTTTTTCAAAAATCCGACCGCTTCACGACCGTCTATGAGGCGGTGATCATAGGAGAGCGCAAGATACATCATTGGGCGTATAACAACCTGGCCGTCGCGGACAACCGGGCGGTCCTGAATAGCGTGCATCCCCAGCACCGCACTCTGAGGAGGGTTCAGAATCGGAGTTGAAAGCATCGAACCGTAGACGCCGCCGTTACTGATTGTAAAAGTGCCTCCAGTCAGATCTGCAATCGTCAGCTGATTCGACTCAAGCTTCCCGGAAAAAACGGCGATGCCCTCTTCAATCTCGTGCAGTTTTAAAGCATCGGCATCTCGAAGAATCGGTACTACAAGCCCCTTCTCTCCCCCCATGGCAATTCCAATATCATAAAAATGGTGGTAGACAATATCATTGCCATCAATACTGGCATTAACTGCCGGGTACTCTTTTAGTGCTTCAACGCAGGCCTTAACAAAAAACGGCATGAAACCAAGCGAAACTCTGTATTTTTCTTTAAAGTGATTACTGTGGTCGGCTCTCAGGGATTTGACGCGCGAAAGATCGGCCTCGTTGAAGGTAGTCAACATAGCGGTCTGTTGTCTGGCAGCAACCAGTCGCTCTGAAATTCGTTTGCGGATGGGTGACATTGGACGGCGCTCTTCGCGGCCGGTTGTGTATTTAGGCGGCTCTTCGGAGTGGACCGAGACCTGCTGTGACGGTTCAACCATCATCGCGCCGGAAGTTTGTTTTACTACCGCAGGAGGCTCCGGTTTAGAAACAGTCTGAATAACTTTGCGCTCCGGCATCACTGCTGGCGCTTCAATAACTGTTGCGGGGCGGGATGCCGGCGGAAGTTTAGATCGTTCCTCAATACGTGAAAACAGATCATTCAGCGTGATACGCCCCCCCTTGCCGGTTCCTTCAACATCCTCCGGTGCTATATCATGCTCTCGCATCTGACGCCGCGCCGAAGGGGAAGAATGCGGCGCAGCCAGCTTCCCCGCCAGTAGGGGTTCCCACTCACTTATTGGAGTTTCCAAAATGGCTCCGGACTCGTCTATTGAACCTATTACAGAGCCTACCGCAACAGTTGAACCTTCGTTCACAATTACAGAAAGCATCCCGGCTGAATCAGCATTCAGATCCAGTGTAATTTTGTCAGTCTCTATTTCGCATATCGGCTCGTCTTTTTTTACAAAGTCCCCCGACCTCTTGAACCATTTGGCGAGCAGCGCCTCGCGAACCGATTCACCTACTTCAGGTATCTTTATCTCCATTATTCACTCCGTCATCAGCTGAAATGCTTTAACCGTTGAAACCGATCCTATCATACTAGCGCATTTCTGCAAATTCTCCAGCATAAACAAAAGGCGACCGGGAGGTCGCCTTTCTTTCCGAACCCGGTTAACAAACTATCAAGCCTAGCCTTTCAGGAACTCCCTGCCAAATGGAGACATCTGCCGCAGTCGGGCAATGATGGGAGGCAGCTCTCGTATGACGGTATCGATCTCGGCATCGGTGGTGTATCGCGAAAGTGAGAAGCGTATCGAGCCGTGTGCGCAGGTAAAGGGAACCCCCATGGCTCTTAAAACGTGAGAAGGCTCCAGCGACCCTGATGTGCAGGCGCTGCCGGAGGATGCACAGACGCCCAGCTCTGAAAGCAGCAGCAGGATCGCTTCGCCCTCGACAAACTCGAAAGCGATAGAAGTCGTATTGGGCAGCCTCTCAGCTCCGCCACCATTGATACGGGCATTTGGAATAGCTGTCATCAGGGCATCCTGAAGCCGGTCACGCTGTGCCTTGACGACCGTATTTTCAGCCTGCATATGCTGACCGGCAAGCTGGCAGGCCTTCCCCAGGGCGATGATGGCCGCAGCGTTCTCCGTGCCTGCCCGGCGGCTTTTTTCCTGATGTCCTCCGACCAGGAAGGGACGAAAGGGAGTTCCGCGGCGCAGATAAAGCACACCGATACCCTTGGGAGCATGCAGCTTATGACCGGAGAGCGATAGCATATCAACGCTGGACCCAGCCATATTGATCGGGATTTTGCCGATAGCCTGAACGGCATCACTGTGGAACAGAGCCCCCTTGGACTTGGCAATCGCAGCCGCCTCCTCGATCGGAAAAATCACGCCGGTTTCGTTATTGGCCCACATCAGGGAGACGATAGCCGTATCGGTATCAACGGCAGCCTTCAGTTCGTCCATGTCCAGACGTCCTGCGCCGTCCACGCCGATTTCAGTCACCCGATAGCCTTTCTGAGCCAGATTGCGGCATTGAGTCAGAACTGCGGGGTGCTCAACACGTGAAGTGATTACATGGCGGCGGTCAGGAAAGACGTCCAGCGCGGAGCGGATGGCAGCATTGTCACTTTCAGTGCCGCAGGCGGTAAAAATAATTTCCTCAGGGGACGCTCCCAATAAAGCTGCAACCCGGCCTCTGGCCTCGTTCACCTTGCCCTGCACCTGACCACCGAAGAAATGCATCGAACTTGGATTGCCGTACAGTTCGCAGAAATATGGACGCATCTCCTCGAAGACCGCTTCATCGACCTTGGTGGTGGCATTGTTGTCGAGATAGATCTCCTTCATTGAGAGACCTCCTCTACTACGATATCCTCGGCCACCAGATCACGCAGCTTGGCCTCCACCATGCGGGCGGTGTTGCCGGATGATGCGCAGCCGGCACAGGCTTTGCGAAAGGCTACCTGCACCCTTGAACCGTCGATATCAATCAACTCCAGATCACCGCCATCGGCCCAGAGCAGAGGACGTATGTCCCTCTCCAGCACCTCCTGAATCAGCTGCATCTTCTTCATATTGGATAGCTTCTCAGGACGCTTGCGCGGCTCAGCAGCGGGATCTCCAAGAACTTGTGCAATCAGATCCTGAATTTTCGGAATACATCCGCCGCATGCTCCCCCAGCCTTGGTAAAATGGGTAACCTGCTCGGCAGTGGTCAACCGGTTGGTTTCGATAACTTTTTTGAGGAACGTATCTGTAATGCCGAAACATTTGCAAACCACTTCCCCCTCGTAATCAGGATAAGCATGACCGTGGTCATGCTCGGCATCATGCTCTGGAATATCCATTCCCCGATACTTGAATATTGCTACCTCCAACGCCTCCTGCCCCATCACAGAACAGTGCATCTTCTCTTCCGGCAGGCCTCCCAGAAAATCCGCTATGTCCTGATTGCTGATCGCCAGAGCTTCATCCAGGTTTTTCCCTTTTACCATTTCTGTCAAAGCTGACGATGAGGCGATGGCACTGGCGCAGCCAAAGGTCTGAAATTTTGCGTCAACAATTTTATCCTTGTTTTCATCCAGCTTCAGATAGAGCTTGAGCGCATCGCCGCAGGCAAGACTTCCAACCTCGCCGACTGCATCGGCATCAGGGATGTCTCCGACGTTGCGTGGATTCAAAAAATGATCTTTAACAATTGGCGTATAATCCCACATGGTTTTTATCCTCCAGAATAATTAGTTGAGAATGAACTGCCGCCCGGCTGCCATTACTTCTGAAAGCCGCGCATCCGAAGAGGCCTCGCCATACAGCCGGACAACCGGTTCGGTGCCAGACTTCCGGAACAGCATCCAACTGCCATCTGACAGGATCAGCTTGGTGCCGTCAATTCTGATCACATCGGTTACTTTGGCTCCGGCCACCTCTGAAGGCAGGGCATTAACCTTTCCTTTGTAAAGCGCCTCCAACTCCGGCGACAGCTTGAGGTTATCACGGCGGGTCACAAAGCGCCCCACTTCGCCATACAAACGCTCCAGCAGCTCGCGGACACACTTGCCTTCACGAGCCACCATCTCGGCCACCAGGAAGCAGGCCAGTATCCCGTCTTTCTCAGGCACATGCCCTTTGATCGTCAGACCCGCGCTCTCTTCACCGCCGATGACCAGCTTGTCCTGGCAGATCAGCTCACCGATATATTTGAAACCGACCGGTGTTTCGTAAACCGGAACACCATGTTTCTTTGCCACGGCATCAATCAAATGCGAGGTTGCAACGCTTCGCGCAACACCGCCCTCCAGCTTCCGGACCCGGATCAGATAATCCAGAAGAAGGGCAATGATGTAGTTGGGCTCAATATAGCTACCGTCAGCATCCAGAATACCAAAACGATCAGCGTCACCATCAGTAGCCAGACCGAGTTTAATGTCCGGGTTGTTTTTTACCAGTGCAATAAAATCAGGGATATGAGCTTCGGATGGCTCAGGGGGCTGCCCACCGAAATAAGGATCAAGATGGTCATTGATAATGGTGTACGGAATTCCGCGCTTACCGAGCGGCTCGTCAAGATAGCCGCGGGCAGTGCCGTACAAAGGATTGAGAGCTACCCGTCCCAGACGGCTTATTACATCGAAATCGACTTTACTCTCCAGGTCTTTCAGATATTCACTGCGGGGATCGATACTTTCCAGCAGCCCGTCCTTTTTTGCATCCGCCAGAGAAAGTTCACGGTAGGAGGCCTTGCCAAGCATCTGATTGGCACGCCGTTCGATATCGCTGGTAGTCTCCGGCAAAGCCGGTCCGCCCCAGGACGGAGAGAATTTGACCCCGTTATATTCGGGCGGGTTATGGCTGGCAGTAAAATTGATACCGCCCGCAGCGCAGCGCCGCAAGATCTCAAAAGAAATAACCGGTGTCGGAGTATCCCGTTCACAGAGATAGGCTTTGATACCGGCCCCGGCCAGCACACCGGCCGCAGTTTCCACAAAGCGCTGTCCCATGAAGCGGGTATCGCAGCCGATCACCACGCCTTTTTCCTGCTCACCGGCAGCCTTGATATTATCCGCGATAGCCTGAATGACGGTTTTGACATTATCAAATGTGAAATCCTCGCATAGAATTCCACGCCAGCCGGATGTTCCAAAGGCGATCTGCTTCATTGTACCCCTCCCGGGCATAATAGGACAGCTTTAGTCGTTTTAGAATAGTACACATGTGGCCGCCCGTCAAGCGAAACGAAACCGTACGGTTTCAGTTTTTCCGCATCAGCCAAGTGCGCGCTTGACCTGAATCAGCCAACAGTAGTATATGGTTACGCTCAGAAAGTTATTAAAAGGAATCCTGCATGAGCAAAGAACTCGCCAAGTGGTACGAACCCCATGATGTTGAAAAGAGATGGTACTCCGAATGGGAACAGAAGGGCTATTTCCGGGCTGCCGCCACGTCAGACAAAAAACCTTACTCCATAGTCATTCCCCCACCTAATGTCACCGGCGCCCTGCACATGGGGCACGCGCTCAACAATACGCTGCAGGATATCCTCTGCCGCTGGAAACGGATGCAGGGCTACAACGTACTCTGGATGCCGGG
>CAZUGI010000103.1:0-10522 GCA_964619855.1 uncultured Geobacter sp. | reverse complement strand
CGGCTTGTAGCCGCGCAGCTTGGACTCGGGAAGATTGGAGAACAGGTCGCGGATATCGCCGAAGACGGCGGTATAGGTGGCCGGATTGGAGCGCGGGGTGCGGCCGATCGGCGACTGGTCGATGTTGATGACCTTGTCGAGATATTCCAGGCCGCGTATATCCTTCACAGCACCGGCCTTCTCGCGGTTGCGGTACAGGCGCTGGCCCAGAACCTTGTGCAGCGTGTCGATCACCAGCGTCGATTTGCCGGAACCGGAAACCCCGGTCACGCAGGTAATGACCCCCAGCGGAATATCAACCGTGACGTTTTTGAGATTATTTTCGGAGGCTTCGATGATGCGCAGCGCCTTATCCCCCTTGCGCCGTTTTTGCGGCACCGGGATGGTCAGCTCACCCGACAGGTAGCGCCCGGTCAGTGAGGCTTTATTTTTCATGACCCCCTCCGGTGTTCCCTGAGCCACCACCTCGCCGCCATGCACACCGGCCCCGGGGCCCATGTCGATCAGGTGGTCGGCCTCCAGGATGGTCTCTTCATCATGCTCCACTACCAGCACGGTGTTGCCCAGATCGCGCAGCCGCTTCAAGGTCGCCAGCAGCCGGGCATTGTCGCGCTGATGCAGGCCGATCGACGGTTCGTCCAGAATGTACAGCACACCGACCAGCGATGAGCCGATCTGGGTTGCCAGACGGATGCGCTGTCCCTCACCGCCGGACAGCGTGCCGGAGGTCCGGTCCAGCGAAAGGTAGTCCAGTCCAACGTTGACAAGAAAGGAGAGCCGCTCGCGAATCTCCTTTAGAATCCGGCGGGCGATTTCCTGCTCCTTTTCGGTCAGCGCCAGCTCCTCGAAGAACCGCAGCCCGTCGCGGATCGACAGCGCGGTTACATCCCTGATCGTCCTGCCGTCCACCAGCACATGCAGCGCCTCCGGTTTGAGGCGTGCGCCGTGGCAGCTCGGACAGGGCATGACATTCATGTACTTTTCCAGCTCCTCGCGGGAGGCATCCGATTCGGTCTCGCGCCAGCGCCGCTCCAGATTTTTCAGCACCCCCTCGAACTCCTTCTGGTAGGTGTGGCGGCGGCCGCCGTCCTCTTCCCACCAGAATTCGATCTTCTTCCCTCCGGAACCGGACAGGATCACCTCCCTGACCGCTTCCGGCAGCTCCTTGAAGGGGGTGCGGATATCGAATTTATAGGCTTTCGCCAGAGCCTCCAGGATCAGATGGAACCAGCCTGACAGCCGCTTTTCCCACGGGGCGATGGCCCCCTCCCGCAGCGAGAGTTCCGGGTTGGGGATCACCAGCTCGGCATCGAAGTACATACGGGTGCCGAGTCCGGTACAGTCCGGGCAGGCTCCGTGGGGATTGTTGAAAGAGAACAGGCGCGGGGTAATTTCCTGATAGGAGACACCACAATCGATACAGGCCAGCTTATCTGAGAAAATCAGTGTTTGCGGTTTTGCAGGCTTTTTCTTAGCCCCGTCAACCGGTTCATCCGTGGCCGGCATAGCCGCCTCCACCTTCACCACCCCTTCGGCATGGTGCAGGGCGGTCTCGAGCGAATCGGCCAGGCGGCGCTGGACGCCATCCTTGACCACGATCCGGTCCACCACGATGTCGATATCGTGCTTCTTTTTCTTGTCCAGCTCGATCTCTTCGGCCAGTTCACGCAGCGTACCGTCAACCACGACCCGGGTGAAACCCTCCTTGCGCAGCTGGTTCAGCTCTTTTTTGTACTCCCCCTTGCGCCCCCGGATCATGGGGGCCAGCAGGGTCAGTTTCGTGCCGGCCGGCAGCAGCATGATCTGGTCCACTATCTGGGAAACGGTCTGGGAGGTGATCTTCTTGCCACAGGAGGTGCAGTGCGGATGTCCGACGCGGGCAAACAGCAGGCGCAGGTAATCGTAGATCTCGGTCACCGTGCCGACGGTGGAGCGGGGGTTCTTGCTGGTTGTCTTCTGCTCGATCGAGATTGCCGGCGAGAGCCCTTCGATCGATTCGACATCCGGCTTTTCCATCTGCTCCAGAAACTGGCGGGCGTAGGCCGAAAGCGACTCGACATAGCGGCGCTGTCCTTCGGCGTAGAGCGTGTCAAAAGCCAGTGTCGATTTTCCGGAACCGGAGATTCCGGTGATAACGACCAGCTGATCACGGGGGATTTCAACGTCGATACATTTGAGATTGTGCTCGCAGGCACCTCTGATGATGATTTTGTCGTGAGCCATGGGATTCCTTTTGTCGCAAAGTGACATTAACGTATATCACAAACCGGCCTCAGTATGAAGTGACTTTGCAAAACCTTAAATGATTCCGGCAACTGAATGGATAATGAAATTGTTGTAAACATTCCCTGACATTTTCTTGAACAATGGACTATAGCTTGTATAATGTCTTCACAAGAGTCAATTGCAGGCGTTTCTTTATTACATCAAAACAAATGGAGCGCTGAGCTATGCTAAACGTCCCGATGACACGACTAAAAAAACTGTCCCTGATCGCCGGCGGCCTGATCGTCGTCCTGCTGCTTTTTGCCGCGTTTGTGCTGCCGCTGATTATCCGCAGTCAGGCGGTCAAGGCCATTGAAGCGGAGACCGGCCGGAAAGCCGTCATTGAAAAAGTAACCATCAATCCGCTCACCCTGACGATCTCAATCTACGGCCTGTCCATTGAAGCCCGCGAGGGCGGATCATTTATCTCGCTTGGCAAACTGCGCACCTCATTGAGCCTGGCATCCATCTACCGGCGGGCGCTGATCCTTTCGGAGGTTTCAATTGACTCGCCCGCCATAAAATTTGCCCGAGTGAGCGCCAACAACTACAGTTTCAACGACATCATCGAACTGCAGAAGTCCAAACCAAAGAAAGAGTCAAAAGGGGAATTCCATTTCTCGATCAACAACATTTCCCTGACCAAAGGCTCGCTCGATTTCGATGACCGCGCAGTCGGCGACGGCAGAAAGCACACCATCAAGAACCTGGAAGTCGCTATCCCCTTCATCAGCAACATTCCCTATCTGGTCGAAAAATATACCGATCCCCATATCTCGGCTTTGGTCAACGGCGCCCCTTTCCGTTTTGACGGCAAGTTCAAGCCGCTCAGTAAATCCATGGAAACCTCCGTCACCATCGACCTGAAACAGCTCAGCCTGCCGGAGTATGTGGCCTATTCACCGGTCAGACCGCCGGTTGACCTGAAATCGGGCAACCTGACGGTCGCAACAGAGGTCACCTACCGTGTTTCCAAGGACAAAAAACCTGAGCTGGGCGTCAAGGGACAGATCTCGCTGGACGGAGTCGCGCTGCACTTGAGGAACGGTCAACCGCTTGTCAAACTGCCCCAGCTGCGAGTCAAGGCCTCTGATCTGGAAGTTTTTGCCAAGCGCTTTCTTTTTGAGGAGATTTCCGTAGACAGCCTGGAACTGTTCGTCAGCCGCAATCAGAAGGGTGAGTGGATGTACAGCCAGCTGCTGTCAACTCCGGCAAAGCAGGACAAAAAACCTGACAGCACACCGATTGCCAAGCCCCAATCTGACAATAAAGAAAATCCACTCCTGCTGCAGGTGGCCAGGTTCACCTTCAACAACGGCACCGTTCATTTCAGCGATGCCCAGCCAGCCGGCGGATTCAAATCAGAGATCAGCCAGATTGACGCATCCGTGACCAATTTCACTACTGCGGCCGACAAAGCAGCCGAATATGACCTGTCGATGATGTTGAACAACGAAGCGACCTTCAGCGCAGACGGTTCGTTCTCGGTTGCTCCTCTGACAGCCAGCATATCCAGCGAACTGAGCGGGCTTAAGATCCAGCGCGGCTGGCCCTACCTCTCCAGTTTCCTGACATCACCGGTCAAGGGGACGGTCGATCTCTCCTCCGAGGCGACCTACAACAAGGAGAACGGCCTAGCCGTAACGCAGGGGAAGCTGCTGATCAGCGGGATATCAGCCCGTTATGGCGACAATGAAGGGCTTGATCTATCACGTTTTGAGATATCCAATGCCGGATTCAGCCAGAAGACTAATGCAATAGAAGTCGGTGAAATTCGGCTGACGAAGGGCGATCTGTCGCTCTCGCGTGAAGCGGATGGCAGCATCTCAATCCTCTCGCTGCTGCGGAAACCGCAGGCTACAGCAGCTACTGCAGCAGCTCAGCCTCTTAAACCGGTCGTACCGCAGACAGCTGCGGCAGAAGCTTCTGCCACGCCGGCAAAGCCCACGAAAGAGCTTTCTTTCCGGCTCAACAAGCTTCTTATCGAGCGCTTCAATGCCTCTGTTACTGATAAAACCCTCCGTGACAAGCCGCGTTTCAGCCTGACGGATACCTCTCTGAGTCTGGCCAATCTTGCCTGGCCCAAATTCAAGCCGGCGGCACTTCGCTTTTCGTCTACCTTCAACAAGGCTACGCCGCTCAAAGCCAGCGGTGATCTGACACCGCAGCCGTTCCGCTACAAAGGCGCTGTATCGGTCGGCAGGCTCCCGCTGCGTGACTTCGAGGCTTATTTCCCCTCCAACATCAATGTGTTCATCCTCGGCGGTTACGCCGACACCGACATGAACGTCGACATCGCTCTCAAGGATGGCAAACCATCCGGCAGCTTCAAAGGCAACGCCGGGATCCGCGCCTTCCACGCCATAGACACCGTGGCGGAGGAGGATCTCCTCAAATGGGAAAGTCTGCAGCTCGATGAAATCCAGGGCAATCTGGAACCTTTCAGCCTAGCTCTCAAGCAGATAGCGCTTAACGGCGTATACTCAAGGATCATCGTCCGCAAGGACGGCACACTGAATCTACAGAATCTGGTGACAAAGAAGGATCAGGCGCAAGGATCCAAGGGGCAGGAAGGCGACAAGCAGGAGGGTCAAGGATCAAAGGTCAAGGAAAGCAGTCCACCTGCCCCGCCAGTTCAAAGCGCCGCAGCACCGCCACAACCGAAGAGCATCGCCGTCGGAGCGGTCACGATCCAGGAAGGCACGCTCTCCTTTACCGACAACCATCTGCCGCAGCCTTTTGCCACAACTTTCTACAATCTGGGAGGCAGGGTTAGCGGCCTTAGTTCGGAAGAAGCAAAATTTGCCGAAGTGGATCTGCGCGGGAACCTTGAAAACCACTCGCCGCTCCAGATTACCGGCCAGATCAATCCGCTGCGGGATGATCTGTTCGTGAACCTGAATGTATCTTTCCGCGACATTGAACTCTCGCCCGTCACCCCTTATACCGGAACCTTCCTCGGGTATACCGTTGAAAAAGGTAAACTCTTTCTGGATCTCAAGTACCATATCGACAAGAAACAACTTAACTCCGAGAATAAGGTTTTCATCGATCAGTTCACGTTCGGCCAGAAGGTCGAAAGCGACAAGGCCACCAATCTGCCGGTCAAGCTGGGGCTGGCATTGCTGAAGGACCGCAAGGGTGAAATCCATCTGGACCTGCCGGTCACCGGCCGGACGGACGATCCCAAGTTCAGCATCTGGGGGGTCGTCTGGCAGGTGGTCAAGAACCTGCTGGTCAAGGCGGTCACCTCACCTTTTGCGCTGCTCTCATCCATGTTCGGAGGAAGTCAGGATTTCAGTGCCGTCCAGTTCACAGCCGGCACAAGCTCGCTGTCTCAGCCGGAAGAGCAGAAACTGTCTGCTCTGGCCAAGGCCCTCACTGAGCGGCCGGATTTAAAGGTTGAATTGAAGGGTTATGTTGACAGGGATAAAGACAGCGAAGGCTACCGCAGTGAACTGCTATCGAGAAAACTGAAAAACGAGAAATTTATTGCCCTGAGCAAGGCAGGGACTCTTAAGGAGGGTGAAAAACACGAAAACGTGAACGTGCTGCCGGAAGAGTACGCAAAATACCTGACAGCGGTTTACAAGAAGGAGAAATTCCCGAAACCGCGCAACTTCATGGGGCTGGTCAAGGACCTGCCGCCCGAGGAGATGAAAAAACTGATCATTACCAATACGCTGGTCGGAGAACCTGAGCTAACGGCCCTGGCTCTGGAACGTATCGTTGCGGTAAAAAACTATCTGGTAACACAAGGCAAGGTTGCAGCTGAACGGGTATTCCAGAAAAATGAAAATATTTTCAAAGCCCCGGAGAAAGAGAGCGCGGCCCGCAGCCGGGTGGAGTTGAATGCCATCGTTCAGTAAGACGCTCTTACTTGTGCCTCAGGCGCCAGCCTTCCTTGTTCACCTGCTGGACACGGGATATGGCCAGTGAATCGGGTGGAACGTCGGTCGTTACTGTGGTGCCGGCCGCCACCAGGGAATTCCGACCGACAGTGACCGGCGCCACCAACTGCACATCGCTACCGATGAAAACCTCATCACCGATTACCGTGCGGTGTTTATTGACGCCGTCGTAGTTACAGGTGATGGTGCCACAGCCGATATTGACATCCCGTCCGATTTCAGCGTCACCCAGATAGGTCAGGTGTGATGCCTTGGAACCCGCCCCCATGACAATCTTCTTGGTCTCGACAAAGTTGCCGATCTTGACATGGTTGTGCAATACCGTACCAGGGCGCAGGTGCGCCATCGGCCCGACGGATACGTTCTGATGCAGCTCGGAATCCTCCAGCACCGAGCCGGCTTTGATGTGGCAGTCATCGCCAATGCGACAGCCGGAGATGCTGGCACCCTGCTCAATTTCGCAGCCGCTGCCGATAACTGTTTCGCCGCCAATGTGGCAGTTGGGATGAATGATCGTATCGGCAGCTATCGTGACACCTGCGTCAATATAGGTCTGTGAGGGATCTACAATAGTCACACCGGAGAGCATCAGTTCATGGTTGATGCGGCGACGCAGGATGCGGGCGGCTTCGGCCAGCTGGGCGCGATCATTGACCCCCATGATCTCATCGGCATCGGCGGTCGGTAGCGCCAGACAGGTTAATCCCTTCCGAACGGCTATCGCCAACAGATCGGTCAGATAAAATTCCTTCTGGGCATTGTCGTTGCCGATCGACCGAATATTGGCGAAAAGGAACTCGGAATCCACACAGTAGATGCCGCTGTTGATCTCTCGAATTTCCTGCTCTTCAGGATCAGCGTCCTTCTGCTCTACGATACGCGTCACCCGGCCGGATGCGTCACGGACGACCCGACCGTAACCGTACGGATCATCCATCAGCGCGGTCAGCACCGTGACCACCGACTGATTTTCGTGATGAAACCGGGCGAGGGCTTTGAGAGTTTCCGGTCTCAGCAGGGGAGTGTCTCCACACAGAATCAATACCGTTCCCCGGAAACCGGCCAGCTGGTCAAGGGCGCAGGCCACCGCATGTCCGGTACCGAGCTGCTCTTCCTGCATGGCACAGCGGATGTCGCCTGCGCCGCGAAAGACAGCCTGCACTGCATTGGCCTGATGACCGATCACCAGTATTACCGGATCAGCCCCGACTCCGCGGGCAGCAGCGACCGGCCAGGAGATCATCGGCAGACCTGCGACCGGGTGAAGAACTTTGATAAGGCCGGACTTCATGCGGGTGCCTTTTCCGGCAGCCAGTACAACTGCGGCAAGTGATTCCATAATCAGACGCTCCAGGCAGACAGGATGGATATTTCAGCCAGCGCGCATTTTATTCGATGCCGCGCCAAGCGTCAAGCAATTCACCTGACGATGTCATCTTTAGACTTTACTTATCTTGATGTTTGGATATAGTAGTTCGCTCTTTGTATCAACTGGCGGTCAAAAAGGTTCGTGGATGGCAATTGCCGATGACATTCTAAAACTTGATCAGCAACTGAGCGAACTGATCGCGAAATACGAACAGTACTTCATCGGGCTGGAAAAGCGTGAACCGCTCCAACTACTTGCTGATGTGCAGAAAATGGTGCGCCGCTACACCGGTGTTCCGATCAACAATACGATGTACAAACACCGCTTCAATATGCTGGTGGCCCGCCTTAACACATATCGTGAGCACTGGAACAGAATTCTCAAGCTGATGGAAGAGGGGAAATATTCCCGCGATCGTTTCATTCGGGATCTTCATCAGCGCCAGAGTGCCACTCCAGAAAACAGGCATGATGAAACTGGAAGAGCTGAAGCTGAAGCTGAATCCGATCTGGATCGAATCGTTCGTGAATTCCGGGAAGCCCGCAAACTGTGCAGTCTTTCGACTGAAAAAGTTACCCGCGAACTGATCGCAGCCACTATCGAAAAACAGAAACCCGCTTTGACCGCAAAACTGGGCACGGAGAACTTCACCTTCAGAGTTGTGGTCGAAGACGGCAAACCTAAACTGAAGGCTCGCCTGCGAAAGTAAGTTTCCTCATCATTCCGCCTGACTGACAAGACATCGACAATGGCTCCACTGATCCCACAGATAATCGATATTCTGGCCGCACTCCGCCGCGAAGAACGTCTCATTAATGTCCCCGGCCTGAAAGGTTCAGCTCCGGCACTTGTCGTCGCCGAACTGCTTCGCAGCGGGCTCGACAGTCTGCTGGTTATAACCGCAACTCAGGAAACAGCTGACGAATTCTGCCGGGAACTGCTCTTCTTTTCGGGAAGCAGTCCGCAGCCGATCCTCTTTCCGGCCTGGGACGCCGCCCCTTTCTCAGCATCATCGCCGCATCCCGACATTTCCGGTGCACGGCTGGACACACTCTTCCGGCTTCAAAACGGCCTCTCAAAGGTGACCGTCATACCTGTGTCAGCCGCCCTGCAACGGGTGATGCAACGAAGGACACTGAACGAATCATCCTGTTATCTGATCGCCGGCGAAGATTTTGAACGTGATGACCTGCTGGCCAGACTGGTCAGAATGGGCTACGCCAATGTCCCGCTGGTGGAAGATCGCGGAACTTTCGCAGTGCGGGGCGGGATTCTGGACATCTTCCCCCCTAATCTGCCGTCTCCGGTCAGAATCGAATTTTTCGGCGATACGGCTGAAACCATGCGCCACTTTGATCCATTGACTCAGCGTTCCCTTCAACCCCTTGAAGAGCTGGTGCTGCTTCCATCGCGGGAACTGCTCCTGACCGAGGAGGTGCTGGCGAACATCTCACCGCGCCTGAAAAAACGATGTGACGAACTTGATATACCGGCCAACCGGCGACGACAGATTCTGGAAGACCTCACCAACTCGGTCTACTACCAGGGGGTCGATTTTCTCCAGCCGCTTTTGCATCCCGGCCTTGAGACAATATTCGACTATGCGCCTGAAACACCTCTGATTATGATTGATCCGGAAGCAATCCGCGAGGCCGGCCTGAACTTCAGTGAGGAGGTCTCAGCCGGTGCGATCAAAGCGGTTGCCGCCGGGATGCCCCACTCTCCTGCGGATGAGCTGTTTATAACAGCGGGACAGTTGGAGGCTCTTGCCTCAGAACGCTGCCGGATTCAGCTTTCCGGACTGAATCTTGAATTTGCAAGCGAGACCTTTGAGGTCACACTCCACTGCCATGACAATAGTGACTTGCGGGTACATGTCTCCAAAGAGAGCAGCCACGCCCTGGCTCCGCTGGCCGGCACCCTGCGCGACTGGCTCGACCAGGGGCAGCGCCTGTTGATCGCCTGCCATCAGCAGCCACAGGCCGAACGTCTGAAAGGTCTACTGGCACCATACGGAATCACCTGCTTCATTAGCGAGTCCGGTTTTTGCGCAATACCTTCGTCTCAGGGTGATGGGCAGGTGCATGTGAGCGCCGGGAGAGGGATCGTAACCCTGCTCCTGGGCGATATCTCGCGCGGCTTCCGTCTTCCTGATTCCGGTTTAATACTGATCGCCGAAGAGGAGCTGTTCGGTAAGCGCATCCGGCGGCGCGGCGTTTCCGAAGTTCGCAAGAAGCAGATACTGGCCTCGCTGGCCGAATTGAAGCCGGGCGATTTCATGGTGCATATCGATCATGGTATCGGCCTCTATCGCGGTCTGCAGCACATCAGCGTCGGCGGAGTCGGGGGAGATTTCCTGCTGCTGGAGTATTCCGGCAGCGACAAGCTCTATCTGCCGGTGGATCGTCTGGGACTGGTGCAGCGCTACGTCGGCCCGGAAGGGAGTCAGCCATCCCTCGATAAGCTGGGCGGCATCTCCTGGGAGAAATCAAAGGGCAAGGCCCGTAAAAATATCGAGGAGCTGGCCGGTGAGCTACTGGAGATCTATGCCAAACGCCAGATCAGCGAAGGCTTCTCGTTTTCACCACCTGATGAGATGTACCGTGAGTTCGAGGCTTCATTTGCCTGGGAAGAGACACCGGATCAGCTCTCGGCCATTCAGGATGTGCTGGCCGATATGCAGCATTCAAAACCGATGGACCGTCTGGTCTGCGGCGACGTCGGCTACGGCAAGACCGAGGTGGCCCTGCGTGGAGCTTTCAAGTCTGCCCTGGACGGCAAACAGGTCGGCATTCTGGTGCCCACCACCATTCTGGCCCAGCAGCATTTCGAAACCTTTCAGGAGCGGCTGAATGATTATCCTGTTACGGTTGAAGTAATCTCGCGCTTCCGGTCCCCAAAACAGCAGAAGGATATCATCGAGCGGCTGAAAAAAGGGAACATCGACATCATTATCGGCACTCACCGCCTGCTGCAG
>CAZUGI010000102.1:0-10682 GCA_964619855.1 uncultured Geobacter sp. | reverse complement strand
GCAACACGCCTGTCAAGTGTTTTTAGCGCAGTATTGAGCAGTTATGCCCGTGACAGAAAGCGCCCATCACGAGTATCAACCTTGACTTTTTCACCGGACTCAAGATAGGGAGGCACCCTTATTTTCAAGCCGGTTTCAAGGATCGCCTCTTTGGTCTCGGCTGTGGCAGTGGCATTTTTTAGTACCGGTGCGGTCTCTGTCACAGTAAGCTCCACAGTCATTGGTAGATCGACATTGACCATTCTGCCTTCGAACAGCCCCAGCACCACCTCAGTACCATCAAGCAGATAGACGCCCAGCGTTGCGAAATCATCTTCATCCATCTCAAATTGCTCATAATTTTCCAGGTCCATAAAGACCCCGCGACCGCCATCGGCATATAGAAACTGCCCCTTGTGCCTCTCGAAATCAGCCTCATCCACCTTGTCACCGGAGCGGAAAGTTTTGTCCAGCACTTGACCGGTAATCAGATTGCGGTAGCGGGTCTTGACTATGGTGTTGGCACCGCGGGCAGTGGGTGAACTGATAGTGATATCAACGATCAGGCAGGGTGCGCCATCCAGCTGGATGACCAGCCCCTTTTTGAAGTCTGAAGTGGAAAACATTGCTGCTCCTCGTTATGATTTTTTCCGGTATTCGGCCGTCGGCCAGAATGGAATCCCGCCGCGCGGAGTGAACTCGCCCCGCACAGTCAGCCAGACCGGATCAAGCAGTTTAACCAGATCATTGCAGATGCGATTAACACCGGCCTCATGAAATTCGCCATGCATCCTGAAGGAGCCAAGATAGAGCTTCAGGCTCTTGCTCTCAACGCAGAGGGCTGCCGGCTGGTAGTCGATAATTATCTTGCCAAAATCCGGTTGACCGGTCATGGGGCAGAGACAGGTGAATTCAGGACATTCGATGTGCAGGGTGCCAACAGCGCAGACCGGATTCAATTTCGGATGTGCAAATGGGTTTGGGAAAGCTTCCAGAAGAGAGGCATCAGGCTTGTCATAGTTGTAGGAAGTAGTACCCGAACCAAGGGACTTTAACTTTTTATGAAGCTTCATTGTTCACATCCCTGAATCAAATTATTGAGCCTGGACAGAATAGCAACGACTAACCGTGTAATCAATTTGTTTTTACAGGTACCACCGGCAAAACACTGCCCGCCTCCGGCATAAGATACGCCCGCCAGTCGGGAGGCATTATCGTCACAGCCAGATCCATAGCGCCTTCCAGCGTCCGGGCCGGAATCATCCCCATATCCTCAACCTGTCGTTCTGGAAATTGTGACACCAGAATGATTCGGAAGCGTTGGGCCTTCTGCAGAGTCGAGTAAGCAGTCTGGCCATTTATTTCGTAATGTCCGCGGAGTGCCGCTTCAAATTCCTCGAGATTCTTATGCCTGAACCAGCTGAAAAATGTGGAGTTACCAAACCCGTCACGACACTCCGCCAGCAGGATCATCACCCCGCCATCCTTAATCGCCTGGGAAGAATATTCCATCGATTTATGCGCCTGAATCAGATTAATATCCTTGGGGAAGCCGCCGCAGGACGCAATTACCAGATCGGCCTTTTCGGACAGCGGATAGGCAAACCGTTCAGAGTAGAAACGGCAACCGGATTCATGTGCCTCGCGCCAATCTCCTGCAAACGCGGCAACTATCTCTTTTTCCGGAGTCAGTACGGTATTCAGTATGAAATCCGGCCTGGCCATCTCACACCCCTCAACCATGGCCTGATGAACCGGGTTGCCCTCTAGGTTTCCGGTTGTTGCCAACGGATTTTTGCCGGTTCCTTCGCCCGGGTTCAGAACGGCAAAATGGCTGGCCATACAGGCTTGACGGCTGGCGATACCAGGCAGTATGCTTTTTCTGCCACCTCCAAAACCCGCGAAATAGTGGAATCCTATGGTCCCGGTCAGGATCAGACGCCCGGCTTCTGCGGCCATGCGGTTTATACTTACCTTTATTCCGTTGGAAGTCGTTCCGAGAACTATCAGTTGCGAGTGGTCATCACAATCGTGATCGGTGACGCGAAGCCTTCCGTAAAGCGATCCCAGAATTTTTTGATGCTCATGTGCGGTCTGTTTGCGATGGATGCCGAGTGCAATCAGAATTTCAATATTGCAATCAGCTATGCCCTGGCGGTTTAGTCGTTCAACCAGCAGAGGCAGATAAATTTCACTGCCGGTATAACGGGTGATGTCAGAAGTGACGATAACAACCTTTTCCCCGGCCGTAAATGATCGGATTGTCGCATGGCAAGCGTCCAGGGCATTGCTTATAATCTCTTCAGGGGAAGCATGAGGTGCGGATATTGATGGCAGGATTACTCCCGCCAGACGCTCCGGCGGGAGGTTTACTTTAAAAGTGGATGAGCCGTATTTTAATTCGGTGGTATGCAATCAGTCAGATCCAGGCATCTCCGCCATCATATTCATAATCGCCCCCTTTGGTTCGGGGCGTAACCTTGAACTTGGCTTCACGGGCAAGACGCTTTACCCGTCCAGCGGCATCTTCACCAAAGCCGGATAACTTTTCACGCATCTCACGACCTGGAGCGGGTGCCAGAAGAAGAGCGGAGGCCACTCCGATTACTGCTCCTGAAACAAATGCTATAACAGCTGCAGCAGCGTTATTATTACTGGACATTGCAGACTCCTTGTTAATGATATTTATAAATTATGTATACGAAAGCCTTTTCTAGCATAGCGAGGCTACGGAATCAAAGGAAAATTACAGCAGCCGCGCCAGATGCCGCCTGATCATATCCTCGAAGTCGGCATCACGACTGCCGGTGTAAACTAGCGAAGAGCCGATCTCCGCTGCCAGGATAGCACACAGATACTTATCAGGCAGATTCTTCACGCGCCTGCGGAATGCAGGGGTTTCTTGCAGCAGACGGGGCAGATGGTTTATAACCGCCTGACGGAAAGGAGGCTGCAGGCACAGCTCAGGGCGGGTGGTGAAAAACTCGAACAAGCGCGAGTAGTAATTGTTGATATTCTGGCTGATGGTCTCGGATATCTCACTGTACAACAGTGTATTCCCGGATTCCTTTCTTCTTTGCAGTATCAGCCGCGCCTCATCGGCGGCCCGTTTTTTAAGTATATCAAGGACGTCCCCGACATAGCGCTCCTTGTGATCAAGAAATTCAGACTCGGATAGCAACAGATTGGCGATGATTTCGTATGAAGACGAGATAACACCGCATTTGTTAGCCGAAGCATCTCTCATGATTACAGCGCCGTTCTTCTGAAGCTGCAGTCTGGCCTCCGGCGTGACAAAAGAGTTGGCCCCTTCAATAATTACCTTTGATGACGGCAGGCCATCCTCATCCAGAAATGTCCGCCAGTTTTGACTATCAATACTCTCCGGTCTTCCTCCGGCCGGTATGAACAGGTCCGTCTTTACCGTAAAAACAAGGCTGTTGTAAAGTCGATAAAAGTCGTCAATATCAAGCCAATCCTCCACCAGCTTTCCATCAATCCGGCTCAGCCTGCGATGAGACTCCTTGAGTCCTTCCATACGGCGCCCGGTCCTGAAAATAATATATCCGCCTTCCTTCAGAAAGGCAGGATCAAAGGTATCCAGATCGTGAGCCAGAACAATACGACGTAATCCGTCACCATTGATTCCGCTCGGCTCATACAGTGCGGCAGTTCCATCCAGAATCAGGCGGATCTGAACACGGGGACAGCGCTCCAGAATGATGCGCAGGCAGTTGCCGGCTACGTCACCGTTCGGCCCACCGGTCATCTTGAGAGAGAAGGGGTCGTTGTTGATATTTATCCCGAGCGTTTCGGCCATTGTAATTTCTGCAAACGTGACAACGCCGGTGGAAGTTACTCCATATTCCTTGTGATTGATGCCGAAACGTTTGCTGGACATAATTCCGACACCGAGAATATAGCCCCGTTTTTTTGAGAGCGCTGCTATCGCCTCTATCATCCCGTCATGCATATTCTCATCCGGGCCGATTTCTACCGGTTCATCATCACCATAGTAGTCAACCACACGCCGGTCCTTGGCAATCCCGTTATCGGTAACAAAGATGTCAAGAAACGCGTTGGCAATACCGTATTGCAGCTTGTAGAGGCGGCAGTTTTCATCTTCAATACCGGCCCGGCCAATATCCGATGCATCCAGCACAAGCGCCATCTTGGAACCGCCCTCGTAGATATCCTTGTTCTTCAGGTGCTGAGTGTGGGCCAGTACATACACCTCCCGGAACAGTGTGTTGGCCGACGTGATGTAGTCGTCTGCACTGCGGGCGATCACGGTGCGCCATCCGCCTCTGGCAATATCGGAGAAACCTATATGATAACCTGCCCCGAAGCGACTGAAGAAAAAAGTCACCCTGAATGGCAGGTCCACAGGGAGATCGGCGGTAAACTCGCTGCCGAGCAAACGCAGGTAGACCGGATCGATTCTGAATGCCAGAGCCTGCTTCTCTACTACGAAGAAATTGGTTTTAAGCGTATGGGTAACGAGCAGCAGACAGCAGCGATAGACGGCCCGCCGGATGTCATCCAGCCAGCGATGGCCTGTGTTGTAGCCTTCCACCGCCAGTCTGGCATCTCTCAGAGCTGTTTCATAAGCATTCTCACGATCGGCAACATCAGGGTCAAATCGCAGGCGAAACAGCCTGATCAGCAGCTGGGCCATCTCGGGGTGGTCGTAAAAGGCGGTCTGTACATCCTCCAGGCCAAAGCGGTCCGGTTGCCCGTGAGCCAGACTGGTATGGCAAAAAGCGATAAAAGAATCCACCAGTGCCCCATCTTCGCCGGTCAATAATCCTTTTATGACATACTCACGATAGGCAGGTGATGAAGTAGATATTATCTGGGTTGTGCAGAGCTCACGCTTCAAATTTTCAGCCAGCTCACTTTTCGGAGAGATGTCTTTCCCTTCACGGCTTATAACGAAAAAGGCGCCAAGGAAATAGGGATGGATTCCGTTGGATATGGTCTGACAGTAGGCACGCCGGATTCCGATATTCAGTCGGTTGAAGACTTCCAGAACCTGCAGCAGGAACTCGTCTCTGGGCGGGTTACCGACAGCAAACAGCACCCGCGTCTCCATGCGTCCGTCACGCTCAACCAATGTGGTGTCCAGAAAAAGCCCTCCGGCGGAATTAGCGCGTTCAAAAAGCCAGACCAGGTAGGCGATGCGTGACGGGGGAGACATGCTTACATAACTTTCGTTGTTCAGCCACAGAATCTTAAGAAGGCGACCCAGCTTCTTCAGGTCAAAATCGGGAAAAGAACTGCGCAATTCGGCACGGACCTTCCGCAAAAGTGAATCAGGAATTGTAACTGGCCGATTAAGATCAATCTCCTGATTCTGACGACGATCAAACTCAAAACGTTGAATTTCAAGCTCGTCCTGGATTCCGGGCATGGGTGAATTGGAATGCGAGAACATGGCATAGGAAATCTCCCTTTCCCCCACCCGGCGCAAGGTTTCGTACAGAGATCCCGGACGGTTGACACAGGCAATGACCAGCCTTTTTTCCCTGTCTGTCAAAACAAGATGCCTGTTGTCGCGCAGTTGCGACATTTCACGGGCAAGCAGCAGTAGGGCATCCTGCTCGTCGGACATGGCCTGAAAGAAATAGGAACTCATATGCTGCTGAAGCCAGAAAGCATTCTTTTCTGCCGAAAAGTTGGCGGCTTTTGAGGTGCGGCGAATGGCGGCGGGCAGGTTCATGGCAATCGTCTCCGTGAAATTCGGATATGGAGCTATAGCCAGTAGTATATCGCTAAAGTTACAATCATCAAGATTTTACTGAAGGCCGCCACCGCCAAAGCTTTTCTTGACCGCCTACGGCCAAATTGCTATAGTCTCGCCGTATAATTTTACTTAAGCTAAAAAACTGGATCACTTCGTGCCTGAAAAGCTGTGCAAAACAGATCGAAAAGAAAACGGCATCGCCATCCTGACTATTCCCGGATCGATCTCAGTGCCGGCACGTACAGTTTTGGAGTCGCTTCAGCGTCAGTTGGCCGGTCTATACGGCCATAATGACATCAAAGGCATAATTCTGACAGGCACACAGGAAGGCTTCTGTCGCTGTTCAGTCGGAACTTCAGTTAATTCACGAGAAGCTTCAGCGTTGTCCGGTTTCGGTCAGCAGGTCATGTTCAATTTGGAAAAGACTGGCCTGCCCTGCATAGCCGCACTCGACGTAGAATGCAGCGGTTTGGGACTGGAGCTTGCGTTATCCTGTGATTTTATAGTGGCATCGAAATCGGCCAGATTCGGATTCCCCGATATTCGAAATGGAATCATTCCGTTTTGCGGAGGCACTCAGCGCCTGGCACGTCTTGTTGGCAAATCCAGGGCAAAAGAGTTGATCTACAGCGGTGAAATGATTGACGCCGGAGAAGCCCTGCGAATCAAGCTCATCAATCGACTTTACAATGATGATGAGCTGCTGCCGAAATCACAGGAGCTGATGGAGCATATCTGCACTCGCAGCCCCAACGCCGTCCGCGTCGGTG
This sequence comes from uncultured Geobacter sp., assembly GCA_964619855.1. Classification (GTDB taxonomy): domain Bacteria; phylum Desulfobacterota; class Desulfuromonadia; order Geobacterales; family Pseudopelobacteraceae; genus JACRCG01. The sequence goes on along the minus strand of CAZUGI010000102.1, from coordinate 4,187 downwards.
GTGAAGTAATCAATGCCGGTTTCGATATTGACCTCCAGACCGCCTGCCTGCTGGAGCGGGATGCCTTTGCGCTCTGTTTTTCCAGCTTCGATCAGCGTGAGGGAATGCAGGCATTTCTGGACAAGCGGCAGCCACAATTCAAAGGTGAATAAATGGCACTTGAGCGCGGCTGCATACAGGTTTACACCGGAAACGGCAAAGGTAAGACGACCGCTGCTCTGGGACTTTCTCTGCGAGCGACGGGCCGCGGCCTCAAAGTCTGTTTTTTTCAGTTCATAAAAGGCGGCGGTCCTTATGGTGAACAGCTTATTGCCGAAAAACTTGAGCCGCTCTTTACCATCATCCAGACCGGGCGGCCGGGATGGGTCAATACCAAGGACATTTCTGAAGACCGGCGTATTGCCCAGGAAGCGTTTCTGCAAGCCAAGGAGCTGTTAACTTCCGGCGAATACGATCTTTTTGTCTGTGATGAGATAAACGGGGCGATCGGATTTGGTTTGATCGACGTGGAACAGGTTCTTGAACTGATCCGCCTGAAACCGAAAAAGACTGAACTGGTACTGACCGGGCGCAACGCCGACAATCGTGTGATTGAAGCAGCCGACCTGGTAACCGAGATGTGCGAAATCAAGCATTACTATAAAACGGGAGTTCCGGCACGCACCGGCATAGAGATGTGATTCAAAAATTATTCAGGGGGTAATTTACTATGGCTGAAAGAACATTGCGGGTACTTGTCGGAAAACCTGGACTGGATGGGCATGACCGTGGAGCGAAAATAATCGCGCGCGCTTTCCGTGATGCCGGTTTTGAGGTTATTTACACCGGTCTGCACCAGACCCCGGAGCAGATCGTATCGGCCGCCATTCAGGAGGACGTGGACTGCGTCGGCCTGTCGATTCTGTCCGGCGCCCACAACACCCTGCTTCCGCGCGTCACCCAGCTTTTCAGTGAAAAAGGTGCCAGTGACATCAAGGTTTTCGGCGGTGGAGTCATTCCGGAAGACGACATCCCCGGTCTGAAGGCTGCCGGTATTTGTGAAGTTTTTACACCCGGCACTTCTACCGAGGACATCGTGGGATGGGTTAAGAAAAACGTTCCGGCACGAGCCTAAGAAAACAGGGTCAAGGGCCAAGTAAAATCTTTAGTTTTTGATTTAACTTGACCCTTGCCCCATGACCCTTGACTTTAATAATTCATGCACTACAAAAAACTCTCCATAACTGTCGCAAACAGTGTCGGCTATATACTGCTTGACGCCGGCTCACGCTTCAACAAACTCTCCATCACCACAATAAGCGAGCTTAAACGGGCCTTCTTACAACTTGAAGGGGACCAAACTGTGCAAGTTGTCGTCCTGTCTGGACATCCGGGTGAATCTTTTGCGGTAGGCGCCGACATTGGCCAGATGGTTGATTTCAGCCCGGCGGAGGCGCTTCACTTCTCAGAACTGGGTCAATCACTGTTCGAACAGATAGAATACTGCTCCAAACCGGTCATTGGCGCCCTGAACGGCATCACCATGGGTGGCGGCTGCGATCTGGCCATGTCCTGTGACATCCGCATCGCAATTGATAATTTACAGATCGCCCACCCCGGAGCAAAGTTAGGAATCATCACCGGTTTTTGCGGTACCCGCAAACTGCCACGCATGGTCGGCAAAAACTTCGCGCGGGAGATTTTCATGACTTCCGATCCCTACAACGCCGAGGATGCCCTGAGAATGGGACTGGTGGACAGGGTCTGCCAGAAGGAAAGTTTTTGGCTGGAAGTTGTAAAGTTTGCTGAAAAAATTGCTGCTCACCCTCTGGACGCTCTCTCCGCTTCAAAGCGTCTGCTTAACGCCGCCGAAGACACCGACCTGCGCAGCGGTTGTCTGTTAGAGCGGGAGGCCGTGACCCATATCAACACTCTGTAAAGCCCGTCTATATGAATTAACCACCAAGTGCAGAGCCGCTGGTCCTGCGAAATGCCGCCACAAAGGCATTAACCGGCTGCTCAAGAACCTCCTTCGGACGTCCTTCCTGAACCACTCTGCCGTCATCCATAACTACCAGACGATCAACAATATGAAAGGCCTCTATACGATCATGCGTTGCTATGATGGCCGCCGTTCCGGATTCGTGCAGGATGCGCCCCAGATCCTCCGCCAGCACGATGCGTGTCGGCAGGTCCAGACTAGAAAAAGGTTCATCCATCAGAATCAGTTCCGGGCGCACGGCAAAGGCACGCGCCAAGCTGACCCTCTGGGCTTCACCACCGGAGAGTTTGTGGGCCGAACGACCGGACAGATGACCAACCTTGAAAACCTCAAGGCTATCCCGTGCAGCATCCCTGGCCTCTTCACGCCCTTTTCCGCGTATCCGCAAACCTTCGGCCACGTTGTCAATCACCGTGGTGTCAAACAACAGCGGTTCCTGAAAAACCATCGCAATCTTACGGCGATAGGCTGTCTCTCCGCCATCAGTAACCGGCTCCCCCCGAAAGCTGATTGTACCGCTATCACGCTTCAACAGACATGCCAACGTCAGGAGAAGACTGGACTTACCAGCGCCGTTCGGCCCGACTACAGCCATCTTTTCTTCAGCAGCCACTGAAAAATCAGGTAGATCCAGCACCTGCACTCCACCGCGCCGAATGCACAAATTCTTAACATCCAGGATAATATTCACCGTGGCCGCTCCCGCTGCTGGATAACCGTAAGCAGGTAGTTAACCCCGAAGGCCAGCACCAGCAAGATCAGCGACAGGGCAATGGCTACATCGAAATTTCCCTTGCCCGTTTCCATCACCGTAGCGGTGGTCAGCACCCTGGTCTGCCCTTTAATATTGCCCCCTACCATGATCGAAGCTCCGACTTCGGAAATAACTCCGCCAAATCCTGCCATCACCGCCGCAAGGAGCGGCAGACGCGCCTCCCGCACCAGTATCCAGACCATCTGGACGCGGGTGGCACCTAGCGCTAAAACTTGCAACTTAAGATTAGCCGGGAGATTCTGGATCGAGGCGATGGTGATACCAGCCACTATCGGCGTGGCAATAACTGACTGTGCCAGCACCATGGCCGATGGCGTATAGAGAATTTCAAGAAAACCGAGCGGCCCGTTGCGCCAGAGAAAGATGGTCACAAACAGGCCGACTACTACCGGCGGCAGCCCCATACCGGTATTAACCAGACTGATTACCAAACGCCTGCCGGGAAAGTTGGCAAGCGCCAGCAGTGTTCCGGATGGTATTCCCAATAAGAGGCTGATCAGTGTTGCGCTGCAGGAGACCTTGAGCGAGAGCAGTGTTACCGCAATAACTTCGCTATCCAGCGACAGTACCAGTCGCAGCGCCTGCAGTATGCCGTCAAGTATCAGATCCATCAGAGCCCGAGGGAAGCCGGATTCTTACCGGCATCCGGAAAGAACAGAGGGGCGCCGAACTTATCCACTCCAAAACGTCCTATGATCTCCTGACTCTTCCTGGCAACCATGAAGTCGGCAAAGGCTTTGCCGCCCGGGACATTCACCTTGGGCCACTTGACGGAATTGATCTCAATCACGTGATAAATATTGAGCAACTTGCCGTCGCCCTCTACCAGAATTTCAAGCCCCAGATTTTTTTTCAGCGCCAGATAGGTGGCGCGGTCTGCCAAAACATATCCCTTCTTTTCAGCAGCCACGTTCAGCGTCTGTCCCATTCCCAAGCCGGTCTGCTGATACCATTTCTGTCCTTCAGGATTGGTTGCAGCAGCTTTCCAAAGCCCTTTTTCTTTGGAATGAGTTCCGGAATTATCGCCACGTGAGACAAAGATAGCGCCCGCTTGTGCTATGCGCTTCATGGCATCCGCAGCCGCAGTACCTTTGAGTTTGGCCGGGTCGGAGGCCGGACCGAGTATGATGAAATCGTTATGCATAACCAGACGGCGTGTCACGCCAAAACCATCGGTCATAAACTTTTTCTCTGCATCCGGTGAGTGCACCAGTAATACATCCGCCTCACCCTTTTCTCCCATTTTCATGGCCTGGCCGGAACCGACTGAGATGGTTTTCACCTGAAAGCCGCTCTCTTTCTCAAACATCGGAACCAGTACATCCAGAAGCCCGGAATCCTGGGTGCTGGTGGTGGTGGCCAGAATTACCGTCTTGGGAGCCGCCTGCGCCGGGATTACGCCGATCAGAAGGGCGAGTGATACAATAAACA
>CAZUGI010000101.1:0-10703 GCA_964619855.1 uncultured Geobacter sp. | reverse complement strand
CGGGCCTGGCCGGTCAGGTTTTCGGAAAGGATCGGGTTGCGCTTGTGCGGCATGGCCGACGACCCCTTCTGCCCTTTGGTAAACTGCTCTTCGGCTTCAAGCACTTCGGTACGCTGCAGGTGACGGATCTCGATGGCGATTCGCTCGATGGAAGAGGCGATGATAGACAGGGCGCAGAAGTATTCGGCATGACGGTCGCGGGGGATGACCTGGGTCGAAACCGGTTCCGGCGTAAGTCCCATTTTTACGCAGACATACTCTTCAACAAAAGGATCTATGTTGGCAAATGTGCCAACCGCTCCGGAAATGGCTCCGGTGGCGATATTTTCACGGGCGGCAGCCAGACGGGTGCGGTTTCTCTGCATCTCGGCATAAAAGGAAGCCAATTTGAGGCCGAATGTAACCGGTTCGGCATGGATACCGTGAGAGCGCCCCATGCAAACCGAATCTTTGTGTTCAAATGCCCGGACCTTGATTGACTCGAGCAGCATATCAAGATCTGCCAGCAGTTCATCGGCGGCCTGGGTCATCTGCACAGAAAGGCAGGTGTCCAGCACATCAGACGAGGTCATACCCTGGTGAATGAAGCGCGCCTCGGGGCCGACATATTCGGCAACCGACGTGAGAAAGGCAATTACGTCATGTTTTACTTCGGCTTCGATTGCGTCAATGCGCTCTATGTTGAAGTTGCCCTTCTCGCGGATAACCGGCACGACCTCCTTGGGGATCACTCCCAGTTCAGCCTGGGCCTCGCAGGCAAGTGTCTCTATCTCGAGCCAGATGCGGAACCGGTTTTCAGGCTCCCAGATTTTAGCCATGTCAGGGCGGGTGTAGCGTGGAATCATGCGAAAACTCCTTAATGAATTGGGTATAGCAGGGGTTACACAATCAGGACCTGGCTGGCCCTGTTCTGGTCTCCGATTACAATCCGCGGCGCACAAACATTCTGATCTCTAAGGAATGAGCCGGTAGTCTGCACCACATGGTCCGGATGGTTGTTCACCTCGGACAGATGCGACATCATCAGCACCTCCAGACCTTCATGAGCCAGTTCATGGAGAAGTTGCAGGGAGTCATCGTTGGACAAGTGTCCATGACGCGATTTGATGCGCTGTTTCAGCTCCCACGGGTATGGCCCGTTCATCAGCATATCCATGTCATGATTCGATTCCAGGTTCAGTACCCGGCAACCGCGAAGTTTCTCAACAACAAGCCGGGTCGCAATACCCAGATCAGTAGCCGAACCTGAGCGCCCCTCACGACTGTCGAATGCGAAACCGACCGGATCGCAGGCATCGTGGGTGATCGGGAAGGGATCAATCTCCACTTCCTGAAACTGAAAGCGCGTACCGACCTCGAACTCGATCGAGCGGGTCTTGTGAAGATATTTTTCCGCCTTTTTTCGTACCATGTGGCTTACAAGAACCGGCACATTGAACTTGCGCGCAAACGAACCGACACTGCGGATATGGTCGATGTGTTCATGAGTTACCAAAACGGCATCGACCCGTGAAGCGTCCAGACCGGCAGCATCCATACGCAGCAGGGTTTCTCGCAAAGACAGTCCGACATCAATAAGGAAGCGCGAGTCACCGGTCTCGATATAGAGACAGTTCCCCTTGCTGCCGCTGGCGATCGAACAGATTTTCACAGAGGCTCCAGAAGGTAACGGTTACCAGATTTTTCGGCGCAATGCCGACTTTTACAGTGGAATTACAACAGGTTATATTCAAGCGAAAGTTCGCGCTGAGTGGTGCAGCTACAGTTGTCTCTTATACTACGAAGGCACCCTGAGTTTCAAGGCTATTCGTAGCCATTTTAGCACTTCATATCTCGGAAATATCCGATCCTGTTATCTCAATATCCGGCCACTCGGCATAGATCCACTCTTCCACCTTTTCCAATATCTGGCGAGCGATCCTTTTGTCGGGACTGACAGCAACAAAACCAAGCACCGCAACACCGGAATTGTCCTGCTGATCCACTTCTGCACAGGCTACATTGAACCTGTTCCTGGCCCGGCCAAGAATGCTTTTGACTATGCCGCGCTTTTCCTTCAGAGAGCGTGACAAAAGTGACAGATGAATTTCAAGGCAGTATATGAACATATGACTTAGTCCGTTAGAATTCACAGTGCCGCGGAGTTCTCGGAAACGGGATCACGTCTCGAATATTATCCATACCGGAGAGGTACATGACCAGTCGCTCGAAACCAAGGCCAAAACCGGCATGCGGACAACTTCCCCAGCGACGGCTGTCCAGATACCACCAGAGCGGCTCCTGAGCGATCCCCATCTCCTGCATACGAAGTTCAAGCAGATCAAGCCGCTCTTCGCGCTGGCTGCCGCCGATTATTTCTCCAACCTTTGGAACCAGCAGGTCCATTGCAGCAACGGTACGTCCATCGTCATTCTGCCTCATGTAGAATGCCTTGATGTCTTTCGGGTAATTGAGAATGAAAGTCGGACCGCCGGTAATCTGCTCCGTGATATAGCGTTCATGCTCAGTTTGCAGATCTAGACCCCATTTAACCGGATAGGTGAACCGGGTACTGCTCTTTTCAAGTAGTTCGACCGCCTCGCCATACTCCATCCGTACGAAATCGGCTTCGGCCACCTTGCGAATTCGCTCCTGCAGGCCGTTCTCGATATGCTTATCGAAGAAAGTCATATCGTCTGCACACTCTTCCAGAGCAAACCGGCACAAATAACGGACAAATTTTTCTGCCAGATCGGCATCATCAGAGAGATCGGCAAAGGCCATCTCCGGCTCTATCATCCAGAACTCGGAGGCATGGCGGGCAGTATTTGAATTTTCAGCCCGGAAAGTCGGGCCGAATGTGTAAATATCCCCGAAAGCCAGAGCAAAGAGCTCTCCTTCCAACTGACCGCTGACCGTCAAACCGGTCTTCTGACCAAAGAAATCCTGGTTAAAGTCTAGTTGTTTGTCACACAAAGGAAGGTTACCGGCATCCATGGTAGTCACCCGGAACAGTTCGCCGGCCCCTTCACAGTCTCCGGCGGTAATAATCGGAGTGTGCACATATAGAAAGTTCTGCTCGGCAAAAAATCTGTGTACAGCCTGAGCCAGCCTTGATCTGAGTCGAAATATTGCTCCGAACGTGTTAGTGCGGGGGCGCAGATGAGCTATGGTTCGCAAATATTCAAATGTGTGTCGCTTCTTTTGCAACGGATAGCTGCAATCGGCATTACCGATAATTTCTATTGATGTAGAGTGCAGCTCATACTTCTGTCCGGCCGCCGGAGACTCCTTCAATCTGCCGGCAACCCTCAGGGCGGTTCCGGTTCCAATACTGCTGACTTCTTCAAAGTTTGGTAAAAAAGATTCGGCTATGACCTGAATACCCTCCAAATTGGTTCCATCGTTTAGCACGATAAACGCGATCCCCTTTGATACCCGTAGTGAGCGGACCCATCCGGAGACACGGTAGTCGGATCCAACTGAGTCGTTGGCTAGCAGTTCTCTGATTCTTGTTCTCATTATTTCACCTCGATGCTGTTCATTATCGGGATGATACGTGCAATCATATAATAGATGCAAGCAGCTTGTTTGTTTGATATAGTTTGAAAAAATGAGATCGGAAGGCGAGGTAAAAACATGATGAAGGTACTTTTTACGGCATTTGCGGTTACACTGGCACTATCACTTTCTGCAATGGCAGCCGAACCGCCTCACCAGAGCCCATTGAATCCGTCCAGAGCTGAAGCTGCTAAGAAATTCCCCAGGATCGTACTCTTCTCGGTTTCATGGTGCCCGCACTGCCGTGAAACAAAAGAGTATCTGACCAAAAACGATATCCCATTCATAAACCGGGATGTCGAGGTCGATGCCAGTGCAATGGAAGAACTGACTGGAAAATACAAGAGCACCGGTGTCCCGGTAATTGTGTTTGGCACTGGAAATAATGAGGTGGTAATGAAGGGATTCACTCCGGAGCTGTTCCAGGAGTCACTGAAAAACGCCCGGGCTAAGAAATAGAGGACTGGCCTTTTGGACTGTTGTTTATGATTTTTCGGACACTTTTTTGCGGTGGGCCGTCTACCAGTTCACGCGCCTCTTTTTCCGACAGATAGCGAAACTGACCGGTTCTAAGGGTTCCTATTGACAAGTTTCCGTAACGGATTCTTTTGAGTCTTACCACTGAAAGGCTGACAGCTTCGCACATCCTCCGCACCTGGCGGTTGCGTCCTTCGTGAATTGCAACCGAAATCCAGTCGTTCTGCTCTCCGTCCTTTACCAGCCTTACTATTGCAGGAGCGGTCTTTCCCTCTTCCAGTTCAATCCCCTCCGCCATGCGCTTTAACTGCTGCTCCACAATCTTGCCGCGTACCCTGACATGATATTCTTTTTCAATCTCATGGCGGGGATGCATCAGGTGATTGGCCCATTCACCATCATTGGTCAGAAGCAGCAGCCCCTCGGTATTATAGTCCAGCCGTCCGACGGGATATACTCTTTCCGGCACGTCCTGCAGCAGATCAGTAACAAGTTTTCGCCCCTGACTGTCTTTAAGGGCAGTGATATAACCGGTCGGCTTATTCAACAGTATGTAGACTCGTTTTTCGCTGATCTTCAGCTGCTTCCCGTTCACAGTAATTACATCTCTGGCCGGATCCGCCTTGCTGCCAAGCTCCGATACAACAATGCCGTTGACCGTCACACATCCGTTCAGGATCAACTCTTCTGAGGCACGGCGAGAGGTAATTCCGGCGGCGGAGATTATTTTCTGCAATCGTTCAAGCATGCCCGTTCCCTCAATAAAACAGGGGCGGATAAACCGCCCCGCAGTAGCCGATTAATTCCAACTCCAGATCAAGGATGATAAAACTACTCGACAAACCTCGACATGGCCCGGAACTTGTTGTAACGCCCTTCTACCAGTTCATCGCCCGACAGCCTGGTAAGTTCTGCCAGATTACGCGCAATTGCCTCTTTCAAACTTTTAGCCGTTGCCTCATGGTCGCGGTGTGCGCCGCCAACCGGCTCCTTGATAATTTCATCAATTACACCCAGCTTGATTATATCATGGGCAGTCGGTTTAAGAGCTTCCGCGGCCTGAGCCCCTTTGGTGCCGTCCGACCAGAGAATGGCGGCGCACCCCTCCGGAGAAATAACGGCGTAAACCGAATGTTCCAACATTAGAATCCGGTCACCAACTGCAATAGCCAGTGCCCCTCCAGACCCCCCCTCACCGGTAATACAAACAATGATCGGGGTCCTGAGGCCGGCCATTTCACGCAAATTCCGGGCAATCGCCTCGGCCTGGCCGCGCTCTTCGGCGCCGATGCCGGGGTAGGCGCCGGGAGTATCAACAAAGGTGATCACCGGAAGCCTGAACTGTTCGGCCATCTGCATCAGACGCAAGGCTTTGCGGTACCCTTCCGGATTCGGCATACCGAAATTTCGAAATACCTTCTCCTTGGTATCGCGCCCCTTCTGGTGGCCGATGACCATCACCGGCTGCCCGTCAAAGCGCGCCACTCCTCCGACTATGGCGTGATCATCGCCGAAGTTGCGGTCTCCGTGCAGTTCCACAAACTCGGTAAACATATGGTTTATGTAGTCAAGGGTGAAGGGTCTGTTGATATGCCTGGCTACCTGAGCGGTCTGCCAGCGTGAAAGATTCGAGAATATATCAGCACGCATCTCCTCGACACGCCCTTCAAGCGCGGATATGTCAGAACCGATGTCAAGACCGCCACCGGACAGGGTGTTCAATTCCTCTATTTTCTTTTCAAGCTCAACAATCGGTTTTTCAAATTCCAGATAAAAAGGAGCTGCCATAATCTATCACCTCATCCGTTTACTCAAAAGTGGCGGCATTATATCCCAACAGCCTCTCCACTTCCAGTCTTAAATCATCGTTTGCAGATACATTCATCTCTGACGGCAGCGGCATAATGGAGCAGCTTCGCTCGGGTATCACAAACTGAACAAAGGCAGGAACTGCACCGCGATGGCGCTCGATTATGCACTTAAGCGCATCAAGCTGTTCGACGGGCGTGCTGTCCATGCGCAGGTTGAAAAGCACCTTTCTGGTGGTCTGGGCGCGGGCTTCGGAAAGTAGCCTGATTTCTCCGGCCGGACCGCGCTCACGCTGGGAATACTTACCGCCGTTCTGCTCTCCGCCACGCATTACTAGAACTTTACACGCTTTTTCACCCTTTTCCAGCTTACCGGTTACAAATAGCGGGTCATCAGACTTCAAGAGTGAAGTGGATAGTGAGTAAATATCGGAGAATACCGTCACCTCAACAGAGCCGGTTAAATCTTCGATAGTTACAAAACCCATCCGGTCACCCTTTTTGGTTGTTATCTCCTTAAAAGCTGAGACAATGCCGCAGATACGAACCTCACTGCCATCCTGCAGCTCAACAAGGCCGGCAATCTCTGAATTGGAAAGTCTTTTTATGTCGTCAAGGTAGCGATCAAGAGGATGACCGGTTATCAGGAAGCCAAGCGCCTCTTTCTCAAAAGCCAGCTTTTCCTTGTCATGCCATTCCGGAACCACCGGCAGCTTCATGCCGCCACTGCCATTACCTCTGGCCACTTCTTCAGTGCCAAACAGTGAGACCTGAGCACTGGTACGTTCCTCCTGGATCTTTTGCCCGTAATTTGCAGCAGCCTCCAGCCCTTCCATCAATGATGACCGGGTGGCACCGGTTGAATCAAATGCACCGCATTTTATAAGCGATTCGACTACCCTTTTGTTCACTCTCCGCAGATCAACACGCTCACAGAAATCGTACAGACTGCTGAAAGGGCCTTCCTTTCGAGCTTCAATAATTGCCTCAATGGCTCCGGCTCCGACATTCTTAACAGCTCCAAGCCCGAAACGCATCGAGGTGCCGACAACTGTAAATGAGAGACCGGACGAGTTGATATCAGGCGGTAGCACATCGATACCCAGTTCACGGCAATCGCTGATATTTTTCACCACCTTGTCGGTACTGTCCATATCACACGTCAAAAGTGCAGCCATGAATTCGACCGGATAGTGAGCCTTCAGATAGGCGGTCTGGTAGGCAATCAAAGCGTAAGCGGCAGAATGTGACTTGTTGAAACCGTACTCAGCAAATTTATGCATCAGATCGAAAATAGCTTCTGCCTTTTTCAGATCAAGGCCGTTGGCCTTTGCTCCCTCCAGGAACAGCCCTTTCTGGCGTGTCATTTCCTTGTCGTCTTTTTTACCCATGGCCCGTCGCAGCAGGTCTGCCTGGCCAAGTGAATAACCTGAAAGGGTTCTGGCAATCTGCATGACCTGTTCCTGGTACACTATAACTCCGTAGGTATCCCTCAGGATCGGCTCCAGTTGCGGCAGATCGAAAACGACCTTCTTCCGGCCATGCTTGCGATCAATAAAATCATCCACCATGCCGGAACCGAGAGGACCGGGCCGATAGAGAGCACAGGCGGCAATGACATCCTCAAAACAGGACGGTTTCAGCTTGATCAGCATCTCCTTCATACCACTGGATTCAAGCTGGAAAACCCCGGTGGTGTTACCGGCAGAAATCAGATCGTAACTGTCCTGATCGTCATCCCGCAGGGTTGTAATGTCAAATTGCGGGTCTTTACCATCCCGAACCAGCTTGACGGCATTCTCGATCACGGTCAGGTTTTTGAGCCCCAGAAAATCGAATTTTACCAGACCAACCAGTTCTACGTATTTCATCGAATACTGGGTGTTGATCGATCCGGTTTTCTGATCTTTGTAAACCGGCAGGAATTCCTCCAGCGGTTCTGGCGCAACGACCACGGCAGCGGCGTGCGTCGAGGCATGGCGGGTCAACCCCTCCAGACAGAGAGCCGTGTCCAGAAGGTCTTTGACCTGAGGATCGGCATTGGACAGCTCCTTCAACTGCGGTTCCAGCTGCAGAGCCTTACTCAGCGTCATCTTCAGATCATCCGGAACCAGCTTGGCAATCCGGTCCACTTCGCCGTAGTTCATATTCAATGCACGCCCCACATCCCTGACCACCGCCTTGGCTCCCATGGTCCCGAAGGTGATAATCTGGCAAACCCTGTCACGGCCGTATTTATCGACCATGTACTGGATCACCTCATTGCGGCGGTCCTGACAGAAATCGACGTCAATATCAGGCATGGAAATACGTTCCGGGTTGAGAAAACGTTCAAACAGGAGGTTGTAAGGCAACGGGTCAAGATCCGTGATCTTAATGGAATAAGCAACCAGTGAACCTGCTGCTGAACCTCGGCCAGGACCGACCGGAATACCCTTGTCTTTGGCCCAGCGGATAAAATCTGACACTATCAGAAAATAGGCCGGGAATTTCATGTCGCGAATACAGTCCAGTTCAAGAGCCAGGCGATCGAAGTAGGACTGCTGCTGTTCCAGAGTCATGTCAGGATATTTGGCCAGAACAGTGATCATCCGCTCCTTTAGCCCTTCAGTGGCCAGCTCTTTCAGCATATCATCGTGACTCTTGCCTTCTGGTGGATCAAAATGCGGAAAGTGATAGGTCTTGCCATCCACCGGCAGCTCCAGATGGCACCGTTCAGCTACCTCAAGAGTATTGCTAATGGCCTCGGGAGCGTAAGAAAATGCCGCAATCATCTCCTCCGGTGACTTGAAGTAAAATTCGTCGGCTGAAAATTTCATATGAGTCGGGTCTAACATGGTCTTGCCGGTCTGGATACAGAGCAGCACTTCATGGGCACGGGCGTCCTCACGGTTGAGGTAGTGACAGTCGTTGGTGGCCACCAGCGGCAGTTTCAGTTCGGAGGCTACTTCCATCAGGCGTTTATTGACCTGATCCTGCTCCGGCAGGGTGTTCTCCTGCAGTTCGATGTAGTAACGACCAGGGAAAAGATCGCTGTACCATCTGGCGGTTGCAACGGCGTCCTCCATCCTCCCCCGGCCGCACTGCATGGCCACTTCGCCTTTCAGGCAGGCAGAAAGGGCAATCAGCCCCTCGGAACGCCCGGACAGCAGCTCGCGATCAATCCGGGGACGATAGTAGAAACCCTCCTTGTAACCGGCTGAAGTCAAGTAGGAGAGATTCCGGTAACCCTGCATGTTTTCGCAGAGCAGGATCAAGTGGTAAGCCGCCTCGGAAATTCCCTTGGCATCTCTGGAGAATCGGGAGTCAGGAGCCAGATAAAGCTCGCAGCCGATCAGCGGCTTGACATCGGCTTTCTTGCACTGCAGGTAGAATTCAGCGGCACCGAACATGTTGCCGTGGTCAGTTATGGCCACTGCCGGCATATTATGTTCCCTGGCCTTGGCAATCAGGTCGTCAAAACGGATGGCTCCGTCCAGCAGGGAGTATTGAGTATGAAGATGCAGGTGAACGAAGGGACTTGATAAAGAATTTTCTGCAATATCTGATGCTTCCATGGGCGCTGCCTCCAAGAAAATCTGTGAGGCAGGATTATGCCTCATAGCAAGATATGGTGTCAAGCAAAGGGATTGAGCGCAACATTTTGTGTCTGCGTACATATCAACTACTTGATTTTGGACATGAAAAAGGCCGCCCTACCAGATTAGCTGATAAGGTCGGCCCAAAAACGTAAGCACTAAAATGTGCTTAGCTGCAGGTTACGGTTTGTAGATCTTCAACAGCGCTTGCGCCATCTCGGCCGGACTGGCGGCAACGCTGATGCCGCACTCTTCAAGAACAGCGACTTTCTCTGCAGCAGTTCCTTTGCCACCTGAAATGATGGCACCGGCATGCCCCATCCTTTTTCCGGCGGGGTCGGTGCGCCCGGCAATGAAGGCCGCTACCGGTTTGGTCATTTGTTCTTTTACAAAGTAGGCCGATTCTTCTTCGGCCCTGCCGCCGATCTCACCGATCATGATAACAGCATCAGTGTCTGGGTCTTCCTGGAAGAGTTTCAGGGCATCTACGTGGCTGGTACCGTTAACCGGATCACCACCTATTCCGATACAGGTGGACTGGCCAATACCGAGGCTCGGGAGTTGCCAGACCGCTTCGTAGGTCAGGGTGCCGGATCGTGATACGACGCCGACTTTGCCCGGTTTGTGGATGTAGCCCGGCATGATGCCGATTTTGCACTGCCCCGGGGTGATAATGCCGGGACAGTTGGGTCCGATCAGCCTGGTTTTCTTCCCTTGCATGTACTGTTTGACTTTGACCATGTCGAGGACCGGAATGCCCTCGGTGATGCAGCAGACCAGTTCCAGACCGGCGTCAACCGCTTCCATGATGGAGTCGGCGGCATAGGGTGGCGGTACATAGATTACTGATGCGGTTGCTCCGGTGTTTTTGACGGCTTCTGCCACCGTGTTGTAGACCGGGAATCCGTCAACTGTGGTTCCACCTTTGCCGGGCGTTACCCCGCCAACCATCAGCGTGCCGTAGTCACGGGCGCCCTGTGCGTGAAAGAGGCCGACCGATCCTGTGATGCCTTGTGTAATTACTTTGGTGTCTTTGTTTACCAGAATACTCATACCGTATCTCTCCTATCAGGCCGCAACAGCCTGGACGATTTTTTGTGCACCATCTGCCATACCGTCGGCACTGACGATATTAAGTCCGCTTTCAGCCAGGATCTGTTTACCCAGGTCAACGTTGGTTCCTTCAAGTCTTACAACCAGAGGCACTTTGATTCCGACCTGTTTGGCAGCGGCTACAACGCCGGTGGCGATTACGTCGCATTTCATGATGCCGCCGAAGATGTTGACCAGGATCCCTTTG
>CAZUGI010000100.1:0-10778 GCA_964619855.1 uncultured Geobacter sp. | reverse complement strand
CATGAGTGTGACGGCAAGGAGCACGGCAAAAATGCTGTCACACTCATGTCGCTGCACTCCAGCAAAGGGCTGGAGTTCAGCCATGTCTGGCTGGTCGGCATGGAAGAGGATCTACTGCCGCACAAGCGCTCGATCGAGGAGGATCCGACCGTGGCAGAAGAGCGGAGACTCTGCTACGTCGGCATTACCAGGGCACGGAAATACCTGACCATTTCCCGCTGTCTGACGCGTCGGAAATACGGTACATTGGAGCAACGCAAGCCGAGCCGATTTCTGGCAGAGATACCGGAACATCTGCTAAGTGGGGCCTCGGGTGGCCAGAGCGAAAACATTGAAGAGCCGAAAGACCTGGCTGCAGATTTTTTTGCGCGGATGATTGGGGATTGAGGTTCTTATGACTGGAGTAAACATGACTGGAAAACAGTTTGACACTGGTGCATACTTGGCTGAACTTACCGCCATGAACAAAAGTACCCTCCCAGCTGACGGCGGTGAACGCTTCAACCGTCTGATATTCGCCCGTAGCCCCTACCTGCTGCAGCACGCTGAAAATCCGGTGGACTGGTATGAATGGGGAGAGGCGGCCTTTGAAAGAGCCCGCACCGAGAATCTGCCGATCCTGCTCTCGATCGGCTATGCCACATGCCACTGGTGCCACGTCATGGCGCACGAATCTTTCGAGGATGGCGAGGTGGCCGCCCTTATGAATCGCCATTTCGTCTGCATTAAGGTTGATCGCGAGGAACGTCCGGATATCGACAACTTTTATATGACCGTCTCGCAGCTTCTGAGCGGCAGCGGCGGCTGGCCGCTCAACATTTTCATGAATCCCGATAAGCGGCCCTTCATGGCCATCACGTATCTGCCAAAAAGAAAACGGGGCGGCATGAGCGGACTTATGGATCTGCTGGCCAACATCGCAGTGATCTGGAGGCAGAATCCGGACATGATCGAGAAAAATTGCCAGGGGATTATGACGGAGCTCAACTCTATCGGGAAAAGCATCCGGACGGAAAGGAATCCCGACTTCTCAAATATTTCAGAAAAAGCTCTCCTGCAGCTGAAAAGGCTATATGACAGTCGGAACGGAGGGTTTGGAAGCGCTCCCAAATTTCCAATGCCGATGTATCTCAGCTGGCTGATTAACCGTGGAGTCAGGAATGATTCGAATACTCTGGAAATGGCGCTCCACACTCTGCGCAAAATGAGAGGGGGCGGCATCTGGGATCAGTTGGGAGGCGGCCTGCATCGTTATTCCGTCGATTCGGTGTGGCTGGCACCGCACTTTGAAAAAATGCTGTACGATCAGGCCATGCTGGCCCTGGTTTTGATTGAGGCTTTTCAGGCGACCGGCGATCACTTCTTCAGCACTATGGCAGATGAAATTTTCACCTTTGCCGAGCGTGAGCTCAGCTCAACAGGGGGCGCATTCTGCTCCGCTCTGGATGCCGATTCGGAAGGAGTTGAAGGCAAATTCTACGTCTGGAGCAGGGAGGAGATTTCAGAGATCCTTGGCAGTGACTGCGAACTGTTCTGTCGCTATTTTGACATCTCCGAAGAAGGTAATTTTGAAGGGAGCAATATTCTTAATATTCCGACGGCACTGGATGACTTTTGCCGTTGTGATGGAGCAGACGCCGGGGAGATCGTAAAACTGTTGGATGGCTTCCGAAGCAGACTTTTCAAGCAGAGAGAGAGTCGCATCAGGCCGCTCAGGGACGATAAAATAATTACATCATGGAATGGATTGATGATAGCAGCACTCGCCAGAGCAGGAATCGTGTGTAACAAAACTGAATATCTGGAACTGGCTGCTCGCGCGGCAGGTTTCATCCTGAACGCCATGCGACGACCGGACGGCAGAATGCTACGCAGCCATCTTAACAGCCCGTCTGATATCCCTGCTTTTCTGGAGGATTATGCCTTTCTGGCATTCGGTATCCTGGAGCTCTACCAAGCCACCCTGGACATAAAATGGCTGGATACGGCCACCCGTCTTGCAGAGGATATGCTGAGACTCTTTTGGGATCCCGCCAGCGGAGAGTTCACCTTGACCGGAAGTGATGCTGAACAGATGCCGACGCGTGTTTCAAGTGACCATGACGGCGTCACTCCCTCGGCCCTTTCCATAACCGCCGAAGTCCTGCTCAGACTGGCCTGGATCAATGATCGGGTTGAATTTATTGAATTCGCACGGTCTGCACTGGCAGGAATTCTGATGGAGATCGAGCGTAATCCGCTAGGGCATCTGGGTGCCCTGACGGTTCTGTCTATGCTGGATGATGAGCCTGTTATTGCTACTTTCTCAGGCAGAATAAACTGTCCGCAACTTAACGGGCTGCTAGGCAAAATCCATCAACAGAAAATTACAAATCTGGCAATCAGGCATGAAGATTCTGCAGGCCCGGCAGCGGTTTCAATCTGCGTCAACCGAACATGCCATCCGGCAATCACCTCTCCAGAACAACTTGCTGGTTTTCTAAACAGGATCGGTTTATATAATGAAAGTCATCGCTGATATCCTGAGGGTATTATGACCAGACTGTTCACACAAGCCTCCATACTGATAATTGCCTTTTGCGCACTCTCCAGTTCGGTCGAGGCGGTTCAATGGCAGGCACTTACCAGTACCTCGAGGCATCAGGTCGCGCTGGATAAAGAGTCAATCCGTCTGACTCCGCTTGGAAGACTGGCCGTCTGGCTCCGCTTCACTCCTCTGGGAGATGCGCAGCGAAAGGCAGCGGCAATCGAATACGGAGAAAAAGGGTATCGATCGCATCTGGAATACTACGAAGTTGATTGTAGTGAGCAGAGTGCCGTGCTTGGACTTATCGACATTTTTGGCAGCGGCCGGGCACGTTTGAAACGTTTGAAAGGCGACCCACAGCCAGATGCAATCATACCAGGATCGGTGCTGGACAGAGCAGCACAGCAGATATGCCCGGTGCTTGAAGAAGAGACGTCCGATGAAGAACCGGAAACCCCGACTCCTGAAAGTGACGGAGGAAATGATTCCATCTCAAATAAACAGCCCAGCCCGGAAATGCTGCAGAAGATCCAGGATCTGGCAAAGAGGACCGTTGAGGAACCGTCAAACCCGGAAGCATGGAGCCTGCTCGGGAACGCATATTTTGATGCGGATCTGACCGAAGAGGCTATTGGAGCATATAACCGGGCACTCGTATTAAAACCGGACGATACTGATGTTCTGAATGATCAGGGGGCTATGTACCGACAGAAAGGCGATTTTACGAGCGCACTGTCAAATTTTGAGAAAGCAGTAGAGATAGATCCGTATAACCTGGAAAGCCTTTATAACATTGGGTATGTGCATGCCTTCGACCTGAACAGCATTCCAAAAGCACTCGAAATCTGGAAGCGTTATCTGGAACTAGATAAGAACAGCGAAACAGCCAGACAGGTACAGAGTTTTATTGATCGCTATCAGAAGGAATTGAAATGATTTTGCGTGAATTTTTCAGTTATTGGTGATACTGTTCTGTCGCTTTAAGGCATGCATTACGCGCCCGTAGTTCAGCTGGATAGAGCGTTTGGCTTCGAACCTGAATGTCGGGAGTTCGAATCTCTCCGGGCGCGCCAATAAAAACAGGCACTTGCAAAACCAACGCAGGTGCCTTTTTAGTTTTATGATTTTTTAGCTCCTTCTACAAACTGAAAAGCTGACCATGGAGGCACGAAATGACTATAGCAGCAGTTTTAAACGAAGCCACCATGAAGTTTATGAGTTTGCAGAAAAAGGGTGAAAACAGATAATGCTTAAAGTGATGACGGTACTGATTTTATTGTTTATAGGCTTTTTGCCCAAAGCTTTTTCTGAAACCATATCGTGGGTTGATGACGCCGGCGGAATGCATTTCACCGAACAAATGTCGAGCGTACCCAAAAAATACAGAAACAGGATAAATGTAAGAGAGGATCTACCAAAGGAAACACCATCTAATAGTTCTAAACTTTCTAAGTCACAACATATTCAAAATCAGAATGTTTCATATTCAGCAAATCAAAACGCTTCACATGCTTCAAGCGGATCATCAACTTCCAGTCAAGCATCCGATCCAAATGACTCAGGAATGGCTTCATCAGGTAGTGTGCAGTTTAAAGGCAATCCTTTGCCTCCCGGATTTCGCGAGGCGATACACGGATACACGAAGGATCGCCAAAAAGAAGCCTACGAATCTCAGTCTGAATCAAGAAAAATTAAAACGGAAGCAGAAACCAAAATATACCGCAATTCAGACTCAGCTCAGCAATCAAGAAATCAAGCCAATCGGGCACAGCAATCGGCACAGGATTTAGTAAACAAGGCAAGAAATTCAAACATGAACCGCAAGTAAATACTAAGCAATGAAGAAGGCGCATGATCGTCTATCAAACTACACTTCGTACTCTATCGCAGCTTCCTGCCACCACTACGATTTTCTTAGATTAGTAATCATCTGCACCACAATTAGAAAATCAAGTCTCAACCGGTGAATGCCAGATAAACTTTCTGATCTAATGGCCAATCAAATCCACATGTGCATATTCGTAAACTTATTACACTTCTGAGAAGTCAAATCAGTTAAGAATCCAGCATCCAGAAGCTTGCGGAAGGCCATATTTGGTGGTACGCTTCAACTGGATTGAGAGCTGACCATGACACCACAAATATTAAAGTCACTCATGAAACCTGCTGCCTATCCGGTTCCAACCGCAACGGTTGAACTGATTCAGACTCACGTGTCTTGGATATTCTTGACTGATACACATGCTTTCAAGCTCAAAAAACCGGTCAATTTCGGCTTTCTTGATTTCTCTACGATTGATCGCCGCCGCTTTTACTGCAACGAAGAGTTACGCCTGAACCGACGTCTCTGCCCTGATATCTATGAGGCTGTTGCAGATCTGCGTGAAACAAACACCGGAGCCGCATTTCACGGCAACGGACAGGTTATTGATTATGCTGTCATGATGAAACGTCTGCCGGCCGACAGGATGCTGGACAGATTGGTGGAATGCGGGGAAGTGACCGCTGCAGACATGAAAAACGTGGCTTCCGTGGTCAGCAGATTCCATGCTGAGGCCCAGAGGTCGGCATACATTTCAGACTATGGATCGCTGGACAAAATTCAGTACAACTGGCGAGAGAACTTTGAACAGCTGGTTTCGTTCGAAGCTACCACATTGCCGGCTGTCGATCGCGAGGTAATACGTTCGTGGATAGCAACGTTCACAGAAACAAACCAAGAGCTTTTTAATCACAGGGTAGAGCAGGGTTTTATCAGGGAATGCGACGGCGACCTGCATCTTGAAAACATCTGCCTTTTCAATGACAGGGTATGTATTTTCGACTGCATCGAATTTAACGAACGCTTCCGCTTCTGTGATACAGCTGCCGATATAGCTTTTCTGCTGATGGATCTGGATTTCCATGGCCGCAGCGATCTGTCGGATGCGGTTGTCACATCGTACTGCAGTTTATCCGGAGACAAGGAACTGCTGGAACTGGTAGATTTCTACAAGGTATACCGTGCTGTTGTCCGCGGCAAAGTGGAAAGCTTTCACCTGAACGATGAAGGAATAAGCCTGGAAGCCAGGGAATCGGCACGCCGGCGGGCCATCCGCTACTTCAGGCTGGCCCGAGGCTATATTGAAAGGCTCCGCCTGCCTCCGACACTCTTTATAACCTGCGGTACAATGGGATGCGGAAAAAGCACACTGGCGGAACAACTAGCCTTTGAACTCGGCATAACCAGCTATAATTCCGATGTAGTCAGAAAACAGATTGCCGGCTTGACACCCGTGACAACAGTTCATGAAAGCTATGGGCATGGCCTTTACTCCGAATCTGTTACAGTGAGCACCTATCGGGAACTGAAGCGGGCTGCTGAGCAAGAGCTTGTCGCCGGGCGCTCGACCATCATTGATGCCAGCTTCGGAGATGCACGGAAACGGGCTGAATTTGCCGGTCTGGCCAAAAAATATAATGCCCGGTTTTTTATTCTGCTGGTCACCTGTACTGAAGATGAGCAAAAAAAACGGTTGGATTCAAGGCATCTTGCGGGGAATTCCATTTCCGACGGCAGAGCAGAACTGCTTGAACAGCAGAAAAACTTTTTTGAAGCACCAGCCGGAACTGAAGGCCGGATTATCCAGCTCAATTCGATAGCAACACCCGAACAGCTTGCCAACGGGGTCTACGAGGAACTCGATTGATGGTAAAACAAATTTTCAGCAGGGTCATGCATCGCCTCCAGCTGCAGGAATCCTGGATAATTTTTTTCATCATGGGAATCATAATGATGACGTTCCCGTTTCTGCACATCTTCAACAAGCCTGTGTCGCTGTTTGGATTTCCGTTAATGTTTATCTACCTCACGCTCGGCTGGGCATTCTCAATCTTTGTAATTTACCTTTTCATGCGGGCCTTTACTTCCCACAACCCTTCCAATGACGAGAAAAAGGCCCCATGAGCACCGGCGTCGCCTACGCGGCATCCATATCAGCAATCTATACAGCGCTAATATTCCTAATTGCCTGGTATGCTCACCATCGCAAAGTAACCGGACGCAGCATCATCAGCAATCCGATAATTTATTCGTTGTCGATTGCAGTTTATTGCACTTCATGGACATTCTACGGCAGCGTAGGAAAAGCAGCTACAACCGGTATAGACTTTCTCCTGATCTACCTTGGTCCTTCTTTAACCGCCTTTTCCTGGCTGTTCCTGCTGAGACGCATCGTCAAGATCAGCAAAGAGAACAATATCACTTCGATTGCCGACTTCATCAGCCTTCGTTACGGAAAATCTCTCTGGCTCGGGGCGCTTGTAACCCTGATTGCCATTCTGGGCATAATGCCGTACATAGCCCTGCAGCTGAAGGCCGCCTCCACCAGTTTTTACCTTGTCAGCGGATTAAGCTCCGGAGGCGGCACATTGCCCGGCGTAGCCCGAGAGAGCAATATCCCCGCAGGATTGGTACTTGCTCTGGTCCTTGCCGTCTTCAGCATCATCTTCGGAGCCCGCAGGCTGGTGTCATCAGAGCGCCATGAAGGCCTGATAGCTGCCGTTGCATTCGAATCACTTGTCAAGCTGGTCAGTCTCTTAGCGGTCGGAATCTTTGTAACATACGGCCTGTTTGACGGTTTCACGGATATTTTTGAACGTTTCAGAGAGTTTGATCCGGTGGCATTTGCCAGACTGTTCACCTTTGATACCACCAGCGGCAATAAGGATTACATTCCAACATTTACCATGCTGTTCCTGTCAATGGGGGCTATCATGCTCCTGCCCAGGCAGTTTCATGTCATGGTCATCGAAAACTCTGATGAGCGTCATATAGCAACCTCCATGTGGCTCTTTCCGGTGTATCTATTCCTGATAAACCTTTTCGTAATGCCGATCGCACTGGGAGGGATTCTGACAACCGGCAGCAGCAGCGGCGCTGATTTCTTTGTGCTGAACATACCACTGCTTACCGGCCATAACGGAATTGCACTGTTGGCCTTTCTGGGCGGCCTGTCCGCTGCAGCAGGCATGGTTATGATAGAATCGGTGGCCATTTCCACAATGCTGCTGAACCATATCTTCATGCCTTTCATAGTCCGCCTTACTCCACGCCCCTGGTTCCCGGTTCTGTTGATCAATTTGAAACGTTTCGGGATTTTTCTGGTCATCATGCTGGGGTATTTCTATTACCAGATCGTTGGAGACTCCTACACGCTTGTCAATATGGGGCTGATCTCGTTTTCGGCAGCCTCGCAATTCCTGCCGGCTATGCTGGGGGGGCTCTACTGGAGGCGCGGCAACAAAGCCGGTGCCATCTGCGGAATAATGCTGGGATTTATCACCTGGTTTTACACTCTGCTACTTCCGTCATCCAGCAAGTCCGGCTGGCTTCCGGCTGATCTGCTGTCTAATGGCCCTTTCGAAATTGGGCTGTTAAAACCGACAGCGCTGTTTGGACTGACAGGTATGGACCTCTGGAGCCACTCTCTGTTCTGGAGTATGATGTTTAATGTCGGTGCTTATATAATCTGCTCCATACTGCTGAAGCAGACCGAATTGGAGCGTGAACAGGTTCGAAAATTCATTGGTACATTTGAGAGCGAACGACGCCTGCGTAGCCATGAAGAAGCAAAGCGTCTCTCAAAACCAGTTTCAATTGCCCAATTTTCTGCCCTGATGACAAAATTCATTGGCGAAACCGAGGCTCAGAGGGCAATCCATCACTATGTGGGAGACCGGGAGATAAATTCAGAGGGCTCCGTACCTGAATTCGAACTTCCAAATCTTAAGCGCTACACTGAAAAAACTCTGGCCGGCTCGGTGGGTGCAGCAGCTGCCGGAGCAATTGTCGACAGCTTTTTATCAGACATGGGATCCAGGATGGAATCGGTCTATGACATCTTCAGCACCGTCAGGACATCACTGGATCAAAGTCGGGAATCACTTTTTGTCCGTTTAAAAGCCTCCGAGATAATAAATCGCACGCTTGACCTACAGATCATCATGAACGACCTGCTTAATCTGCTTCTTAAAGAATTCAAACTCGACGTGGCAATCATTCAGCTTAAAAACGATGACGGAACGCTTTCAGTCGCCAGCTATCAGGGCTCAAACCGGCACCCCATCAATGAGAATCACTGGTTTGTCGAAAGCGTACCGTATTGCGATATGGCCTGCTTTGACAGAAAACCTCACTTTTCCAATGATGTTCGACTTGCAGGTGATACGCTTGCGCTGGAACGCACTCTGGCGGAAGGTATTATTTCCAGCGCCCATATTCCGATTCTGAGAGAAGGACAGCCGGCCATCGGTATCATGTCCCTGTTTTCAAAGTCTATAGCCGGGCTCTTTACCCAGGAATTCATCAACCTGCTGACTAGCCTTGCCGGGCAGCTTGCTCAGGCGGTCACCATAGCCCAGGAAATGGAAGCCAAGGTACGGGAGCGGGATCAAAAAGAGCGGGCTCTCCTGGAAAATGCCAGGGTCACGCGCGATATGGAAATCGCCCAACAGATTCAAATTTCTCTCCTGCCTGAGAGTGTTCCGGAGTTTTTCGGCCTGGAAATTGCCGGTCGCTGCATGTCAGCGGCGCATGTCGGCGGAGATTATTATGACTTTTTCCCTCGCAACGAACAGACTCTGGATATGCTGATTGCCGACGTCTCCGGCCACAGTGTCGGAGCGGCCCTGATAATGGCTGAAGTGCGTACATTGCTGCGTGCTCAGGTGAATTCGTCCCATAGCGCCAGTGCCATTCTCAATACTTTGAACAGCCAGCTCTACGATGATTTAACGCGCGCCGAGCTCTTTATCACCATGTTCTACGCCAAGTATAATTCTGCCACTGGAAGGCTAAGCTATTCAAACGCCGGACATAATCATCCCCTCATCCGGCGTGTCGGAGAGGCATCCTGCATCGAACTTGATACTGAGGGCCTTATAATCGGCGTAAAGCCTTCTGTTGTATTCGAGGAACGCTTCATTGAACTTTTGGGCGGCGATGTGTTACTATTCTACACAGATGGCCTCACTGAGGCGTATGACCACAATGGTGAGATGTTTGGCATAGAGAGGGTCTGCGGTCATCTCGGAAAGGTCGTAAATCTGTCGGCCAAGGAAATCATAGATTCATTCTATAAAGAGATTATCGAGTTTACCGGCTCAAGGACACTGCAGGATGATGTTTCTATTGTGGCATTGAAAATACTATAAATACAGGGAGTTGACATGAATCTGAAAACCGAAAGCAACCGCGGCAGTATAATCGTCTTTGTCAGGGAAGAACGCCTTGATGCTCATAATTCTGGCGATCTTAAAGTTGAGATGAATCGACTTTTTGATGAGGGCAGTATTAATCTGATCATCGATCTTAAAGAGGTTCGCTTTATCGACAGTTCAGGTTTGGGGGTTCTGGTCTCCGGATTCAAAAATGCATCGACCCGGCAGGGGAGCATCAAACTCTCCGGTTTGCAGACTCAGGTCAAGTCGATGTTTGAGTTGACAAGACTGCACAGGGTGTTTGATATTTTTTCGACTGCTGATGATGCTCTGGAAGGCTAGATTGCTGTTCAGGCAGAGAATGTAAGCGGGGACAGAATGAAAAATGATATTTCTCTCGAAATTACCGTACCAAACCAGACCCGCTATCTCAGCCTGATAGGAAAGATTGGCGAAAATGTAGCAAAGGAGCTGGAACGTTGCGAATTTGATCGCGAAAACCTTGCCAGCCAGATTAATATTGTACTGACCGAAGCCCTTGTTAACGCCATTAAACATGCCAACTCAGCCGATCCAGATAAAGAGGTGCTGATCCGCATCAACGTTTCCAATGGAGAATTGGCCATCCGGGTATTTGACAGCGGGCAGGGGTTTGACCTGAATAAAGTCCCCCCTCCCTGTCTGGAGTCAGATGCTCTGGACGAGAAAGGCCGGGGATTGTTTATTATCAGATCACTGATGGACTCTGTAGTCTACAAAAAAGCAAACGGCGGGAATGTGTTGGAAATGAAAAAATTACTGGCTTAGATCCTTACTCATTTTAACCCCCCACTTCAGAAGCTCTGCCACTACTTTATCAATCATGTTTTCAAGCTGTGACTCCACTTCAGGGGTCAATTCGGTATCCATTTCTATGCTGCCGGGTTGAACCCCAATCAGCACCATTTCTCTCGGTGAGTGACCCATCAGTTCGGAAACTGCAAGAAGGTCCTGCAGTACCATCCGATGTTGCGAAAGCTTGGTCTCCAGGGCAAACGCAAACTCTTGACGC
>CAZUGI010000099.1:578-10787 GCA_964619855.1 uncultured Geobacter sp. | reverse complement strand
GGAAATTGAAGGTGATATGGGAGATTTACAAATGGGTCTTCAGGCCCGGCTGATGTCCCAGGCCCTACGCAAACTGACCGGCATCATCAGCAAGTCAAATTGTTGCGTTATCTTCATCAACCAGATTCTGATGAAGATCGGCGTAATGTTCGGCAACCCCGAGACAACCACCGGCGGGAATGCACTCAAGTTTTACGCATCAGTACGAATGGATATCCGCAAGATCGCCACCCTCAAACAGGGAGATCAGGTAATCGGCTCACGCACCCGCGTAAAGGTAGTAAAAAACAAGGTGGCCCCACCCTTCAAAGAGGTTGAGTTTGATATTCTGTACGGAGAAGGAATTTCACGTACCGGTGACGTACTTGACCTCGCAGTCGAGAGGAACATCGTCGAGAAAAGCGGAGCCTGGTTCTCATACGGCAAGGAGCGCATCGGACAGGGGCGCGAAAATTCGAGGACTTGGCTGAAAGAGCACCCTGAAGTACTGGCGGAGATTGAGAACACCCTGTTGGCGCTGGTCAAACCGGCCCCGGCCTCCGCTCCCGTTCCCGAAGCTGCAAAAAAGGATAAGTAGTCAATAGCGCCATACTTCAACCGGAGGTAATGTATGGATCTGAACGAAATACTCACCATCGCCTTCAAGGCCAAGGGTTCGGACATTCATATTAAAACCGGCCTTCCACCGATTGTCCGCATCGACGGCCGCCTGCATCCGATTCCTAACGCCCAGCGTCTGTCGCCGGATTTTGTTTCCGATACGGCACAGTCCATGATGAATGACCGTCAGAGGCGGATGTTTGATGAAAATTCCGAGGTGGATCTGGCGTATGCCGTACCCGGCCTGGGGCGTTTCAGGGTCAGTGTGTACCGCCAGCGCGGTACGGTAGCGATGGTTTTTCGTTCCATCGCTTTCGTTATCCCAACACTGGAGGGGCTCAATCTGCCTCCGGTCATGAAGAAGATCTGCCAGGAGGAGCGCGGCCTGATTTTGGTTACCGGTACGACCGGCTCCGGAAAATCCAGTACTCTGGCGGCCATGATTGACTACATCAATAATCAGCGCACCTGCAATATCATTACAATCGAAGACCCGGTCGAATTCCTGCACCGCGACAACAAGAGCATCATCAGCCAACGAGAGGTCGGCTCCGACACGCCCACCTTCTCAGCCGCCCTTAAAGGTGCCTTGCGCCAGGACCCGGATGTCATACTGGTTGGTGAGATGCGTGACTATGAAACAATTGAAACCGCCATGACTGCCGCAGAAACAGGGCATCTCGTCATGTCGACTCTCCATACCATGGATGCAGCTGAAACCATCAACCGCATCATCGGTGTTTTCCCACCCTACCATCAGCGTCAGGTACGAATCCAGCTTGCCAGCATCATAAAAGCGGTAATATCTCAGCGCCTTGTTCCAAAAATAGACGGCAAGGGACGGGTACCGGCGGTGGAGGTACTGCTCGCTTCGGCCCGTGTCAGAGAGTGCATTGACGATAAGGACAAAACCAAGCAATTGAATGATGCCATTGCTCAAGGCTATGTCACCTACGGCATGCAGACCTTTGATCAGTCGCTGATGAGGCTGTTTTCAAACAAGCTGATCAGCTACGAAGAGGCCATTCGCCAGAGCTCAAACCCGGATGACTTTGCACTCAAGGTGTCCGGTATTTCGAACACTTCCGATGCTTCATGGGAAGATTTTGAGAGCAAGGATGAGGATCCGGCAGCGGAGCCTGACAAGATTGAGATCGAGAAATTTTAAACCGCAAACGCCGGAACACGCCTATCAATACGCACTGCGCCTGCTGACGGCCAGAGATTACTCCGCTGTCAAAATGAGAGCTAAACTGGCCGCTCGCGAAGTTGGTGAGCCGGATGTTGAAACCACTATTCTTAGACTTCAGAGTGAAGGCTGGATAGATGACCGGCGTTTTGCCGAACGTTTCGCTGAGTCTGCAATGTCAACTGGCCGGTTTTACGGACCGCGGCTACGAATGGAGATGCGCCGTCGCGGGCTTGAGGCCGATCTGGTGGCCGATGTTCTGGAACGTCTTTTATCTGAATCTGACGAAGAGTCTGAGATCAGAGCAATCGTGTCCCGTCGTTACAGTAATTTTAGCTTTTCTATAGCAACCGACCGCGACAAACGACGGGTAATCGGTTTTTTACAGCGCCGTGGATTCGGATTTTCATCAATCATGCGGGCGCTTAGGACTGCTGAGGAATCATACTGAATTAATTCTCGTATAAAGACGAGGAAATGTACTTAATATTTTGAGAGGCATCATGACCGGAACAGAAATCAGAGCACGTTTTTTAAAGTATTTTTCCGACCGTGGTCACACGGTGGTGGCCAGTTCAGGAATTCTCCCCAAGAATGACCCGACCCTTATGTTTGCCAATGCCGGGATGAATCAGTTCAAAGACTGTTTTCTGGGGCTCGAGGACAGGGGCTACTACCGTGCAGCAAGTTCGCAGAAGTGCGTCAGGGCCGGCGGTAAGCATAACGACCTTGAAAACGTCGGACGTACGGCGCGCCATCATACCTTTTTCGAGATGCTGGGCAATTTTTCCTTCGGTGATTATTTTAAAAAAGAGGCCATCGCCTATGCCTGGGAATTTCTCACCGTCGATCTCAAACTCGACAAGAGCCGCCTGTACGTAACGGTTTACACCGATGACGACGAGGCCGCTGATATCTGGCATCAGCAAGAAGGAGTTCCCCGTGAGCGTATCTTCCGTTTCGGCGAAAAGGACAACTTCTGGTCTATGGGCGACACCGGTCCCTGCGGCCCCTGTACCGAGATTTTCTGGGACAACGGCCCCGAGATGAGCTGTGGCTCCCCCGACTGTGCTGTCGGGTGCGATTGTGACCGCTACATGGAGATCTGGAATAACGTTTTCATGCAGTTCAACCGCTCTGCCGATGGATCCATGACGCCACTGCCCAAGCCGGCTGTCGACACCGGCATGGGCCTGGAGCGAATCACAACTGTCATGCAGGGAGTCCACTCAAACTACGACACCGACCTGCTGCAGGGCATTATTAGGCATATTGAAAAGCATAGCGGCAAAACGTATGGAGCTAACGAGAAGGACAGCGTCTCCATGCGGGTCATCGCCGATCACTGCCGTGCCGTGACCTTTCTGATCTGCGACGGAGCATTGCCAAGCAATGAAGGGCGCGGATATGTTCTGCGCCGCATTATGCGTCGTGCTGCCCGTCATGCAAAAATGCTCGGTGTCAATGAACCGCTGCTCTACCGCATGGTGGAGGCGGTCCGTGAAATGATGGGGGTTGCCTATCCGGAACTTGCAGAGCGCGAGACATATATCAAAAAGGTCGTTCTGGCAGAGGAAGAGCGTTTTGCCGAAACCCTCGACCGCGGACTGGGGATGCTTAATGATGAAGTGGCTTCACTCCGTTCCGGTGGAAAGACGGTTATTCCAGGGGAGACTCTCTTTAAGTTGTATGACACCTACGGTTTTCCGGTTGACCTGACAGCTGATATTGTGGCACCGGAAGGCTTTACAGTCGATGAATCGGGCTTTGAAGTCTGCATGGAGAAACAGCGTCAGTTGGGCCGTGAGCACTGGAAGGGTTCGGGTGCCGCCGGCATTGCCGATGTGTATAAAGAGCTGCACAACCGTGGCACTCACTCCCATTTTATTGGTTATGACGCACTTACCGGTTCTTCTCATGTGCTGGCACTGGTTCGCGACGGCGTTAAAGCAGTATCGGCCGCAGCGGGAGATCAGGTTGATATTGTAGTCGACACCACCCCGTTTTACGGCGAGTCAGGCGGACAGGCGGGTGACGCCGGGACAATCACCACTGGAAGTGCCCTTCTGGAAGTGTTTGAGACGAGCAGGCCGTTTAACGATTTGACGGTGCACCACTGCCACGTGAAAGAAGGAGCCATCCGGATCAACGATGCGGTTAAGCTGACGGTTACCTCGCCGCTGCGCATGGCAACAGCCCGCAATCATACTGCAACCCATCTGTTGCAGACCGCCTTACGCAAGGTGCTGGGCGATCACATCAAACAGGCCGGCTCACTGGTAATGCCGGATCGTCTGCGCTTTGACTTTACCCATTTTTCAGCCATGACCGCTGCGGAGATTCGGCAGGTTGAGTGCCTGGTTAATGATTTTGTCATGCTCAATGATCCGGTCTCCACGAAACAGATGGCAATCAGCGAAGCGGTTGAGGCTGGAGCAACCGCACTGTTCGACGAGAAATACGGAGATACCGTGCGGGTTGTCAAGGTCGGTGACGTCAGCATGGAGCTCTGCGGTGGAACCCATGTGCGGGCGGCCGGCGACATCGGGCTGTTCAAGATCATCTCCGAGGCCGGCATTGCAGCCGGAGTAAGGCGCATAGAGGCGCTGACCGGCACTGGAGCACTTGGATTTATCCATCAGATTGATGATGAACAGCGTGCCATTGCTGTTCTGCTCAAGGCCGAAGGGGGTGGCGCCCGAGACCGGCTTGAAAAGTTGCTGACCCGCCAGAAAGAGCTGCAGCGTGAACTTGAAACTCTTCAGGGAAAACTCAATGCAGCCGCCTCCGGAGACCTGCTTTCCCAGACTGTCGAAGTAAAAGGAGTCAAGCTGCTGGCAGCTCAGGTGCAGGTTGAGGATGTCAAAACTTTAAGGGACCTGTCTGATACACTTAAAGACCGCATCGGCAGCGGGGTCCTTGTGCTTGGTGCAGCAATAGATGGTAAGGCTGCCCTTCTGGTCGCGGTGACCAAGGAGTTGAGTGCAAAAATTAAAGCCGGTGATATAATCAAACAACTGGCACCGGTTATCGGAGGCAGCGGAGGTGGCAAACCGGAACTGGCTCAGGCCGGTGGCCCTGATTCGGGGAAAATCACAGATGCATTATCCCGGGCTGTTCAGGTACTGTCTGATCTGTAGTTCGCAGCAAACATTCTCCAGGTTCTCGTGATATTCATGACACAAACCCACACTGACAGGCTGGCTGATAAAAAAAACAAGGCCACCATTCTGGTTGTTGATGATGAAGTCATCATCCGTGACCTCTGCCAGCGGGCGCTCAGAGATTATAGAGTTCTGCAGGCCGGCACATGTTCCGAAGCCATGCATCTTTATGAAAAAGAGGATGTTGATCTGATTCTTTCAGATGTGATGATGCCGGGCGGTTCGGGTATCGATCTGCTCAGGCAGATCAAGTCTCTGGATCCCAATGCGGCTGTAGTAATCATGACCGGGTTTGCCGACAAGGAAATCATATTAAATGCCCTAAAAGAGGATGCTGACGACTTTATCAATAAACCCCTCAATCTTCTTCAGCTGACAACTTCAGTGGAGAAGGCACTAGCTAGAAAAGCATTGAAAGAGGAGTTGGCAAACCTGAAGCGTTCCGATCGCCTTAAGAGCAGCTTTCTTTCACTGATATCACACAAACTACGAACTCCAATAACCAGCATTTCACTGTTTCTGCAAAATGTTCAACGAGGAGTCTATGATCTGAGCGATCAGGAGTTCCAGAAGAATGTGGCCGTAATAAGTGAAGAAACCTCGTACCTCGCCCGTCTGGTCTCCGACCTGTTGTCGTTCAGCCAGATCATGATCGGCAATGAAGGAATCCATAGGGAACCACTCGATTTAAATGAGCTGATTCCGGAGCTGATTCTGAAATCCGGGGAGGCTCATTACAAACATGGGGTGATGTTTGATTTCAATCCCGGCAGATTGCCGCTTCTGAATCTAGACCGCGTAAAAATAAGCTTCGCACTCCAGCAAGTGATTGACAATGCCTTCAAATTCTCGGGAGAAAACGGAAAAGTCACCATCAGCACGACTACTGGCAACGATGAGGTAAGCGTCACCGTTTCCGACAACGGGATAGGTATCCCGCAGGCAGAATTGCCGAAGCTGTACGAGAAGTTTTATCAGGTCGACCCGGACAACACCGGCCAGGTACGCGGATTCGGACTTGGCCTCTTCTACGCCAGAAATTTTATCCGTCAGCATGGGGGAGGCATAAATCTGGACAGCGAGCCCGGGGTCGGGACAACAGTCACTATAAGCCTGCCGTTGCAATAAACTTTTGAGATTTTAACCAATTTACGGTAGACTGCCGAACTCTTCGTTGGCAGTTTTTATTTTTAGTGCGTTTTTTGCCGGGAATAGTTTTTGTGTGAATGAAATCGTCCCGTGTGCGGGGCTGACAGGAAAACATCTGATGAAACATTTGATTGAAAAAGCGAATACGCTGATGGAAGCACTGCCGTATATCCGGCGATTTTCCGGGAAAACATTTGTCATTAAATACGGCGGCCATGCCATGGCAGACGAAAAACTGAAGGAGTCGTTTGCACTTGATATCGTTCTGCTCAAATCACTTGGAATCAATACCGTTATTGTCCATGGCGGCGGCCCTCAGATCAACGATACTTTAAAGCGCTACGGCATAGTTTCGGAATTTGTGCGCGGAATGCGTGTAACTGACTCCGAGACAATGGCTGTTGTTGAGATGGTGCTGGCCGGTCAGGTCAACAAAGAGGTTGTGGGGTACCTGAACCAGCACGGCGGCCGGGCAGTGGGACTTTCCGGCAAGGACGGAACCCTTCTGCTATCAAAGAAACTGCTGCAGGAGGTCCAGGGGGCTGACGGCACAATTGAAATGCTGGATATCGGATATGTCGGCGACGTTGTTAAAGTCAACACGGACCTGATTACAACGCTGGAAAACGGAAAATACATACCGGTCATCGCACCAATAGGTGTCGGTCCGGAAGGTGAAAGCTACAATATCAATGCCGACCTGGTGGCAGGCCGGGTTGCCGCGGCTCTGAATGCTGAAAAACTGATCCTCCTGACTGATGT
Source organism: uncultured Geobacter sp. (assembly GCA_964619855.1). Taxonomy (GTDB): domain Bacteria; phylum Desulfobacterota; class Desulfuromonadia; order Geobacterales; family Pseudopelobacteraceae; genus JACRCG01. Next base: position 3,923 of record CAZUGI010000099.1, on the reverse strand, counting down.
TAATGGAGTGAAAGACAAACAGGGCATCTTGCTGGAGAGCATTTCAGTCGCTGACCTGCATCGACTGATCGAGGAGGATGCCATCACCGGTGGCATGATTCCCAAAGTAATCTGCTGTGCTGACGCACTTAAGGAAGGCGTAAAGAAGGCTCACATTATCGATGGACGAATGGAACATGCCGTACTGCTGGAAATCTTTACCGATGTTGGTATCGGAACTGAGATTACAAAATAATACACACCGCCATTACGAAAGGACCAATCAAATGAAAAAAATGTTAGCGTTCGTGTTTATATTTTCAGCACTTTTATCAATTCCGGCAATGGCCGCTGATCACTGCAAGGGGAAGACGCCCGGATCAGTGACATTTTTCAATCAGGAGATCGACCGCGACAAACCACTGCCGGCCGCAGTCAAAGAGCTGGATTTTTCCGGCCCGATGTGGGCCCTGCTCTGCCTGCCTGAGGCTGCCGGTCCGCAGGAGGATGGAGGAAAGAAGTTCAGGGTCGTCCTATATGTCAAGGCTGTTGAGTCTCCTGACGGCAAGTACAACACCTATTCTGCAAAAGCCAAACAGGAAGGGGGCGTGTTCCGACCGGCTCTTTCCAAGGCGCGCAAAGACATAATCCTCTTTATCAATGAGGATTTTAACTACAAGTCACTGGCCGCAAAACTCGATCCGGCCACATATGAGTTCAGGCTTCAGGCCGCTTCTGAGAAAGCGACCGGCAAAGTGGACGTCACTATCGACTGGAGCAATGATGTTGCCTATTTCCAGGAGCTTCGCAAGGCTGGTTATCTTGCCGACGGCAAAGTGCGGGTAATCAAGCAGCAGTAGGAGCTTAAGCAATGACATCTACACAGTGGATAGAAAAATCTGACAAATACATCATGAAAACCTATGGACGCTATCCGATCGTTCCGGTCAAGGGAGCAGGCAGCCGTCTCTGGGACGCTGACGGCAAGGAATATCTTGATTTCCTTGGAGGAGTGGCGGTCAACAACCTTGGGCACTGTCATCCCAGAGTTGTGAAGGCGCTGCAGGACCAGGCTGCAGAGCTGATCCACTGTTCAAATTACTATCAGATTCCGCAGCAGATCGAGCTGGCTGAACTGCTCTGTTCCCACTCTTTTGCAGACAAGGCCTTCTTCTGTAACAGCGGGGCCGAAGCCAACGAAGCCGCCATAAAGCTGGCCCGTAAATACAGCCGTGACACTTTCGGCCCGGAACGCTACGAGATCATTACCGCGGCAGACTCCTTTCACGGGCGCACCATGGCCACTGTTTCGGCGACCGGCCAGGAGAAGGTACAGCGTTTTTTCGACCCACTGCTGCACGGCTTCAAGCATGTTCCGTTCAACAATGTGGCTGCTCTTGAAGCGTCCGTAACCTCCAACACCTGCGCCGTCATCCTGGAGCCGATTCAGAGCGAAGGCGGGATTAATATCCATTCTGCAGGCTATTTTCAGGAGGTACGCCGCATCTGTGACCAGCACGGACTGCTGCTGATTTTTGACGAAGTCCAGGTCGGCATGGGTCGCACCGGCAAACTTTTTGCCTATGAACATTTTGATGTGATACCCGACATAATGACGCTGGCCAAAGCACTGGCCGGCGGGGCGCCCATTGGCACCATGCTGGCCAAAGACCGCTACGCCGCCGCTTTTGTGCCGGGAACTCACGGCTCAACATTCGGAGGTAATCCGCTGGTCTGTGCTGCCGCACTGGCAACAGTCCGGACAATTCTGGAAGAGGGTATCCTCAACCGCACCGAGGAAATCGGTGACTATCTGGTGGGAGAGCTTGAAACGCTTGGGAAAAAATATCCCTTTGTTCGTGAAGTCCGCGGTATCGGCCTGATGATCGGCATGGGGCTCTCAATTCCGGGAGCCGATATTGTTAAAAAGGGCCATTCCCGTGGGGTTCTTCTGAACGTAACACACGACACGGTGCTGCGCTTTGTACCGCCGTTGATTGTGACCAAGCAGGAAATTGATGCAATGATCACCATTCTTGACGGCATCTTTGCCGAGATCGAGTTGGAGGAGAAGTAGAGATGGCGCGGCACTTTCTGGCACTGCACGACTATACCGAAATTGAGCTGTACAGTATGCTGACTCTGGCGCGCGAACTGAAAGCGAAGCAGAAGCAGGGGGTCCCTCACAGACTGCTAGACGGCAAAACGGTTGCGCTTATTTTTGAAAAGGCTTCCACCCGCACCAGAGTCTCTTTCGAAGTCGGTGTATTCCATCTGGGCGGGCATGGACTGTTCATGTCATCCGGCACATCCCAGATGGGTCGCGGCGAGCCGATCAAGGACACAGCCCGCTGCATGGCCCGCTACTGTGACGGGGTCATGATCCGAACCTACGGGCAGGCGATTGTGGAGGAATTTGCAAAATATTCTGAAGTGCCTGTTATCAACGGGTTAACCGACCTTTTCCACCCCTGTCAGATCATGGCTGATCTGATGACGGTCATCGAACACAAAAAAAGTTATGAGGGATTGACCTTCGCCTGGGTTGGGGATGGGAACAATATGGCCAATACCTGGATCGAGGCGGCCGCTATCTTTGGCTTTGATCTGCGGCTGGCCTGTCCCAAAGGCTATGAGCCGGATGCGAATGTTTTGGCCTGGGCGCAAGCCAGAGCACCCGGCAGAATAACGTTGACGACCGATCCAAAAGAAGCGGTGGCCAGCGCCGACGTACTGAACACCGATGTATGGGCCAGCATGGGGCAGGAGTCCGAACAGCAGCAGCGCGAACAGGCTTTTGCCGGTTACTGCCTGGATGATTCTCTGCTGGCTCTGGCCAAGCCGGACTGTATTGTCATGCACTGTCTGCCGGCCCATCGTGGGGAGGAAATTGCTGACTCCGTCATCGAAGGAAATAATTCCGTCGTCTGGGATCAGGCCGAGAATCGGCTGCACATCCAGAAGGCTATCATGGCCACCCTGATAAATTAAGAACCGATCTACACAATACAAAGGAGAGTCCACATGGCAAAAACAAAGAAGCAGGAAATCAATAAGATCGTTCTGGCCTATTCAGGAGGGTTGGATACTTCGATCATACTGAAATGGCTTAAAAATGAGTATGACTGCAAGGTGGTGGCATTTTCAGCGGACCTCGGACAGGGGGACGAGCTGGACCCGATCCGCGAGAAGGCTCTGGCAACCGGCGCCGACAAGGTCTATATCGATGACCTGAAAGAGGAGTTTGTTCGGGACTTTGTTTTCCCCATGTTCCGGGCCAACGCCATCTATGAGGGGCACTATCTGCTGGGGACCTCCATCGCCCGCCCGCTGATCGCCAAGCGCCAGATGGAGATCGCCGCCAAG
>CAZUGI010000099.1:0-568 GCA_964619855.1 uncultured Geobacter sp. | reverse complement strand
GCCACCGGTAAAGGCAATGACCAGGTCCGTTTCGAACTGGCCTACTACCATTTCAATCCCGGCATCAAGGTCATAGCCCCCTGGAGGATGTGGGATCTGAACAGCCGCATTGCTTTGATTGACTACGCTAAAAAGAACGGCATTCCATTGCCGACCATCAAGAAGCGCCCCTGGTCATCTGACCGCAACCTGCTGCATATTTCTTTTGAAGGGGGCATCCTGGAAGATACCTGGGCTGAAGCCCCGGAAGAGATGTACGTTCTGACCAAATCGCCTGAAAAGGCTCCTAACAAGCCTCAGTATGTGGAGATTGAATTCAAGAACGGCAATGCTGTGGCGGTAGACGGCAAAAAAATGACTCCGGCCCAGCTGTTGGCTCATCTTAACTATATCGGGGGGCAGCACGGCATCGGCCGGGTTGATCTGCTTGAAAACCGCTCGGTCGGCATGAAGTCTCGCGGAGTTTACGAAACACCCGGCGGCACAATTCTGCGTGAAGCCCACTCCTCAGTGGAACAGATTACCATGGACCGCGAAGTCATGCGTATCCGCGACAGCCTTATTCCGG
>CAZUGI010000098.1:0-10866 GCA_964619855.1 uncultured Geobacter sp. | reverse complement strand
AAAATGCTTCCGAGTTGGTTGAGGCCGTCCGCTGCAGACAGACCATGAGTGTGCCAATTCGCGACGTATTCAATTGTGAAACGATCAACCCGGCCTCAAGCAGGTCGGGAGAAGCAAGCAACCGGTAACCGCGGGAAGGCACCGCCTCAATCAAGTGACCTGAAGCACGCAGCGTCGATATATGTTTCCAGACAGCAGTTCTGGATACACCCAGCTCCCTGCTGACCTGCTCACCTGATACAAACCCGCCCTCTTCGCGGAACATACGTAAAATGGTACCGGCTTTGGGATGCATCTGTAGTTAATCCAGAAGCATGGATATGTCCATGGCCCGCGGTGAATGGGTCAAGGCACCAACTGAAATAATATCGACACCGGCATCTGCAATAGCCCTCACAGTTTCAAGGTTGACACCACCCGAGGCCTCTACCAGTGCCCGTCCGGCAATTGTGGCAACTGCCGTGCGCATCTCGTCAAGACTCATGTTATCAAGCATTATGATGTCAGCACCGGCGGCCAGTGCTTCATCAACCTGAGCCAGTGTTTCAGTTTCAATTTCAATTTTAAGAGTGTGAGGAATATAGGTGCGGGCGCGGCGGATCGCTTCAGTTATGCCGCCGGCGGCGACAATATGGTTTTCCTTGATCAGAACACCATCGTACAGGCCGGTGCGATGGTTGATCCCGCCTCCGACCCGCACAGCGTATTTTTCAAGCTCCCTGAGTCCGGGGGTGGTTTTGCGGGTATCCACAATTCTGGTTTTTGTACCGGAAACTGCGGCTACAAAGCGGGAAGTCAGTGTAGCGATGCCGGACAGTCTCTGCAGAATATTGAGAGCCACCCGCTCTCCCATCAGCAGATTGGCTGCATCTCCGCTGACAGTTGCCAAAACAGTACCTTTGCCGGCGCGCTCTCCATCTGCGAGACGTGGACTGAATACCACTGCCGGATCCAACCTGACGAACACGCGGCCTGCGATCAACAAGCCGGCTGCGACAAGCTCCTCCTTTGCGATCAGGCGGGCTTCGGCAGGACGGCTCTGCGGCACAACCGCCATGGTAGTTATGTCGCCGGTGTGGATATCTTCCAGAAGAGCCTGTTCGATCAGGCGGTCTATCATTATCATCATGGTCACCCGAGCGGAAAAATAGTGTTATCCTATATCACACAGTATCAATCGTATCAACCGCAAAACCGGGGTTTACAACACAGTATCATCGAGCAGCACTTTCCAATTGACGCTAATAATCTCCATCTGTATAGTAGTCCGGCTTAAACGCCATTTTGCACACAGAAGGAGCGGGAACCATGCGGAAATTCATTTCATTTTCAGCCCTTGCGTTATTTTTGTTGTCGGCATTGACCGTCGGGGCAGCTGAAACCAAGAATGTCCCCTTCAACTTCAAGAATGCTCCCCCGGTCGTTTTTGACCATAACTTCCATCTGAGCAAGTACAACAATAACTGTAAAGTCTGCCATGATGCCATTTTCAGCCTGAAACACCGTAAACGTTTTACCATGACTGAGATGGAGAAAACCAAGTCCTGCGGTGCCTGTCATACCGGCGTCAAAGCCTTCAGCGTCGCCAGTGAAAAAGACTGCGTCCGCTGCCATAAAGGATCTCCTAAAGATGTAACTTACACGATCAAAGGGCTTGGCACCGCCGTTTTCAGCCATTCGCTTCATATGGCTAAGACAGGCGGGGCCTGCAAAAGCTGCCATACCGGCAAAGTCATCACGCCCAAGGAAAAAGGTGTGACTATGGCGGCCATGGAAAAGGGGCGTACCTGTGGCGCATGCCATAACGGAAAACGCGCCTTTGCTGTAACCGCCAACTGTGATCGCTGTCATAAAGGCTTGAAACCGAAGGATGTCACCTTCAACTTAAAGAGTGTAACGGCCGCTACATTCAGCCATTCATTCCATCTCGAGATTTACAAGTGCACCGATTGCCACACAAAGGTTTTCCCATACCGTGCCGTCGTAGGTAAGGCTACCATGGAAGATATGTACAAAGGCGGTTCCTGCGGAGTCTGTCATAACGGCAAAGATGCCTTTACTGCCAGCGGCGATTGCGGCAAGTGCCACAAAGGGCTAAAAACCGGCGTAATCACCTTCAAGACCTCTGGTGGAGATGCTGCATTCAGCCACGAAATACATCTGAAAAATTACAAGTGTGCCGACTGCCACACAAAAATATTCCCGTTCAAGGCAGGAGCTCTTAAGGCCTCCATGAGCGACATGGAAGCCGGCAAATCCTGCGGGGCCTGCCACAACAAGGGCAAAGACGCCTTCTCTGTTCAGGATGATTGCGGCAAGTGTCACAAGATGTAACTGATATTCGGTTATAGAATATAAAAAAAGCGCCTCCATAAGGGGCGCTTTTTTAATGACGTATAAAAATCGGCCGGGTCTTATGTTCTGCGCTGATCGATTACAAAACGGCTCCCGACTGAATCCTTGGCCATCTTTTTCAACTCGGCTGCCACCTCCGCCACCTTGGCCGCATGTCGCAGTTTGGGCATATCCATCGGTACTACGGCAACTGAAACAGACAAGAGCGGCACATCCTCCTTCTCACCCTTGCGATTTGAGCCGGCATAAAAGCCCCGCATCTTTGTATCTTCATCGAACATATCCCGGATTATCATGTCAAAATGTTTAATGATCGTACGACAGACCGATTTGGCACGTTCAGAAGGGACGATGCAAACAAAATCGTCTCCGCCGATATGACCGCAGAACCCGCCACCTGAGTCACGGACGGCATTGAACATGATCCTGGCGGTCATGCGCAGAACTTCATCTCCATGGGTAAATCCGTACACGTCGTTGTAGGGTTTAAAATGGTTGATGTCCAGGTAACAGACTGACAGGTCTTTACCCATGGCATCTTCAATGGCGTGCTGAATGGAAGTATTGCCCGGAAGCCTTGTGAGCGGGTTATTATCAAAGATTCTCTTGATGCGGGCCTGCGAGAGGGCTATGCGGCAGAACAGTTCACTGAAATTAACGGGAAGATGGATAAAATCGTCCAGGGGGCAGCTTTCCCACCGGAATGAAGCGTTTTCAAATTCTGAAACCAGTCCGATAATAGGTATGGCGCTGAAAAAACAGTCACTTCGAAGAGTGGACACTATATTCAGGGCAGCATCCGGATTTGATGACAAATCAATGATCAGGAGGTCTGGTGGATCCGAGTAGAAAACACCGAGCACTGAATCGGCGTCGTGCAGACAGGCCGCCTGATACCCTCTGCTCTGAAGGCGCAGTAAAACATTTGAGGCCAGCTGCGTATCTGAAGAAACAACCGTTATTCTTGCTGAAAAGCCCATCAGGAACCTATCATTTCAAGGCTGAAGTTCTTGACCTCCACCAGTTTGTCTTCAATCTCCTCTACAACAGCAGACAGTATCTGCTCATTCATCCTCAGCGTATCCCATGCTATCTTCTGAATGCTCGGGACATAGCTATCGCCGCTATTGCCAAATCCGCTGGCTTTGATAAGTACATCGGCAATATGTACCACTGAGGTTTTTACTCGATGATTCTCTGATCTGGCCACATCGTGATGGAACGCAATCGGCTCGCTCAACTTGTCAGGCAGGAACCAGCTTTTTGCAAGCCAGCCCCCGACTTCAGCGTGGTCAGTATCAATAATCTCGCGCTCAGCCTCCTGTATGTAAATCCGGCGATCACTCACAAGCTTCAGGATCTGTCTTTCAGCTTCACTGCACTTGAGGCTGACAATAACCTTGCCGATATCATGCAGCAGGGCTGCGGTGGCAATCTCCTCGCACTCAGGCAGCTTCAGCCTGCGGGCCAGCAGGTTGGCAGCCACGCCCACACCCAGCGAATGCTCCCACAAACCCACGCTGTTCTTCTCCATGATCTCAAAAATGGACGAGGAGAGCGCCAGACTCTTGACCACGTTTACACCCAGCAGGATCATGGCGTTGGATATGGTGGATACGCGATAAAAACCATAGGACGGGGAATTTGCAAGGCGGAGGATGCGCGCGGACAGAACCTGATCCGACGAGACTATTTTTGCCATCTCCTGCACCGAGGCCTTGTCGTTGTCGGACAGAGAATTAAGCTTGCTGATGACCCCTGGTAGAGTGGGAAGCGTCTTGGTGTCGAGTATGATTTTTTTCAGTTCACTCCGCTTGTCGTCCACCTTCGCCCTCCATCGATTTAATCAGGTTTGCTTTGTGGATATCGTACAAAACGGCATTCAGCGGTTCCTGTCTGGTCTTCTCAAAACGGGCGTCAAGATCTCTCAGCATGTCATCAAATGACAGCTCGCCCTCCTCCCAGACCGGGTGTCCCTGCACGCAGACAGATTGAACATCCATATGATCAAGACGGGTAATCAGGGAGTCTGTAAGCACGGTATCCTTGCCGCAGATCGGCATTCCGTTCGGAGCATCTCCGCGGAAAACGTCTCTGGCAAGCACCATTCCAGCCTTGGCTAGTATTAATGGTATTTTCTGCATGGCCGGCCTTTCAGAATCGTTAAAATTAATTGTTACAGCACTGCAATGTACTGAAAACAGGCATGCAAGTCAATCCATTAAGGTTTTTAGCATGACACCGGCCTAATCTTTGCTGAACTTACCGGACACCGTAACCTGAACTTCCGGATATGTCAGGTCGGATCGAACCTGTACCGGTCACCGTAATCGGGCTGCGGTTCTTGACAGCAAAGACTTCCACACCGGCCCTTGTTTCAACGGGGCATACGTATTCACATATGCCGCAACCGTTGCAGATCTCCTCGACAATATACGGCTCTTTGACCGTCCGGACAACTCCGTCAAACCCGATCACTTTTACCTCCCGCGAGCGGATCGCTTTTTCCGGGATCGGGCAATGCTCCTCACAGACGATGCAGTCAATCCGCTTTGCAAAAGGGAGGCAGTGATCCTTGGCGAAGACCGCCTTGCCGAGCACTTCACGTTTTTTTGCCGAAACCGGCAGGTCGGGTATGGCACCGGTCGGACAGACCTGGCCACAGAGCGTGCAGTTATACTCGCAGTAGCCCAATCTGGGAATTACAAGCGGCGTGTAGATGCCCTCGACTCCGGCTTGCCAGGCGGAAGGGTACAGGGCGTTTTTCAGACAGACCTTCATGCACTCACCGCAGCGGACGCACTTTTTCAGAAAATCATCCTCATCACGCACTCCCGGGGGGCGAAGCAGGCGCGAGGACTTCTCCGGAGCCCGAAAACGTGCCGGCACCGCCAGCAGAAGACCGGCAAGCATTCCGCCCAGCAGCACCCGCCGCTCGGGAAGCAGAGGTCCGTTCACTGTCATTTTCCGGCCGGGGCGAAACGAAATCCTGGCATGTGGACAGCCGTTTTCGCACGCCATACAGAGAACACATTCCTCTTTTTTCAGGACTCCCTGATCAAAGGTAGTCGGGCAGATTTCGCGGCACTGGCCGCAGTCACCACACAAACCGGCAGGAACTCGATTAAACGGTGAAAACCGCCCAAGCCACCCCAGCAGAGTTCCCAGCGGGCAGAGGTTACGGCACCAGTTGCGGGTTTCGTAACGCTCCAGAGCAATCACTGCCAATAATAGGAGCGCAGAGAAAAATCCCAGCGGATACAGCGTGTCGCGAAACGGAAGCAGATTGCCACGCAGCAGGTTATAGGCCGGAGCAAGGGCATCGCGATGTTCACCGACCAGCCGGTAAAGATCGACCCACCCCTCCCGGACCGTCAAACCAAGCAGCGGATAAACCAGAAACGTCAAGCCTCGCAGCAGTATGGCAATCGGGTCCAGAAGACCGCTCAGGTTGAGATTGAACAGGGAGGCCGATAACAGCGGGCCCAGAAGCCAGTATTTTGCATTTCCTTTAAGAACCCTGATCGGAGCCGTCTTGCGGATGGCCGGCGTCACCAGATCCAGGATCGTACCCAAAGGACATATCCAGCCGCAAAAAAAACGACCCAGCAGCAGCGTGGCCAGTGTCATCAGCAGAGCCGGCAGCAGCAGCCATGTCCAGGACTTGGCTGCCAGCAGATAGCTGAACAGCACCAATGGATCGGCCCTGAAAAAGGAATTGACCGCGGCATTTATTTCATCCTGGCCACGATATTCTGTTGTCACAAACAGAACCAGAAAAATGGCAAGGAAAATCAGCTGTGATATACGGGCCGGAGTCATCTTCAAATGCTACACCCGCACCACTTTGATTCTGTCCAGATTCATCTCTCCCAGACCGCGCTTGTGAGCCGCCACCGTTACCGCGATATCAGCAGGCTTCATTCCGAAGAGAGTCGTTGCATAAGCGTCGGCCGCCACGGTATCAATAGATGCGATCACCTTGTTGAGCACCTTCACATCGGCAATGTTTCCGCCCTGAGGACCGTGCGCCGTCAGGATTCGGGTGGCATCAATGATTGTCAGATGGGGCTTGAAATGTGCGTTGACATCCGCAAGCGCAGTATCAAGGTTGCGGTGAACAAAGCCGCGATTGCCACCCATAATTCCCATTACGTTTTTCAGCCCCAGGGTCAGCTTGGAAAGACCGTGGTGCTTGGCAATCGGCACATTGATATAAACATTGGCCGACAAAGCCTCGTCGTACAATTCCCAATCTTTCAAAAACTGGCCGTTCAAAACAACTTTCTTGAAGCGTTCCGGCTCAATCTGTTTGCACTCAACATTCTTCATCCCCTTGAGGGCGTTTTCAATACCGCTGTTGGCGTAACTGCGCCTAGCGTCGTTACAGGTATTATCAAAGACTTTGACCTTTTTCGCTCCGGCTGCCAGACACTCTTCGACGACCGCGCGCACCACCAGCGGGTGCGTGTTGGCAGCCAGATCTACTGTGCGATCCCACCCCATGTTGGGCTTTACAACCACGACATCTCCCGCCTTCACAAAACGTTTCATCCCTCCGACAGCGTTAATGGCCTTGCGGGTTACAGCCGGATAGTCGGCCCCTTCGGCACCGCCACCAACGGCTGGTTACCTGCCGCCAGTGCCTCCTTGACCAGCACAGGGGCCATCAGGGCTAACGCTCCGGCAGATTTGATAAAATCACGACGATCCATGCAATGGCCCCCTTGAATTTCAGTACTTTCGTGATTGTACTCTAATGCCGTTTTTTTTCAAGCATGCCCACAAAAAAACCCCGCCCACCTGCATCAGGTCGGCGGGGTTTGGATCAGAAAAATGAGCCGGCTATTTCAGCACGAATGCAACCCGCGCATCAGCCATAAAGCCGTTGCCCTGATTGGCAGAGAATATCTGGACCGCCGTGGCATCAGCTACCTGCAGATCAGATGGGCTGACAGTACCGGAAGCTTTTACTACCAGCGGATTTTTCACTCCACGCTTACCCAAAGCGGCACGGGCTTTGTCAACACTGTTGGTATACTCGCCGCATCCCTGTTCAACCAGAACCTTCTGGCTGATTTTGGCCGGATCATACAACACTTCGCCTTTGGCGTTGAAAATACGATTGATCAGGGCCGGACGGAAGCTGTAGTCGGTAGCGTCAATAACCAGCCCGTCGTAAGCCTGGGCGGTCGGCGCCGGAGGCGGAACATCAGCAGGAGGAACATAAGCCGGCTTCTCAAGCTCTTTCTTGATCTTGGGTTCGGTCAGAATCTTTTCGTACATCATGGCACCAAAACCCTTTGGCCCGCTCAAACCGACCTTGATAATAACCAGAGCGGTCTCTTCCTCTTTGTTCCAGTCTTCCATCACAACCTGAGTACCTTTGATGAAACCGGTAACAGCAGTCTTTATTGCATCAGAAACCAGTTCGGAATCTTTGACCGTAGTTTCGCTTACGATTGCCACACCTTCCAGCATCTCAGCCACACGGCGCTGGGCTACGACCTTGGCAGCCGTCTTGGCGGTCAAACGGCGCTGTCCGCCCGTGGTGCCCTTTTTAGGAACGCCCTCACCAACAACCAGAATTGCATCCTGCGTAAAAGCCTGATCCACGGATGTAGTGATAGTCATTTTGTTGTCATTCAGGTACTTGCGCGCCTGTCTAAAGCGGTTATCAACTTCGTCACCAAAAGCCAGACTTGCACAACCCATCATCAACAGTACAGCCATAACTATTTGCTTTTTCATAAACTGAATACCTCCTTTGTTTTTATGTGACGCGTTAGTGAATATTTATTCTCTGCTGCAGTACACGAATCGCCAGAATAGCTTCAGCCCCGTCCACCGGTTCATTGATGCGGAACTCACCCGACAGCTCGCCTTCCATGATATTGCGGGTGGTCATGTTAAGCACCGCGTTATAAAAAGGAGAGGTCGGCTTGACGTCCGGAAATGGAGAGCGGTCCTGTCCGAAAAAGGCGGTGGCAAGCTTTTCATCACCAGTCAGCTTCATCAGCACATCTTCAAGGATGAAGGCCATCTCTCCCCGCTGTACTTTATCATCGGTCTTGAAGAGGTAAGCCTTGGTAGTGTTGTCATACTTAGGCTCCAGACCGCGCACTTTCCACTTCATAATTGTCAGAACCTCATCCTTGAAATGGTGGTTCATAACATCTGCCGGAGTAAATTCGGCCTGCATGGCATCGATCTTGGACTTGACCGGTATCCTGCCGGCAAAGAGCTTGTCAAGTTTCATTTCATCAATCAGAAGGGCTGCCAGATCACCACGATTGACACTCTCCTTGATCGCAATCTTCTTGCCGACATCCCCAACAGTTATGCCGCCCATGGCCCGCACGATCTTGGCGGTCTTTTTCCAGGCCCGATCGGCAGGCTCGTTCCATTTGCCGTCCCTGCGGGCACCCAGAGTGTCACGGAATTTGTCTTCGGCCTTGCGGAATTCAGAGCCATCCAGATATGCTAGCCCCATGAAGTACATGGCGGCTTCCTTGCCCTGGTAGTAGTCAAGCAGCTTTTCATCCACTTTCTGGTTCATCGCTTCACGATACGCTTCCTCCGCTTCGTCAAGCCATTTATTGCCCTTGGTCAGATTATGGACTCTGACAGCCGCAACGCGATACTCGAAGCGGTCATTATCAGTTTCGGCGGTCTTGCGGCCTTTTTCAAGGCTTTCAAATGCACGGCCTACATCAACACCTTTGAAACCGGCGTCAGCCTGCGTACGGGCCTTGAGCGCAAAGGCAATTGCCCGTCCGGAGTATGCTGCGGAGAACTGTTCTTCACAGTAGACGGCCCGATCAAATTTCTCCAGCGCCAGGTCAACCTTAAGGGCTTCCAGAGCCTCCATACCTCTCAGATAATGATGTCTGGGGTTGTCTTCGGGTGTAGTGCAGCGTACCGGCGGCGTTGCACAACCTGCAAGGGCTGCAAACACTGTCAGCATTACCAGAAACAGGACTTTTTTCATGTCACTTCTCCTTTTCGCATGTCACTGAAAAATGCAGAGCATCACACATTGATCTGATCGATTGCCTATCCGAAACCGAGTTGCAATAATACCAACAAATTTATTTTTGTAAACAATTGTCTCCAAATAATTTATCTGCCATCCGACAACATTATCATTCAGGAATTTACTGACAGCCAGAAAAGCGGAAAACCGCGTACAGACTTAATTCGGGAAATATGCGTGAGCGAGAGCCGCCGCACCCAGCAGACCGGCATCATCTCCTAGCTCTATCTTGCAAATATCCAATCCGGCATAAATCTCTGGGAAACATCGTCTGGTCAGCTCTGTCCTCAGGACAGGCTCAAAGAGGTCCAGACTGGCCGCCACTCCGCCGCCGATAATAACCGCTTCCAGGTTGAGTGTATTGGACAATGATGCCAGTGCAATCCCGAGCCAGCGACCCATCTGTTCAAAAGCATCCAAGGCAGAGCTGTTTCCGTTCCGTGCCAGCAGGGCGATCTCGTCGGCCCCTTCCAGGCGATAGGTTGCTAAATCCGGTGACGACAGCGCAATAGAACGCATCAAGGCTTCTGCAGAAACATACCGTTCCAGGCAGCCGTGATTGCCGCAGGAACATTGTTCACCATCCGGATTGACAGTTACATGCCCAAATTCGGCCGCGAACCCGCCGACCCCTTTCCAGAGTTTTCCATCCAGAATGAGCCCGCTTCCTAACCCGGTGCCGATTGTTATTACTATAAAAGATGATTTTCCGCGGCCGGCACCATATAACTGTTCACCAAGTGCAATGACATTGGCATCGTTACCGCATTCGGCCGGAATACCGGTCTGTTCGCTCAGGAAAGCGGCCAGATTGAAACCATCCAGGGGACGCATATTGACTGACGCATGGATCAGGCCGTTTCCGGCAACAAGGCCCGGCACACCCACACCGATTGACGCCACTCTCAGGTTGCAGGCCTTCGCTTCCGAGCGCATTTCAGAAACTCCTAGCAGGATCCTGCTACAGAAGGCATCACGACCCTCAGTTATCATGCTCGGCATTCGCCAGCGGCTGACAATCCGGCCGTCGCAATTAATCAGTGCCATGCGCAGGTTTGTTCCGCCGATATCGATACCGATTGTGCTTTCTGACATTCATTTACTCCATGGCATAAAATCATTTTTACTGACACTATAATAACTGCTTGACAACATGATAGTAAGAAGACTATTGTTTTTCAATTTCAGTAAAAGATTACACGTATACAGGAAGCAAATTCACGTTTTTTTAACTTAAACTAAAAATGGAGACCGGTATGGCCAAAATTAAGGATGCCCTTGAATATCATTCAATGGGTCGCAAAGGCAAGATCGAAGTAATTTCCACAAAACCGTGTCAGACGGCTGCTGACCTGTCGCTGGCTTATTCACCCGGCGTTGCGGAGCCCTGCCTTGCAATCCAGCAGAATCCGGAAGATGCCTATAAATACACCGCCAAAGGCAATCTCGTTGCGGTCGTATCCAACGGCACCGCC
>CAZUGI010000097.1:0-11111 GCA_964619855.1 uncultured Geobacter sp. | reverse complement strand
AGCGAGTATACTGGGAAACCGGTATCGAGGGTTCGAATCCCTCTCTCTCCGCCATTTTAATGCCGGATATTCCATTGACCCTTTACATGAATATACAGAAGGTTCTGACTGCAGCGGGGATGGTATGTCTGATGACTGCCTGTCAGGGCAGTAGCGAACAGCCGCCGGTATTCAGGGCAACCCCTTCCCACCAATCCACTATAGAAAAAACGGTAGTAGTTCCGCCGGAAGTTTTTCTCGCCTGGAAGGCTGTAAAAATTGCGGTTATAGACAAATCCCGGGCAACAGAAAATATTTATACGGTCCCCATCGGGAGTGCAACCCGCATTCCATCCTCAAATCTTACAATATCGATTGAAGCGTTCCTGCCCTCCTTTGTCATGGAAGGCTCCAGAATAACCTCTTCTTCGAATGAATTAAAAAATCCGGGGGTCAAGGTTAGAATTTCTGACAAAGGTGTTGACATTTTCAGCGGGTGGTTGTTCTCGAATTTTCCGAACACACATGCCTTTATGCACCCAAAGTTCGGTTTTACTCTGGTCGATGTGGTGCCGGTGGCAAAATAGTCTATCCAGATTCCTGATTTATTCAGGGATACCCGCTCTAGCCAGTTGATCACAGCGTTCGTTCTCGGCGTGGCCGGCGTGGCCACGAACCCATATCCACCTTACATTGTGTTTTTTTGTTTCTGCCAATAACTGCTCCCATAAATCCCGATTAACAACAGGCTCTTTTTTACTGTTGCGCCATCCGTTGCGCTGCCATCCGGCGATCCATTCAGTAATGCCCTTGACCAGATATTGTGAGTCGGTTGTAACTGTTGCCGTACAAGGGCGGGTTAAGAGTCGTAAAGCCTCTATGGCTGCACTGAGTTCCATGCGGTTGTTTGTTGTTTCTCTGGCCCCACCGCTGATCTCTTTTTCATGCCCGCCATAGCGCAGGATGGCGCCGTATCCGCCAGGGCCGGGATTGCCGCTGCAGGCCCCATCGCAGAATATTTCCACGATCTGCTTTTCAGGCTTCACCGACATAGGCCCCCTCCTCTTTAAGCAGACAGGCAATTGCCAGCATGACTCTTTCTACTATCAGATTGTGTGTCTCCTTGCAGTCCGCCAGCTCATAAAGATCTTTGAAATCCAAAGGAGCGCCGAATACGACGATGGCCCGTTGACCAAAACCTGGAAATTTCCATTGATTGAGGCCGATTAAGGCGGTCGGTATTACAACCGGCCTGGTATCATAAATGATCTTTCCGACACCGCGGTTGCCTTTGCCAAGCCGCCCATCTTTGTGACGGGTGCCTTCAGGGAAGAGCATGACCTTCTGGTCCAGCAGCAGGTCATTCAATGTCCGGTTCGCTTTGACATCGCGCTTGCGTTTGACCGGGAATGCGCCCCAGGAAGAATAGATAATGCGTTGGAAGGGCTTTGCAAAGAGCTCTTCTTTGGCTGGTGCCCAAAGCATCTGGAATGGGTGGTTTCTAATGACTGCCCAGGGGAGAAATATGGTTTCATAGGCAGAAATATGATTGGAAGCCAAGAGAACCGGGCCACTTTGAGGGATGTTGCTGCTGCCCTTGGAGATAAACCGGTTCAGGACGGAAGCGTAGAAGCCGACCACGTAAACCGAAAAGGTTACCCAAAAGCGTTGTAGCAGATGTGCCTTCACAAAAATTCCTGTTTTTAATGACGTTCAGTTTTACAGTGATGTGTATATCACGTCAGAGTCGAGCGGGCAACCGTCGCTCTGTCCTTTATGTAAAGTTGATTGAATTATGACCGATTCTTGGTATAGTCAAAAGCGAAACTGCTGCCTCCGGTGATTCCGGAAAGCATACCGTTATCTTAAACCTGTTTATCTGTTTCCAATAGAAAGTAGATGGGTATGCACGCTGAAGAAACAATACTGCTGGCCGAAGACGATCCGATTGTCAGGGATGTCACTAAAACGATTCTTGAGTATGGCGGCTACAGGGTGGTTACTGCCGAAAACGGGCAGGAGGCTGTACTGCAGTATAGCTCAAACAGTATTGCGTTATTGTTGATGGACGTAGTCATGCCTGTCATGAACGGAGTTGAAGCATATCGAATCATAAAGGCGAGTAATCCGGATGTCCGTATCCTGTTTACCAGCGGCTTCACGTCAGACATTCTGGTTCGCGAGGGTATTGATGCCAAGGATAAACGTCTGCTTCAGAAGCCTGTATCGCCGGACATTCTGCTTAAAGCCGTCAGAGCAGCTCTGGATTCGCCGTTGTGAATGTATCTGATAGAAATACAATATTCAGAGGACCGATCTTTACTATCGAGCAGATGGAAGTGGAAATCGGATCAAGCGGTACCCACACATTTCAGGTTATCCGACACCCGGGTGGTGCCGGAGTTCTGCCGATACACGATGACGGAATGGTTTCTCTGATACGCCAGTTGCGTCCTGCTGTAAATGCTAACCTTCTCGAGCTGCCGGCCGGACGACTGAGTCCGGGTGAACATCCTGCCGAATGTGCAGCCCGTGAATTGCTGGAAGAGACCGGAATGACCGCCGGTAATTTTTATTCTCTGGGTTCGGTGTATTCGTCACCGGGCGTTTTTGATGAGATCATTCATTTGTTTGCAGCGACAAGTATTTGCCAGGGGCAGGCTCAGCCTGAAGTGGACGAGGATATTGAAGTTGTCAGGATGTCCATGGCGGAGGCTGTTGCGATGGCTTTAGACGGGCGCATAAGTGATGCAAAAACGCTTGCCGCACTTTTTCGCTGGCAATCGCTGCAGCATGGAAATGACGATTGAAATGCCCGGTTTTGCCGTAAGTGAAGAAAAGAACCGTTGGTTGAGGCTAAAGATGCTTGAGCTGGGGGTGAACGAGAGAGACTTTGAGGAAAGCTTTGTCCGCTCGTCCGGTAACGGCGGTCAGCATGTGAATAAAACCTCCAGCTGTGTTCAGCTGAAACATAAGCCGACCGGATTATCGGTCACCTGCATGAGGGAGCGCAGTCAATCACTTAATCGCTTCCTGGCCCGCCGCGAGTTGTTGGAGTGTATCGAAGCCGCCTCCGGAAAAATCACCCCCGAGATGAAACGTATTGAAAAGCTGCGCAAGCATAAAGACCGCCGCAGAAGGCGGAATTCCGCCGCTCCATCCTTATCCCCGGAGTGTGATTGATATATGCAGATTAAGGCCCACCCCTTTCTTCTCCTGACTCTGACCACACTTTTCTGGGCCGGAAATTTTGTGCTGGGGCGGGCTGTAAAGAGTAATATTCCGCCCATCAGTCTTGCATTCTGGCGTTGGGCGCTGGCACTTGTAATTCTACTCCCTTTTTCTATTAAACATTTGCGTGCCGAATGGCCGCTGCTTAGACAAAATGCTCGTATCCTGACTCTCTATGGTGTTCTGGGAGTTTCTTGTTTTAATACGTTTGTGTATATCGGACTGCATTCAACAACAGCAACAAACGCGCTACTGCTAAACTCAATTATTCCCATAATGATTGTACTGCTTTCGCGCGTGCTGGCAGCCATACCGATATCCTCCCGTCAGGCACTGGGGATTATCATCTCCTTGACGGGGGTTTTGATAATTGTCTGCCGCGCCGATCCAGCTGTTATTCTGGCTCTGAAGTTTAACCGGGGTGACATCTGGATTCTTCTTGCTGTTATCAGTTGGGCTTTTTATACGTTCTTACTGAAGCAGAGACCTGCAGATATTCATCCTCTGAGCTTTCTCACATCGATAGTTGCCATCGGCCTGATTCCGCTTTCAATGCTTTACGCCTGGGAGCTGAATCAGGGTGGCTTTTTCAGGCTTGATCCTGCCAACATTTCCAGCATCATGTACGTCGCACTATTCCCTTCTGTACTTGCATTTATCTTCTGGAATCAGGCCGTCAAGGAAGTAGGTCCAAACAGGGCTGGACTTTTTCTGTACCTGATGCCGGTTTTCGGCGTGATTTTATCTGCCGTGATTCTGGGAGAATCGATCCAGTTTTTTCATCTGATCGGAATGGCACTGATCTTTACGGGGATACATCTGACAACAAGATTTTCTAACGCATGAAATGGATGTGCTACACTTCGTTTTTAGATACGCTGTTATGAAAGTTGACATTATTCTGTCTAATGGGCTATACCTCGCACATATTCATTACGCCACATACATATTTCAGAGTAGAATAAAACCAATTATCAGGAGGTAGAACGTGAAACGAACTGTTTTGGTGATGTTGTTGACGCTCTGTGCTGGAACTGCAAGCGCCGAAAATGTTGCTACACCGATTCCCATCGGCATTGGAGTTGCGCAAACCAGTAATGTTGCCCTTCTGGGCGAAGAGGAAGTTGTCGGCGCTAAAATAGCAGAAAAGTATTTCAATGCCCATGGCGGTATCAACGGAACCCCCTTCAAGCTTATTTTCCAGGATACCGGCGGGGATGAGGCGGGTGCCATCAACTCCTTTCAAAACCTGATCAATCGCGACAAAGTAGTAGGGATTGTTGGCCCGACTCTCTCCCAGCAGGCCTTCAGCGCCGATCCGATCGCCAATCGGGCCAAAGTTCCGGTAATCGGCCCATCAAATACAGCTAAAGGGATCCCCCAGATCGGCGAATACGTTGGAAGGGTCTCAGCCCCGGTTGCCATCGTTGCTCCTAATGCAGTCAGACAGGCGCTCAAGGAGCATCCCGGTATCAAAAAGGTGGCGGTTTTGTACGCCCAGAACGATGCTTTTAATACTTCAGAGTCTGGCACTTTCCAGGAAACCGTCAAAAAAATGGGGCTTCAGATTGCCACCATCCAAAAATTTCAGACTACAGACACTGATTTCACTTCTCAAGTGACAGCAGTTCTGGGCGCAAATGTAGATCTGGCGATTGTATCAGGACTCTCAGCAGACGGTGGCAACCTGGTCAAACAGTTGCGTCAACTGGGCTACAAAGGACCGATCATCGGCGGTAACGGTCTCAACACAGTTAATATTTTCCCGGTTTGCGGCCAGTATTGCGACGGCATCCTGATCGCTCAGGCCTACAGCCCATCGGCCGATCCTAAAAACGCCATCAACGCCGCCATGGCGGACGACTACCGCGCCAAATACAAAAAAGAGCCGCCCCAGTTCACTGCACAGACGTTCACTGCGGTGCAGGTTTTTGTTGAGGCACTCAAAAAAGTTGAAGCGGTCACCAAGAAGAAAATAACCCAGCAGGATCTTGGCAAGGTACGCGAAGAACTGAACAAGCAGATCCGCACCGGTTCCTATATGACGCCGCTGGGCAAGATCAGCCTTGATCAGGAAGGTGAGATCCATCAGGAAAATTTCTATGTAGCCAAGATTAAAATGGACGCAAACGGCAAGACAGGTAAATATGTTTACGTGAAATAAGAATAAGAAATGATCCAGGTTGAGGCTGAAAGGAGCAAATTAGAGCTCTGTATCGGCCTCGACCTTTTTTTGCCTAAGGAATTGTCTTCATGACGTTAGCTCAATTCATACAAAATCTGCTTAATGGAATCAGTATCGGGAGCGTCTACGCGATCTTTGCTCTTGGCTATACGCTGGTTTTCTCGATTCTGGGGATCATCAACTTTGCCCACGGCGCTGTGTTTACGCTGGGGGCTTATTTCACCTACACGCTGGCAGTTGGGCAGTTTGGCATTAATGGTCTGTTGTCCGGGCTCAATCTTGATTTGCAGGTTCCGTTTCCGATTTCACTGTTGATTGGCGCTGTATTGGCCGGATTGGTCGGAGTTCTGCTTGAACGCCTCGCCTTCAAGCCTTTAAGGACACGGGGAGCCGATTCCTTACTGGCTCTGGTGAGCAGCCTCGGAGTGGCTCTGGTGATTGTCAATGCCATCCAGTATCTTGTCGGTGCAGAAATATACACCTTTCCTTCTCAGGTTTACGGAGATATCCAGCCGGCCATAATGTTTGAAGTTTCAGGGCAGCCTGTAGTGATCAGAACCGTTCAGGTCATCATTTTTGCCGTCTGCATGGTCATTCTGACATTGCTTGGTTATGTCATCAGCTTTACACGGCTTGGCAAGGCTCTGCAGGCAGTTGCTGAAAACCCGATGACTGCCAGTCTGCTTGGTATAAGTGTTGACAAAATAATTCTCACAACATTTTTTATGTCCGGCCTTCTCGGCGGATTGGCTGGTACTCTGGTTGGTACCAGTTTCGGGATTGCCGGTCCCTACTTCGGGGTGACCTACGGATTGAAGGGGTTGGCTGTTATTGTTCTTGGCGGTTTGGGAAGCATTCCGGGTGCTGTCCTGGGAGGGATAGTCATCGGATTGGCAGAGGCATTCGTGCCGCCTGACTACAATGCCTATAAGGAGGCGGTTGCCTTCGCCTTCCTGTTTATCGTACTTCTGGTGCGTCCGCAGGGATTGCTCGGGCGCTCACAAATCCAGAAAGTGTAATGATGAATGACTTTCTTCAAAACAATGGTTTTCTGATTGTTACAATGGTACAGCAGGCGCTTCTTGCCATGAGCCTTTACTACCCGCTCATGTCAGGGCAGTTGAGCCTTGCAAGCCCGGGCTTTTACGCCCTGGGCGGGTATGTTGCAGCAATCATCGGTACGCTAGAATATTTTGCACCATTGCGCGAATCGCTCGGCTGGGCCATTTTCCCTTTACAATGGGTTGCTGCCGGAATAATCAGTGCCGTTCTTGCTCTATTGGTTGGTGTTCCGGCGTTGCGACTGCGCGGAATTTATCTGGCGCTGGCCACGATCGCCTTTGTTGAGATCCTGCGTGTCATATGCCTGAATCTTGAAATCACCGGCGGCGCAATCGGAATTTTTGGTGTCCCGCAGCTTTTCGAGAGTCGCTGGAGTTACATCTGGACTTTCGGTCCGCTTCTCATCCTGATGCTGTATTTCAGCTATCGGCTGGATCGTTCAAGAGTGGGACGGGCTTTCAAGGCCATTCGTGAGGATGAACTGGCTGCTGATGCCATGGGAATCAATCCGACCCGCTACAAGGTGCTGGCGTTTACGATAGGTGCCGTTCTGGCTGGAGTGGTAGGGGCCATGAGTGCCCCCTTTCTCAATACCTGGAACGCCCGCCAGGGTACCTTTGATGCTTCGATCGCCTACCTGGCGTATGTTTTGATCGGAGGAAGCCGTTCAATGTGGGGACCCCTTCTCGGCGGCACCCTGCTGGCGGCGCTACCGGAAATTCTCCGCCCGCTTAAAGATTCCCGATTGATCATCAACGGCCTGGTATTGGTGTTCGCCAGCATCTATATGCCTAAAGGAATTGCCGGAACATTAGGGGATTTAAGGAGCTTCACCGTCCGCAAGCTTGGTTTGACTCGGAACGATACATGAAAATATTGCTCGATGCACAACATCTCTGCCGGAACTTTGGCGGTCTGAAGGCTGTTAATGATGTCTCATTCCAGGTGGAAGAAGATGAAATTTTCGGGTTGATCGGACCTAATGGCGCCGGCAAAACCACCCTTTTCAACCTGATGACCGGTCTTACCCCGGTCAGTAGCGGTACGCTCAGTTATCAAAGTGAGATATTGACCGGGCTGCCACCGCACCGTATTGCAGAAAAGGGGATCGGCCGAACGTTTCAGAACATTCGTCTTTTCAAGGGGCTGAGCGCACTTGACAATATTAAGGTTGCCCAGCATGTCAGAACTAGCAGTGGTCTCTGGGGCGGTTTTTTCTGTACGCCAGCCAGTCGTGCCGAGGAAAAGAAGGTTGACGAGAAAGCCTGGGAACTTCTGAAACTGATCGGCTTGGCGGACCGTGCCGCTGAGCTGGCAGAAAACTTTTCATATGGTGACCAGCGTCGTCTTGAAATCGGCCGCGCACTGGCACTTGATCCGCAGGTGCTGTTGTTGGACGAGCCGGCGGCCGGTATGAATTCGGCTGAAAAGCGTGCTCTGACTGAGTTTATCCGGGCGATCCGCGAACAGTTCAAATTGACGGTGCTTCTAATCGAACATCATGTGCCGTTGGTGATGAACCTGTGTGACCGGATTGCAGTGTTGAATTTCGGAGAGTTGATTGCGGTTGGCAACCCTGCTGATGTACAGAAAGACCCGGCCGTGATTGAAGCATATCTGGGAGCTGAGTAGATGGCGTTACTGGAACTGAAAAATCTGAGTATCAATTACGGTGCCATTCAGGCGGTGCGAAACCTTGACTTGGAAGTGAACTCCGGTGAGGTTGTCACGCTGATCGGAGCCAATGGCGCCGGAAAGTCTACGACGCTGCGAGCTGTTTCAAGGCTGCTGAAGGTGCGCGAGGGAAACATTCATTTTGATGGCAAGGAGATTACCCGCCTGGCACCGGATGCTGTTGTCAGGATGGGGATTGCCCAGAGCCAGGAAGGGCGGCAGGTGCTGGCCCGGCAGAGTGTTCTGGACAACCTTGAACTGGGTGCCTATGTTCGAAAAGACCGGGCCGACATAAAAAAAGATATTTCCAAAATGTTTCAGCTGTTTCCACGCCTTGAAGAAAGGAAGGATCAATCTGCAGGTACACTTTCAGGTGGAGAACAGCAGATGCTGGCAATTGCCAGGGCAATGATGAGCAGGCCCAAGCTACTGATGCTGGACGAACCAAGTCTTGGCCTTGCACCGCTGATTGTGTTGGAGATATTCTCCATTATCCGCAATCTTAACGCGGAGGGAACTACGATTTTACTGGTTGAGCAGAACGCTAAACTAGCCATGCAGCATTCCAACCGGACATATGTGCTGGAAGCCGGTCAGATGACGTTCTCCGGATCATCGCATGAATTACTTTCAGACGAACGTGTCCTGCATGCTTATCTAGGTGGCTGATTGTGGTTTCTAGTGCGCCTCACTCCAGTTGGCTCCGTAGCTAATATCGACCTTAAGTGGTACCAGTAATTCAACAGCCTTTGACATTTCCTGATCGACCAGTAATTCCATCTGCAGCAGCTCCACTTCAGGAACCTCGAAAACAAGTTCGTCATGCACCTGCATGATCAGACGGCTTTGAAGCTGCTCTGAACGTATGCGGCAATCGATTCTGATCATGGCTGCCTTGATGATGTCGGCTGCTGAACCCTGAATCGGATAGTTGATGGCGTTGCGCCTGGCAAATGCCAGAACATTGCCATTTGAGCTGTTGATGTCCGGTATCGGCAAACGGCGGCCCAGTATAGTGGTCACGAAACTTGATTCCTCTGCCTGTCTGATGCAGGAGTCCAGATAGGCCATGGCACCGCTGTGTCGCTCGCGGTAGGTGGCAATAAACTCTTCGGCGCTTTTGCGGGCAATGCCAAGTTGTTTTGCAAGAGAAAAGGGCCCCTGGCCATAGATGACGCCGAAGTTGATAGTCTTGGCCTGGCGTCTCATTTCGGGGGTGACCATTTCCGGGAACAGCCCGAATACTTCGGCCGCGGTGCGGGTGTGAATATCTTCGTCGTTGGCGAAGGCGTGGCAGAAGACCTTGTCTCTGGACAGGTGCGCCAGAACGCGCAATTCGATCTGGGAATAATCTGCTGAGAGGATAACATGTCCCGGTGGTGCAATAAAGGCGTGGCGAATGCGGCGCCCCTCTTCTGAGCGGATCGGGATATTCTGTAGATTTGGCTCAGACGATGAAAGCCGTCCGGTGTTGGTGACGGTTTGGTTGTAGGAGGTGTGCACCCGTCCGGTTTTAGCGCTGACAAGGCGGGGCAGGGCATCGGTATACGTGGATTTCAGTTTGGCAACTCCGCGATAATCAACAATCAGCCTGGCAATTTCATGCTCCTCCGCCAATTCGGTCAATACCTCGTTATCTGTCGACCAACCGGTCTTTCCTCTGGTTTTTTTTCCGGTTTTCAGACCCATCTGTTCAAAAAGCACTTCACCAAGCTGCTTGGGAGAGTTCAGGTTAAAACTCTGTCCCGCCAGTCCGAAAACCTGCTCTTCAAGTGCAGACATGCGGCTTGCAAAGTCGGTCGAGAGGCCTGCCAGAAGCTTTGAGTCCAGCACCACGCCATAATTTTCCATGGTTGCCAGAATCGGAACCAGCGGCATCTCCAATGTATGGAACAGATTGTCAAGCTGGTTTACCACCAGCAGCGGTTTGAACTTCCGGTGCAGAAGCCAGGTGGCATCGGCATCTTCACAGGCATAGTGCGATGCTGATTCGATGTCTACTTCGGAAAAGTTTTTCCGGGTTTTACCACTGCCGGTCACTTCACTGTAGCTGATCATGCGGTGATTGAGATGCTCCTGCGAAAGGGCATCCAGTCCGTGCCCCTGCCGGGAGGGATTCAGAACGTAGGAGGCCAGCATGGTGTCGAACCAGACACCGGCCAGGCTGACGCCGTTGTTGGCCAGCACCTGCATGTCGAACTTGATGTTCTGGCCGACTTTTCGGATGTCGTCCCGCTCCAGTAGCGGACGCAGTTGCTCGAGTACCGTCTTCGGCGAAAGTTGGCCGGGAACTGGCGTGGTAACGGCCAGAGAGTCGAACAGTGAGCCTTCGGAAGCGGTGCTGCGGATAACATGCCCCATTGGGATATAATAGGCCTCATGATCCTGGTACGAGAAGGAGAGACCGACAATTTCTGCCTGTCGCGGGTCGAGGCTGGTGGTCTCCAGATCGAAGGCAAACTCTCCGGCCTGCTCCAGATTTACTGCAAGAGTCTCAAGTTCCGGCAAAGTATTAACGGTATGATAGCTTTCAGAAGATAAAGTCGCTTTGCCGGTCAACTCCTTTATAAGAGATGTAAATCCGAACTTCTTGAAAAAGATGTTGAGTGTTTCCTGGTCTGGTTCCCGCGCTATCAGAGAGTTCAAATCGACCACAAGCGGGACGTTGCATTCTATCGTAGCCAGACGACGTGAAAGCAGTGCCTGTTCGCGGAATTCGCGCAGCTTCTCGCCATTTTTCCCCTTCACCTCGTCAGCCCGTGCCAGTAGTTGATCAAGAGAGCCGAACTCCTGAATCAGTTTGACGGCTGTTTTTTCACCGATGCCGGGCACGCCGGGTATATTGTCCGATGAATCACCCGCCAGTCCCAGAATGTCAGTTACCAGTTCCGGCCCGACGCCGAAACGCTCGATCACGTCGGCAATCCCGGATTCCTTTCCCTTCATAGTATCCAAAAGGGTGACCCGCTCGGTTACAATC
>CAZUGI010000096.1:4297-11172 GCA_964619855.1 uncultured Geobacter sp. | reverse complement strand
GGATTATTTTTCTGGCATGTTTTAAAGGGGAAATCCGCAAGGGTTTCCCCTTTTTCTTGTCTCAATTACACGCCGTGACGGTATTAGCTTTACTTATGCACAATAAAGCTGTTACCTTTAAAAATATCCGCGGATTATCCCGGAACACTAAGTGGCATTATCAGGAGAAGGTAAAGACATGGCGAACGGAACAGTACAATGGTTTAACGACAGCAAGGGGTTTGGTTTTTTGGAGCAGGAGAGCGGTGAGGATGTTTTCTGCCATTTCTCCGCAATCGCAGGTGACGGATTTAAATCACTTGCTGAGGGTGATAGTGTTACATTTGATGTAGTAAAGGGTCCGAAAGGGCTTCAGGCCGCGAATGTAACAAGAGTCTAAGGCACCTTCAGATCATTACGCCTCAAAGAAAGCTCCGGAGAATTCCGGGGCTTTCTGCGTCTTGGGGTGCCATCCACCTTCAGTATGGTTGCCTCGCCCTTCCATTTCCGGTGAAAAGAAAGGATTTAAAAGGAATGGACAGCATTTGATTTAACTTGTAAAATCCTCTGCAAATCTAATGAAGTCGCTGTAACGGGTGTTTCCCCATGCGTAGATCCACAATATTTCTGCTGGTTACAGCCTGTAACCTCACCCTGTGTGTTTTTATGGCGCTGCATGCACACAGCAGTCAGGCAGCCGGGCAGGCGGAGCGCCTGATGCGGGCCAGGCTGGTGAAGGAGATGCGGCTCACCGACCTATGTCTGTTTACGGAGGCGCGCTATACCCGTCACCCGGCAATGGCGGATCTGCACTCCCCTTTTCAGGATCATCCGGGTGCCCTTGAGCATTTTCCTTCCGGATCTATGGTAACGCCCCCCGCATCCTTGGCGAGGCTCCATGCACAGTCCCCTTAGCCGACACAGGAACATTCTGGATTTTACCCTCTCGTCACTCCTGAGAAGAAAAACCAAGAACATTTCTCTGCTGGTTGTTTATACGCTGATAGTCTTTGTCATCGCCTCGCTGATCTTTTTTGTTCAGGCCCTTAAGCGTGAGGCCGCCCTGCTGCTCAGGGAAGCGCCGGATATGGTTGTCCAGCGGATGGTAGCCGGCCGTCATGACCTGATACCGGTCAGCTATGCCGAGAAGATCTCTGCTATCCGCGGGGTCAGCGCAGTTGTGCCGCGCCTTTGGGGTTATTACTTTGATCCGGTTTTCGGCGCCAATTACACCCTGCTGGTTCCGGACAACCGGGTGATACCGCCCGACAGTGTTGTCATAGGCAGCGGTGTTGCCAGAAACCAGCGCATCAAAGCCGGAGATATGATGACATTCCGGACTTATGGCAGAGGCCCGTTGCTTCTGCAGGTGGATCAGATCCTGCCGTATGAGTCGGAGCTGGTGGCATCCGACCTGGTGCTGATGACGGCCACTGACTTTCAATCCATGTTTGCCCTCCCCGAAGGCTCTGCCACAGATCTTGCTCTTACAATCTCCAATCCCAACGAATTGGTTACCGTGGCTTCCAAGATAGCTGAGCAGTTTCCAGATACACGTCCCATCCTGAAGAGCGAGATTTTGCGGACCTACAACTCATTGTTCGACTGGCGCGGCGGAATGATGATCGTCATGCTGAGTGTGGCGGTACTATCATTTATCATTTTCGCTTGGGACAAGGCTACCGGCCTTTCGGCGGAAGAGCGTAAGGAAATAGGCATCCTCAAGTCGATCGGCTGGGAAACTTCCGATGTGCTGCTGCTCAAATTCTGGGAGGGGATTGTTATCTCTCTGTCTGCGTTTCTGAGCGGAGTAGTGCTTGCCTACAGTCATGTCTTCTTCTTTTCCGCCACTCTGTTTGAGCATGCCCTTAAGGGGTGGGCCATCTTGTACCCTCAGTTCAGACTGGTTCCGGCCATTGACGCCTACCAGCTGTCAGTGCTCTTCTTTCTTTCGGTTCTGCCCTACACGGCGGCAACCATTATTCCCGCCTGGCTGGCGGCCACGGCGGATCCGGCCTCCGCCATGAGGTCATAGCATGATCGAACTTTCCCAGGTGACTAAATGCTTTAACAGCGGTAAATCAAGCCAGTTCACGGCGGTGGATGACGTTACTCTGACAATCGCGCCGGGACGACTCACGGTCCTTAAGGGGCCGAGTGGTTCGGGCAAGACCACGCTGCTGACTCTGATTGGCTGCATGGCCCGTCCGAGTTCGGGGCGCATAATGCTCCGTGGCGTCCGGACGGCTTTTATGCCGGAGGGAGCCGCAGCCGAAGGGTTTGACATCTCCAGCCTGCCGGAGCGTTTTCTGACCGAAATACGACGTACGACTTTCGGATTCATCTTCCAGCAGTTCAGTCTGATCAATGGGATCAGTGCGCTGGAAAACATCATGCTCCCGGCCTACCCGACCGGAGAAAGTCAGTCATCATTCAGGAGGCGTGCTCTGGAACTGTTGGAGCTCTTTGCCATCTCGCGGCATGCCGCGTCGCCGGTGGAGTGGCTCTCGGGCGGTGAACTTCAACGGGTGGCGATAGCACGGGCCATGATCAACAATCCGTCAGTAATCATAGCCGATGAGCCCACCGCTCACCTGGACAGCCGGCTTTCGGCCGAATTTATGGAGATTATCGGAGCATTGAAGGAAAGAGGTACAACGATCCTGATCGCCAGTCACGCCCCGATTGTTCACGACTCTCCTCTGGCCGACTGTGTAGTCGAGATGCGGGACGGCCGGATTACGGGCATACAGCAGCCGCTATGATGCAGCATCCCGCAATTCTGGCCCTCCTGGTCTCATCACTGATCATTAGCGGTATGCTGCTATACGCCGGACGGTATGGCAAACAGATTCTGGATAAGTGGGATCTTACAAGCGGCAGTGAACTTCAGCTGAAGCTGGAGCGAAGCACGTATCTGATCTCCACCATTTTGAGCTATGCCCTTCTGTTCCAGATCCTCTCGCTGTTTCTTTACATCTATACTGCCGATGATATTCATACCCTCTTTAGTGGCGCCATGTGCGCGGCCGGCACCCTCAATGTCAACGCCAACGGCTACCCGACCCTGATTCTCAAGGTGATTAACTGCCTTCTGGCCGGGGTCTGGCTGATTATCAACTATGCCGATACCAGGGGTTACGATTATCCGCTTATCAAGGCCAAATATTCATTGCTCGCAATTATGTCCATGCTGCTGCTGCTGGAGACTCTGCTGCAGTTCGGATACTTTTCACAACTAAAGGGAGATGTGATTACGTCCTGCTGCGGCAGTCTGTTCAGCAGTGAGAGCCGGAGCATCGCCGGAGAGCTGGCAGGCTTGCCCCAAGGTATCATGCAGCCGCTCTTCTTTGCCGCCATGGCGGCGACCCTTTTCAGCGCCGCCCTCTTTTACCGCTCCGGGATAGATAATCAGGAACGGAGCGGCTACCTGTTCTCAGCCGTATGCACTTTGACGTTTGTAATTTCGGCGGCATCACTGATCTCATTTATCGGTCCATATTTCTATCAGCTGCCAACCCATCACTGCCCTTTCTGCATCCTGCAGAGAGATTACGGTTATGTTGGCTATCTTCTTTACGCAGCTCTGCTGGGTGGTGCCGTGGCCGGCATCGGAGTTGGGTGCCTGATGCCCTTTACAGGCCGCGCCAGCCTGAAACAGGTTATCCCGTCACTACAGCGAAGGCTGGCGGCAATTGCAGTCATGTTTTATCTGCTGTTTGCAATTGCAGTCTCCTGCCGCATGCTCTTTACCGATTTCAGGCTGAGATGAGCGCTCCGCTCAAGACTCCGCACTGCCAACTGCTTGCCATTCTGATGTTTTTTGCGTATGCTCACCAGTAACTGTGAGGAGGTTTGTCATGCTGAAAGTTGCCATTGTTGGAGCCAGCGGTTATACCGGTCTGGAATTGATACGGATCCTGTACTGTCACCCGGAGGTGGCGGTGACCTGCCTGACCTCCGAACAGAGCGCCGACAAACGCATATCGGAAGTCTTTCCTACGCTGCTGGGTCGTTGCGACCTTCTGCTTGAGAATCTTGAGCCGGTACGGGTGGCCGAGAAGGCCGACATCATCTTTACCGCCCTTCCTCACAAGGCGGCCATGGAGGTCGTTCCGACTTTCCTCAAACTGGGTAAAAAGGTGATCGATCTGTCGGCCGATTACCGGCTTTCCGATCCTGCGGTTTACGGGGCCTGGTACGAGCCGCACATAAATCCCGCCAATCTGAAGAAAGCGGTCTACGGACTTCCGGAGATCAGGCGGTCAAAGATAAAGGGTGCCAAGCTGATAGCCAATCCGGGCTGCTATCCCACCAGCGTCATTCTGGGACTGGCACCGCTGCTCAAGAAGGGCATGATCGATCTGGTCGGCATTATCGCCGATTCCGCCTCGGGCGTTACCGGAGCGGGTCGATCGGCCAAGGTAGACAGCCTCTACTGCGAAGTGAACGAGGGCTTCCGGGCCTACGGGGTGGGTGGCGTGCATCGGCATATTCCGGAGATCGAACAGGAGCTTTCCCTGCTGGCCGGCTCGCAACTGAAGATCACCTTTACTCCGCATCTGGTTCCGATGGATCGCGGCATTCTCTCAACGATCTATGCAACCCCGCACAAGGCACTGACAACTGAAAAACTGGTCAGGCTTTATCAGGATTTCTACGCCGGCGAACCATTCGTCAGGGTGTTGCCAAAGGGAATACTGCCATCGACCGCATCTGTGCGCGGATCAAATTTCTGCGACATCGCGCCGCTCACGGATGCCAGAACCGGGCGCGTAATTATCGTTTCGGCCATCGACAACCTCGTGAAGGGCGCTTCCGGGCAGGCGGTTCAGAACATGAACCTGGTGTGCGGTTTTCCAGAAACGTTGGGATTGGAAGGATTGGCGCTCTTTCCGTGACGCAGATGTTTATCCCGGTAACCAAGGATGATGTCCGGCAGCGCGGCTGGGACGAATTGGACATCATCTTTGTTTCCGGCGATGCCTACATCGACCATCCCGCATTCGGAGTCCCATTGCTGGCACGCTGGCTGGAGTCTCACGGATTCAGGGTCGGAATTATTGCCCAGCCGGATTGGCGTTCAAAAGATGCTTTCATGGTTCTCGGTCGTCCGCGGCTTTTCTTTGCCGTTTCGGCCGGGGCCATGGATTCCATGGTTGCGCATTACACACCAGCCCGCAAACTGCGTCACGATGATGCCTACACGCCCGGCAACCGTCACGGAGCCCGCCCGAACCGCGCCACCATTATCTATACCTCCCGCCTGAAAGAAGCCTATAAGGACGTGCCGGTTGTTATCGGCGGGATTGAGGCCTCTCTGCGTCGTTTTGCACACTACGATTTCTGGGAGGACAAGGTACGGCGCTCGATTCTGTTTGATTCCAAAGCTGATCTGCTGATCTACGGCATGGCCGAGCTGGCCATACTCGAAGTGGCCCAAAGGATGCGGAAAGGGGACGGATTGCCCGGCATCCGTGATGTGTGTGGAACGGCATATCTTGCCAGCGGACCAGCCGATACCGTCCATGTAGAAATACCCTCCTGTGAGGAGACAACCTCCTCCCGGGAAAAATTTGCCGAAGCTTTTCGTCAGTCCTATCTACAGCAGAATCCATGGTCCGCTAAAACTGTCATCCAGAAGCACGGCAATCGAATGCTGATCTGCAATCCTCCGATGCTCCCTCTCGCTCAAGCTGAAATGGACGCCATCTATGCCCTGCCGTTTGAAAAGAGTCCCCATCCATCCTACACCGAAACAATACCGGCCTGGGATCAGATTAAAACCTCGATCACCAGTCACAGGGGATGTTTCGGCGGCTGCGCTTTCTGTGCCATAACCATGCATCAGGGCAGCACTATACAGTCCAGAAGTGAAAATTCGATCCTCTCCGAGATCCGAGTGCTGGCCTCCAAATCCTGGTTTCGAGGCAGTATCAGTGATATCGGCGGCCCGACTGCCAATATGTACGGCCTTTCCTGCGGGGATAGTGAGGCCATGAAGGCCTGCTGCAGAGAAAGCTGTATCTTTCCATCGGTCTGCAGGAATCTGCTGACCGATGACAAGCGATCGGTCTCCATGCTCAGGGCCGCCCGCAAACAGGCCGGGGTCAAGCATATCGCCGTGTCTTCGGGGGTTCGTTATGACCTGATGGAGCGGCAGCCGGGCTATTTCAGGGAGTTACTGGGGCATCATGTCAGCGGCCTGCTCAAGGTGGCCCCGGAACATCTGGCTGAACACATCACCAGTCTGATGCGAAAGCCGGGCAGGAAGGCCTTTGAAAAGTTTCTGGCCGATTTCAGGGAGGAAAGTGACCGGCTCGGCAGGCGTCAGTCTGTCGTCCCGTATCTGATATCCGGGCATCCCGGCTGCACGTTGAATGATATGCTGGAACTGGCGCTGACTCTTAAAAAATATGGCATTAAGGTTGAGCAGGTACAGGATTTTACCCCGACACCAGGTACGATCTCGAGCTGTATGTTCTACACCGGACTGGATCCGATGACCGACCGGAAGGTATATGCAGCCAGAAGCGACAGGGAGAAGGGGCTGCAGAAAGCGCTGCTGTTATGGCACCAGCCGTCGGAACGGGCAAAGGTCATGGAAGCTCTGCGGGAGCTTGGCCGTGAAGGGGATGCATCTGCTCTGTTCGGCGAGGTGTTTTCCGGCGCCCGGAGCGGCAGCGCTGATTCCGGAAGGAGACGGAGAGATAAGCCGGCAGCTTTCACAAAAAAAGCCCGCTGAAACCAGCGGGCTCTAACTTACTTCTTCATACGTTTAGAGACTACTTCTTGGTAACGTTAGAAGCCTGCAGACCCTTTGGGCCCTGAGTGATATCAAATGTAACTGCGTCCCCTTCAGCAAGTGACTTGAAGCCGTCACCGGCAATCGCCGA
>CAZUGI010000096.1:0-4287 GCA_964619855.1 uncultured Geobacter sp. | reverse complement strand
GTCTTCTCCGCCTTCCTGCTCAATGAAACCGAAACCCTTTGTGTCGTTAAACCATTTAACCTTACCCTGTGCCATTTTCCTGCCTCCTTTTTTTCTCCGGTACATATTGCCGGAATGTGGTTTACCGCTTAAGTTTCAGGAGTCTGATGCAGGAAAACCGCAAAGCCTGGTCAAACATGCTACTCGCATCGTTCTGCAAAAAGTTCCGAAACTTGCTGCCCGTGTCGTTTATCATACACGGAAAGAGCGTGTCAAGAAAATTTAGCGGTCACAAAACAGTGTATTGCGTTCAAGGCGCCTTAATTTCTTCGGTCTTGGTCTGAAGCTTTTTTACCAGTTCAGGGTAGCCGTTCGCCGTAATTATCTTGTTGAATTGGGTGCGATAGTTGGAGACAAGACTGACGCCTTCAATAACCACATCGTAGGCCTGCCATTTGCCGTTCTGATTCATGAGACGATAATCAAGAGTAAACTCATCGCGCTTTGCAGTCAGGACCTTTGATTTAACTTCAGCGTGGTCCCCGTCCATAATTTCCTTAAGATAGACAATTCTCTCGTCATTATAAGACTCAATCTTGGAGGCGTAGGAGTTTTCAAGCAGCGAGGCGAACAGCTCGGCAAACTGTTTCTTTTCTGCCGGGGTCCGCTGATTCCAGTGCTTGCCCAGCGAACGCTTGGCCATCTCGGAATAGTCAAAGACGGTACTGATGGTTTTCTTAAGGGCCTGTCGACGTTTCTGGTCGTTTTTCTTCAAATCCTTGTCGGAAACGATCCGGACAACTTCGTCCACCACTTTTTTTACATCGTCGGTCGGTGCCGCAAACGCCTGTGCAGCAAAAAGCAATCCGGCCAATAAAGTGCCTACTACTCTCATGAACATATATTTCTCCCTCTAGATTGCAGGTGTTGTGGAAATGCGCAAACCCTTGACCGTGCTGGTTATCTCATAGGCAGGGGATTTGACGGCGGAAAAATCCAGCACTATACGGACGTGTCTGGGGTGACAGCCGATGCGTACTTTTTCTATTCCAAATTGCCGCACCGAGTTGGTTTGAGAAGGAACATTGCATTTTGCATCCGGGATGTCGATGGCAAGGCGCTCCGGGATATGCAGCCTGGTGTGCTTGTAATCATGAATCTGAGAATTGCTTTGAATTTCGATGTAATTGCTGCCGAAAGCGATTGCCGTTATGCCGGCGCTGCTCTTGTCATAACTTGCGACTGCAACACTGACGGATTCATTTTGCGGAGCAGAAACCGGAACAAAAGGTTCGGTCACGCGAGTATTATCCGGAATTGCTACAACCGGCGTGACAGTCGGGGTATTGATTTTGTCCGGGGTAGAGCCTTTTTCCGGTTGCGGTTCTTTCAGCTGTGGAGGTTCGTCTGCCGAAACTGCCGCAGCAGCGGGGGCAGAAGATCCTGAACTTTCCAGCGGGGGCTCGCCGGTGGCGTAATCCAGGTTGGCTTTGGCGACATGGAAGTTGTAGACGGACTGAAAATAGGCGGCCCGCATACGGGCGTATGCCTGCAGAGCTTCCAGAATTTCTTTGGCCGGACCGATTCCAAAATCAAAGTTTGCTACGGCGGTAACCGCCCATTTTTTTGCATTGCTGTAGGCGGACTTTGTGGCTGCAGCACTGTTTTCGGCCTCTTTAAGTTCAAGGTAAAACTTGCGGATCTGCAAAGGAATATTGGCGTCAGCATACTCTTTTGTGCTGAGCAGGCGGTTATACTGGGCCCTCTCGCCGGCCACCTTGGCCCCGGTGATGCCGAAATCCAGCTTCCATCGTGCTCCCAGCGCGACTCCACCGTTAAGATGCCTGAACTGATCATTTACGTAGGGATTGCGGATGCGATCGCGATCCTCTGCGTAGGCCCAGGAAAAAAGGCCTCCCAGAAATATATCCGGATAATAATTAGCCTGGGCTGCTTCAACCAGCGCCGAACGAGCTTTGAGCCCCTCGGCGATCTGTCTGTATTCCGGGCGTTTCGAGCGGGCTTTCGCTACGTAGGTTTCAAATTCAGGTATCAGGGCGTCATCCAGCGTCAATCTGCCACTGTTGATTTCAAGCCGGGCCGTCATAGGAAGGCCCAGACGGGTCTTGAGGGCCGCCAGCGCCAGAGATTCACCTTTTTTTGCTTCTTCCAGATATTTGGCTACTTCGCCGGTAAAGGCATCCAGCTTAAAAAGATCAATTTCCTCGACACCATTGGCGCCATCGTCAAGCATCTTGCGTGCTTTACCCTGAGCCTTGTTAAGGGTTTCCTGAACTTCAAGCACCACTTCCTTCAGCTCGCGTGCCAGCATCAGGCCGAAATAATACTCCTTCACCTTGAGGGCAACTTCATTGGCCCGCTGATCTTTCCGGGAACGCTCAACCTGAATTCCGTGAGTGGCGGCCTTCATGTTCTCGGATATCTTGCCGAAGGTATAGAGCGGCTGAATTATCGTTGCATCAGCGCTGCTGAACCAGGTCATTTCGTTGAACTTAAAAGTCTTGTCGGTAGCGATCACCGGTGAAACATCCTGCCTGCGCGCCTGAGGTGCCGGGCCGAACAGAGTCAGTACTTCTACCTGCGGATAGCGATACGACTTGGCTTCATCAAGCCGGCTGGAAGTGTGATCGATATCGGCCTGTGCTTCACCAAGTTCCGGAGCTGATTTGAGCGCAATGCGCACACAGTCGTCCAGGCCCAGCTGCAATCTGGCTTTTGAGGGATCATCAGCCGCAATGGCGGCTACTGAAAGTACAGAGAGTGTGCCAGCCAGCACTATTCCAAAAAGTGTAGTTCTCATTATACGGAATCCTGTTATCAAACCTTTCCGTGGATAAATTTGCTGACCAGTTCTTCGATGTCGATTGCGGACTCGGTTTCGCGAATCTGATCATTGTTTTTCAGCATCCGGTCTGAACCGCCCGGCTTCAGCTTTATAAATTTATCGCCTATGATACCACTGGTGCGAACCGATGCAATTACATCATCCGTAATTTTGACCCCGGTCTTGATTTTCAGATAAGTCACCGCTCGGTCGCCGCTCTTGGCGTCAAGTGTTATCCGGTCGACCTTTCCGACCTCGACTCCGGCTACCTCGACCCGCGCCCCCGGCTTAAGTCCTGAGACGGAGTCAAAGCCGGCGTAGACAGTGTAAAAATCTCCTCCGACCAACTCCATTTTACCCAGTTTGATCGAAACGTAGCCCAGGCAGAGAATGCCTATAATCATGAATACGCCGACCATCATTTCCAGTTTTGCTGTGTTCATATAGTACCTCGCACTAAATCATCTGGATAGGGCCATCCAGACTGCCGCTGATAAACTGCCGGACTGCCGGATGTTCTGAATTGATAATCTCTTCCGGCGTGCCGTACTGCAGAATTTCCCCGCGGAACAGCATGGCCACATTCTGGGCTACGTCAAATATCTCCGGAATGTCGTGTGACACGATCACGGCGGTAAAGCCGAACTTTTCGTGAGTGTCTTTGATCAGCTGATGAATCGCCCGCTTTATGATCGGATCAAGACCGGTGGTCGGCTCGTCGAACAGAATGATACTCGGACTGAGCACTACCGCCCGGGCCAGGCCGACCCGCTTTTTCATGCCGCCCGAGAGCTCATCCGGAAACTTGCTGTCTATGTTTTTCAGGCCGACATCCTCCAGCGCGGAAAGCACCCGCCGCCGGATATCCTCTGACGGGAGTGATGTCTTTTCCTGCAGCGGAAAGGCAACATTCTCAAAAACCGTCATTGAATCAAAAAGCGCGACGTTCTGGAACAGCATGCCGAATTTTTCGCGGATGCGGTTCAGCTGTGATCTGCGCAATCCGATGATATTCTCGCCATCGACCTCAACATCGCCGTTGTCGGGCTGCAAAAGGCCGATCAGGTGTTTCAGCAGGACACTCTTTCCCTCGCCGCTGGGGCCGATGATGGCGGTGATTTTTCCGGCCGGGATTTCAAGGTTCAGTCCATTCAGGACTTTTTGAGCGCCAAACGACTTGTGAACATTGCGAAGGCTGATCATGTCAGAGCAACACCGATGTCAGGAAGTAATCCCATACCAGAATCAGAACGGATGTCAGAACAACCGACTCGGTTGTGGCTTTGGAGACCCCTTCGGCGCCATGCCCGGCGTAATAGCCTTTGTAGCAGCCGATCCAGGCGATAATCAGACCGAAAGAAAAAGATTTTACAAAACCGGAATAGACATCTCGCCAGACAACCGATTTTTCAATCTCGTAAAAATAGGCGCCGGGATTGAATCCACGCAGCTTGACTCCCACC
>CAZUGI010000095.1:0-11270 GCA_964619855.1 uncultured Geobacter sp. | reverse complement strand
TTTCATCCTTCCCGGGAATGCCCCGGGATAAACCGGCCTTGCCCGGCATTGTGCCATGGCGACACTGACATGCTTACCGCGGGAATCGAAAGAACCGGCACAACCGACGTAAAAAAGGTATTCCGTGGTGTCCTTATCGAACATCTTTACATCGATCTGACTGCACCATTTTGATCGCTCGGTCGGTGCAATGCCCCAGGGGTTACTTCTGCCTTCCATGTTCTCGAACAGGTTCAGCAGCTCTTCCGGGAAACTGGCCTCGCTCTCCACCAGGTACCTTCTTAGCTGGATGATCTTGGGCATCTGTTCGATAAAGACCGGGCAGGCTTCCATGCAGGCCCCACAGGTTGTGCAACCCCAGATAGACTCTTCTGAGATACTCCCCTCGCCCCCTTCACCGATCAGCGGGGTTGCAGGCTTTTCGCCGCTTTTCAGCCGGCTGCCGTTTTCCAGCAGGTTGACCTTGATGTCGTGTATCACGCCGCGCGGATTGAGCGGCTTACCGGTGATACTGGCCGGACAGACATTCTGGCAGCGGCCGCATTCCGTGCAGGAGAAGGAGTCCAGCAGATCTTTCCAGCTGTAGCGGTCAACCTGACTGATGCCGAAACTGTTGCCAACCGCAAAATCCTCTCTGGGTTGGGTGTTCGGCTTCTCCAGACGGCGGAAGAAACAGTTCGGAATGGCGGTCAGGATATGCATATGCTTACTGTTCGGCAGGTAGCACATGAAAGCCAGCAGCGCAAGTGCGTGGACCCACCAGGAAACAGTGTGGATCATTCCCAGATGCATCTGCGGCAAAATTCCGGCCACATGGGCCGATATCGGCATGAGCTTTTGGGCGGTGGCCAGGAATGTGGCCGGATCGGACTTCGATTTGATCATATATGCCGCCAGCTCGGAGGCATTAAGACCAAACGAGGCCAGCATCAGCGCCGCAATCAGTCCCAGGATGAAAAATGCCTCGGGGGTGCGGGCTTCAGGATAGGGGGGAGATATCATCCGTCGCGCTACGGCTACGATTACAGCTGCAAGAGCCAGAAGAGAGGCAATATCGATCATGAAGGCCAATGGCACGTACAGGGCAAACGGCAGCTTAACCAGCTTGATTGTCTGAGGGAAAAGCCCGTTCAGAATGAACTCGGTATTGGCAACCACGAGGATGATAAAAGACCAGAAAATGACAAAATGATTGAGGCCGAACGGTTTGGCCAGCACGCGTTTCTGGCCGAAGGCGTACATCAGCATCTCGCCTATACGGGTGCCGAAATTATCAAAACGGTCTTCCGTCTGACCGAGTGATACAAGGCTGAACCTTTTCCAGCAACCCCAGGCGAAGACGGCCAGAGCAGCGATCAGGAGTGGAGCGAATATGGTCGGATTAGGTGTCATGTTTAAACCTCTGGAAAAAGGGTGCAGGGTATAGGGTATAGAAAAGGGGTCACTGTACCCTGTGCCCTGTACCCTGCACCCTTGATTTCATTTCTCTGATCGTTTTCGTTATCGCCGGAATCACCTGAAACAGATCGCCGACAATGCCATAGGTGGCCACTTCGAAGATCGGGGCCTGGCGGTCACGGTTGATGGCGATAACCATGTCCGAGTCCTGCATGCCGACCAGATGCTGGATGGCACCCGAGATGCCGCAGGCGATATATATTTTGGGACGGACTGTCTTGCCGGTCTGGCCGACCTGACGGTCACCCGGCATCCAGCCGGCATCCACGGCGCTGCGGGAGGCACCTACCACACCGCCCAGCTCATCTGCCAGCTCCTGCAGCATGCTGAAATTCTCAGGGCCCATTAACCC
The DNA here is from genome assembly GCA_964619855.1 of uncultured Geobacter sp. GTDB lineage: Bacteria > Desulfobacterota > Desulfuromonadia > Geobacterales > Pseudopelobacteraceae > JACRCG01. The sequence continues at coordinate 9,460 of CAZUGI010000095.1, read as the reverse complement.
GCGGCCACCGGACACGATGAATTCGGCAGCGGTAATATCGACCGCACCCTTGCCGTGGGCGTCATGAATTATTTCGATAACTTTTGTCAGGATGCTCTCTTCCGGTACGGTGAAAGGGTCGCGTACAATCGTACCGTCCGCACCCTTTCGGTATTCCGGCATCGGCATGACGTTGGGGCGGACCGTAGCCATCTGCGGTCGGAATTTGTCACACATGATGGTAGCCATGATGTTGCCGCCGAAAGCCGGGCGGGTCTGCATCAGGTTGCGCTTGTCGTCAATAGCGAGGCCGGTGCAGTCGGCAGTAAGACCGGTCGCAACTCGGGTTGCGATAGCCCCTGCGAGATCTCGCCCCATGCCGGTGGCGCCCATCAAGATAACTTCAGGTTTCCACTTTTCGATCAGATGGCAACACCCTTCGACATAGGCTTCAGTGCGGTAATTATTGTAGACCGGGGCGTCCAGCAGGTATGCTTTGGAGGCGCCGTGTGCAAAAGCTTCGCCGCAGAGGTGCTCGACGTTCTCGCCGATCACAAGGGCCGAGAGCTCGACACCCAGAGTCTGCGCAAGGCCGGCACCGACACCCAGGAGTTCCCAGGAGACTCTGGCCGGTTCTCCTTCGGTCTGTTCGATGAAAACCCAGACTCCCCGGTAGGCATCCAGCTTTTTCGCAAGAGCGGCCGCTTCGTCGTCAACCTCTTCCTCCACAGGGATGGCAGACTTGGCCAGCTCCTCGAGAATTTTAAGCTCGTCGGGAGTGAAGTACATTTCAATGGCAGCAGCCGGACAGATCTTGACGCATTTCAGACAGCCTATACACTTGGCCGCTTCAATGATCGGTTCTCCGCTGTCAGTCATTTCGATGCAGTTGACCGGGCAGGCACTCTGACAGCGAGCACCGCAAGCGATGCATTTCCCCTCCAGAAGCTGGGCGACGCCGCGAGGCTTTTTAGGCTTTTTGGGCTGTGGTTCGGTCATAGAATCTCCGAGGGGTAAGGGGCAAGGGGCAAGGGGCAATCAGGATTATTATTTCCTTGACCCTTGACCCTGGCCCCTTGGCCCTATAATGGTAACATATCTTTCGCCATCAGTTTCTCAATCAAAAGTGCTGCAGTTCCTTCTGGATCAGCATACCCATCTCCGATGATCTCGCCTTTGTCCCGTTCGGGTGAGAAAATTTTTGAGACCCAGGTCGGGGAGCCTTTAAGGCCTATCTTCTGCTCATCCAGCTTAAGTACCTGATTGTTCCATACCTCCACAACCGCGTCGGCAGCGGCAAGCCGCATGGGAACTTTGGGATAGCGGGGACGGTTAAGCTCTCTGACTACTGTAAGCATGGCCGGCAGCGGGGCTTCTACAATCTCATGGCGCCCTTCCAGCTTACGGCTGACACGGATTTTTTTGCCGGGCAGATCGAGGTCAACAATTTTATCAACCAGAGTCAACTGCTGGTACTCCAGTCGACTGGCAATTCCGGGACCTACCTGGGCAGTATCACCATCAATGGTCTGTTTGCCGCACAGCACCAGGCCCACTTCATCAATTTCAGTATGGAGTTTGGTGATGGCGGCCGACAAAACATTGCTTGTAGCAAGAGTATCAGCCCCGCCAAAAACACGGTCAGAGAGCAGAATGGCATAGTCGACTCCCAACGCCAGAGCCTTCTTTAGGGTGCCTTCGGCGTTAGGCGGTCCCATCGAAATGGCCGCAACTTTGCACCCGAAGCGGTCTTTCAAACGCAGCGCCTCTTCCAGAGCATGAGTATCGTAGGGATTGACGATAAAAGGAATGCCGTCACGAACGAGCGTATTGGTGACAGGATCTATCTGAACCTGGGTTGTGTCGGGAACCTGTTTGATGCAGCAGACTATCAGCATGGAATACCTCTTACTCAATAATTAAACCCAAAAAAAGTATTTGAAACACGGAGCAACAGAGCAACTGAGTAAAATAGGAGAAATATATTTACTGTGAAAAAGTTTTTTGACTCACTTTTATTACTGAGTTTATGTTTCTCACGCAAGTTTTTGAATTCTCTGTTGCTCCGTTGCTCTGTGTTATTCAGAATTGCTTTTCAATAATTTAATCACAATAATAATCTATTTCCCCTTATAAACAGGCTCCCGCTTTTCAACAAAGGCCTTGACCGCCTCCAGATGATCTTCGGTATGATGGGCCATGGCCTGAAAGGTGGCACAGAGATCAAGGAAATCCTGCAGTTCCGAGCGCTGAGCCAGCTTCAGCATACGCTTCGTCAGCCGCACAACCTGCGGCGGCTTGGCAGCAATCTGCCCGGCCAGTTCTCTCGCTCTCGGCAGCAGTGCATCAGGCTCGACAACCTCCAGAAAGATCCCCATTTTCAAGGCTTCGTCGGCCTTTACCAGTCTGCCTGTAAGCGCCAGATCGGCCGCCTGCTGATATCCGATCAGGCGCTGAATAAACCAGGCTCCACCGTCACCGGGAGTGATTCCAAGGTTAATAAAGGTTTCGCCCACCACCGCCCGGTTTGAGGCAATTCTCATGTCGCACATACAGGCCAGGTCAAAACCGGCGCCGATAGCAGGACCGTTAACAGCAGCTATGATCGGAACCTCGGCTTTATGCATGGCCAGCGGAACCTGCTGAATACCTCGCCGGTACTTGTCCTGGATGTCAATTACCGAGCCGGCAAATGTGTCGGACTGCGCCAGCATTTCCTTTATGTTGCCGCCCGAACAAAACGCCGATCCGTCTCCGGTAATGATAAGGGCTGAAATCCCGTTCTCATTGTTGACCCAATCTACGGACTGCAGAATATCGTCTATCAGAGCGGTTCCTGTCAAGGCGTTACGAACATCATGACGCTTAAAGGTCAGGGTGGCAACCCGGGCATCTACTTCAAGCAATGACTCTTTAAGCGTGGGTACTTCCATCAAACTCTCCCTGCAGATTTCAACTTTCTACGTAATTTCCCATTTATTCGGGGCGACGCGCAACAACTTCAAAAACAGCAATCCGGTTTTCTTCAAGATTCCGGATCTGATTCCGGGCCATAATCCGGAAATCCGGTCCGAGCAGGAGGTGAATGCCAAGCAGTGGAGTGCCTTCTGCACGGATTTTCTCTTCCATGTGACGGAACCAGGATCGACTGGTTTCCGTAGTATCACGCCACACTGCAATATCGAATCCGGTTCTTTCCAGCATATCCCTCAACTGCCCGGGAGAAATCAGAAAACTGGCAGATGGCTCACGTGCCCATGGAACCGGAAAATAAACCGGCCCTCCAGCACCTTCAAGAACATCATAAAGGACCAGAGTACCGCCCGGTTTCAGCACCCGACACATCTCGTGATAGAGTGCTTCTTTGTCGGCAATATTCATCGATGCATGCTGAGTCCAGAGGAAATCAAAAGTTGCATCTTCAAAAGGCATATCAACTGCATTGCCTTTATGGTACGAAACACTGGATTCAAGCCCTAGTCGTTCCGCCAGCATATTTGCGACACGGCAATACTCTTCGCAAAGATCTATACCGGTTACGCTGCAGCCGAACTCTGTCGCCAAACATCGTGAAGGCCCGCCAATACCGCTGCCAACATCCAAAACCCTGGAACTTGCCGAAAGATCAAGCTCTCGCGCCAGTTCCAAAGTCGCCTTGCGGCCGCGAATATGGAATTCGTCGAACGGGGCAAGGTCTTCCGGTGTAAGCTTATGTATATCCTTGCCCGATGCAGCCAGAGCGTCCAGTATACTGGTTTCCAGATCCTGGTTATGATAGTGTGCCTCAACAATGCTGAATTCCTGGCCGGACTCTTTCATTTAAAAACCGGTTACACCAGCGTCAGAAGAACCTGTCCAATTTCTACACTGTTCCCCTCTTGGACCAGAAGCTGACCGACTGTTCCATCCCGATCGGCAAATATCTCATTCTCCATCTTCATGGCCTCCAGGATCAGCAGCAGATCGCCTTCCTGCACTTTCTGCCCTTCACGGACCTCTATCTTCCAAACATTTCCGGTTAACGGTGCCGTAATCCCGTTCTTTACTGTTGCCGGTGCGGAAGCGGGAGCTTGGGCTGCGGCCTGGGTAAGCATCTGTGCCGCACCCGATCCGACAAAGGTCAACAGGGGCTGATCTACAACAACAGCGTCACCCTTCTGCACCAAAACTTCGGCAATGGTGCCGGATCGTTGTGCAAAGACCTCGTATTCCATCTTCATAGCTTCAAGAACAAAGAGCAGATCACCTTCTTCAACCTTTTGTCCGGGTTTACAATCAACTATCCAGATGTTTCCGGCCAGAGGAGAACCCATCGCCTCTCCCTGGACCGGAGCAACAGCGGCACTCGCCTGCAACTGTACCGCTGCAGCGGCGGCTCCGCCTACAGCTGATACCTGTACGACAAAACTCTGTCCGCTTCCGGTCACTGTAAAGGAATCACCGACGTTGACCGCAGCGGCAGAAGCTTTTGGAGCGGCTTTGGGAGCTGCCGTCTCTTCACCGGTCGGTACCGGCTCAAATGCTGAGGGATTGTCACGGTTTTCAAGAAACTTGAGCCCCACCTGCTGAAACAGGGCGTAGGTCAGAACATCCTCGACCTCGTGTGTGCCATTCTTTACCCCCTTCTGGGCAAGTATTTCGCGCAGTTCTGCGGTCAGCTTGTCCATTTCGGCCTCGATCAGATCGGCCGGACGGCAGGTGATCGCTTCGGCTCCTGCCAGAACCTTGGCCTGAAGCTCCTTGTTGACCGGTGCTGAAGTGGCACCGTATTCTCCCTTGAGGACTGCGGCAGTTTCCTTGGTCATTGATTTGTAGCGCTCGCCGGTCAGGATGTTAATAACAGCCTGGCTACCGACAATCTGCGACGTTGGCGTTACAAGCGGTATGAATCCCAGATCTTCGCGAACCCTTGGTATTTCGGCCAGCACCAGATCCATCTTGTGAGCAGCATTCTGCTCCTTCAGCTGGCTCTCCATGTTGGTGAGCATGCCCCCCGGAACCTGCGCCAGAATGATCCGTGCATCGATCCCCTTGAGAGAACCTTCGAACTTTGCATACTTTTTGCGAACGATTGTGAAATAGTCTGCTATTTCCTGCAGCAGCTCCATATTGAATCCGGTGGCATGCTCGGTATCCGCCATGATCGCCACCAACGCCTCGGTGGCCGAATGGCCATAGGTCATGCTCATTGACGATATCGCAGTATCGACATTATCCACTCCCGCCTCAACAGCCTTGACGTATGTTGCTGTAGACATACCGGTCGTGGCGTGACACTGCATGTGGATAGGAATGTCAAGCGCCTTCTTCAGTTTTTTGACCAGTTCATAGGCAACGTAGGGTGAAAGCAGGCCGGCCATATCTTTAATGCAGAGAGAGTGAGAACCCATGTCCTCAACCCGTTTCGCCAGATCGACCCACTTGGGTATCGTGTCTACCGGGCTTACCGTGTAGGAAATTGAACCTTGGGCGTGCTTGCCCTGTTTGATGACCGCCTTAACGGCTGTTTCAAGGTTGCGGGGATCGTTCATTGCGTCAAACACACGGAATACGTCGATACCGTTGACTGCGGCCCTCTCTACAAATTTTTCGACAACATCATCGGCATAGTGACGGTAGCCGAGAATGTTCTGGCCCCTGAAAAGCATCTGCTGGGGAGTTTTCGGCATGGCTTTTTTCAGCTCACGCAGGCGTTCCCAGGGATCTTCACCCAGAAAACGGATACAGGAATCGAAAGTTGCACCACCCCACATTTCGATCGACCAGTAACCGACCCTGTCAAGCTTCTCTGCGATCGGGAGCATATCGTCCAGGCGCATGCGTGTGGCGAAGAGCGACTGGTGCGCGTCCCTGAGGACGACTTCGGTGATACCGAGTGGCTTGTTATGTTTACTCATTCGTTGCACCCCGTTCGATTTGATAGGTAACCAGCTATCCCTTTATAATTCTCGGAAGCAGCATCTGATGCACCGGCGTGATGGATCTTGGATTCTGGTAGTTGGCGCCGGTGAAGGCCTGAATGTATTTGCGCAGGTCTGTCAGCGATACTATTTCATCTACAAAACCGGACTTGGCACAGTAGGCCGGACGCGACTTGTCCTGATAGTCCTTGATCATCTGGTTCATTTTATCCAGAGTGGGAGTCAGATCATTACCGGCCTCGTCTTCCTTGACCAGGCGACGGGCGTAGGAGGCGGCGGCAGCGGTTTCACCGTGCATAACGTAGATTTCCGTCAGCGGCGTGCCCAGAGTAAAGGCGTTGTTGTTGTTGGCCTGAGGACCGGCCATAATGTAGTGGGCGGCGGCGGTGCCCTTTCTCAGAACAACACACATCATGGCCAGCTCGGTCTGTTCGATGGAGTAAACCAGCGACTGTCCCAACGCCAGCAGTTCGGCCTCCTCGGCCAGATCGCCGACGTCGATGCCGGTTGTATCCTGGAGCCAGACGATCGGCAGATTGTCGCGTCCGCAGAGCGTGACGAACTCACCCTGTTTGATGAGTCCCTGACGATAATGTTTGCCGCCTACAGCCGGATAAGCGCCGTTTGCATATTCAGGATAGCCGGGGAAAATCCCCTGACGGTTGCCGATAAAAGCCACCGGGAAGCCGTCTATCTTGGCAATGCCGGTAAACACCTCAATGCCGTAGTCGGGGCGGTATTCCATGAACTCGCTGTTGTCGGTCAGGCGGGCCAGTATCTGTATAGCATCGTAGGGACGTTTCTGGTTGGCCGGCAGGATCATGTTAAGATCTGTGGCTGGATATTTTGGTGCGGAAGGAACAGCCACCCGGAACATGGTCGGGTCATAGGCCGGCATCATGCGCATATAATCCTTGATGCCATCCAGAACACCCTGCTCGGTATCATGAGCCTCACGGAAATAGGCGGTCTGGTCGAAGTGAGTCTCAACCCGCCCCGGATCTTTGGCCTTAAAGTTCTTGGTGCCGCTGATGAGTGCCTGAGCAGCCTCGACGTCGATGTGCCCTTTGGGATTCATGCCGCCGACAATTCCGGCGCCGCCCACTGCTATATTTGCTCCGTCATGAGCAATCAGTATGGTCGGGCTGATACCCTGGTAGCCACCACCGGCCGGGTTGGTGCCGTAGATGCCGTTCAGGATCGGTATGCCGAGATGATTCAGATCGGCATGGCGGTAGAAAGGAGCGCCGCTGGAACGACGTCCGGCGTAGACTGTCTCCTGTTCCATCAGCTTGACACCGCTGCAGTTGGTCAGCCAGACCAGCGGCACGTTAAGGCGCTTGGCCATGTCGGTAACCATCAGGATATTCTCTGATTGGCCGGCAATCCAGGCTCCGGCCATGACCTTGTTGTCAAAGCCGATAATAACCGCCCACCTTCCCTGGATCTTGCCGATGCCGTTGACGACACCGGTGCACCCCTCTTCGTTGTCACGCGGATTGTAGAGAGTATGCAGAGGGCACCAGGTACCCGGATCTACCAGATAATCGAGCCGGTCGTAGATAGTCATCCCGCCCCGCTCGTGGACTTTCTTGGCAGGAATTCCGGCGTTCCTGACTCTCAGGTTCTCCTGGGCAAGTATCTGCTCCTGCTCCCGGACAAGATCGACGTTTTCCTGTGAGCGCTTGATCTCTCCTTCGTTCAGGGCCTTGCCGATATCGGCCATTTTCTCGAAATAAGGGCGGAGGGGCGTTTGCTTGCGTGACATGGCAACTCCTTCTATGAATGTTCTTGTAGACTAGCGGTTGGGCACATCGCCCAGAGCAAAGCCGGCAATGATGGTCTTCTGGATGTTGCTGGTCCCCTCAACCGTGCGCAGGGACATGGAATCGCGCAGGATGCGCTCAGCCGGATATTCTGTGGAAAAACCGTAACTGCCGAAAATTTTCATGGTGTCGCTGGCGGCCTTTACTGCAGCTTCAGAGGCGAACAGCTTGGCCATGGAGGTCTGGAACTGGTTGGGCAACCCCTGATCTTTAAGCCAGGCAGCCTGGTACACAAGAAGCTTCGCGGCCTCATGTTCGGCGACCATTTCTGCGATCTGCGCCTGAATCATCTGGTAGGAGCCGATCTTCTTGCCGAACTGGGTCCGCTCGTTGGCATACCCTATGGAGGCCTCTACGGCGGCACCACCGATACCGAGCGCCCCGGCGGCGCAGCTGATACGGGTGTTGTTAAGCTGCCACATGCAGATCTGGAAGCCCTGGCCAACTTCTCCCAGAACCGCGTCCTTAGGGATTTTGGCCTGGCTGAAGGATATCTCTCCGGTAGGAGCGCAGTGCAGTCCCAGCTTGGTTTCTATCGGAGCGGTGACGATGCCGTCATTCCCCTTAAGATTGACGACAAAGCAGGTCATACCTTTGTATTTCTGACTCTTGTCAGTCATTGCGTAGACCAGGCCGTAATCACCCAGGTGCGCGTTGGATATCCACATTTTCTGACCGTTAAGCTCCCAGTGGTCGCCACGATCTGTAGCAGTAGTCCCCATGCTGACGACATCCGATCCCGAGTTCGGTTCAGTTATGGCAAAAAAGCCATACGATTCGGCTTTGACCCAGGCCGGGATGTAGCGTTCCTTCTGCTCCCTGGTGCCGAATTTATTGACGGTGATGGCCGGGCCGATATTCTGCATATTAAGCGGCAGGCGCGAGGAACCGCTTACCATGGCGAGCTGCTCGGCAATAATGACCGACTCAAGAAATCCGCAACCATTACCACCGTACTCTTCAGGAAGAGCGCAACCAAAAAAACCGAGGTCAGCCATCTTTTTAACCAGTTCCGGGCGAAACCTGTGGTTCGCTTCGTCATCTTTAAGAGTGGGAGCGATTTCTTTTTGTGCAAAATCTCTGGCAACATCCTGCATCATCTTCTGCTCATCGGTTAGTACAAAATTCATGGTGACCTCCTAGTTACTCATCACGGTATATACGATAAAAAGTCAGAAAAATAGTTATTCTGGCAATCTAGTACCATAATACACATTTTCATGTCAACGAAGAATTAGTTCAAAAAACAAGGCTCTTGAAAAAGTCACGAAAAGCTCCATGTACTGAGGTCTGAAAGACCGGTCCGGATCAAAGCAAAGGGGTGCCTGATGGTAGGCCAGGTGGCAAGATTATTTCAGCCGAAGACCGGATTATTTTGCCTTTGAATGCTCAACAACAAGATTGCCGCTTTGGGTCAGAATTCTAGTACCGTTTTCTGAGAGTACAAAATCTGAAAAAAGTCGGGCGGCAGGTGTGCTGTGGGCAGACGTAACCATAAAAAGAGGTTTGAACAGACGATAACCGCCGTTAGACAGTGAGGACAGATTTGGAATAGCTCCATCGAAATTGAGCACCTTCAGTGGCAGTTTCCCTGTAGAAATCTGGGTAAGAGTGGATGTCCCTATAGCTCCGGGAGTGTTGGCCACCAGCTCGATACTTTCACGGTCGGTAACCGCAACTATCCTCCCTTTCCTGGCGCGTGCACTTTTCAAGGCCTGTGCCATTCCGGGTGAG
>CAZUGI010000094.1:0-11313 GCA_964619855.1 uncultured Geobacter sp. | reverse complement strand
AACATGGTATGAGCAAAGAGGAGTTTGACGCCGTTTTCCCGGTCGAGTTCTGGCGTGAAGTTGTGGATCGTGTGGCCGTCGAAGCTCCCGGCACGCTGCTGCTGGCAGAAGCCTTCTGGATGATGGAGGGTTACTTTGTCCGGACGCTGGGGATGCACCGGGTCTACAACAGCGCCTTTATGAACATGATCAAGACCGAGGAGAATGCCAAGTATCGCACGACCATAAAAAACGTCCTTGAATTCAACCACGAAATTCTAAAGCGCTTTGTCAACTTCATGAACAACCCCGATGAAAAGACCGCAGTGGCTCAATTCGGTTCGCAGGATAAATATTTCGGCGCCTGCGTCCTGCTGGCTACCATGCCGGGTCTTCCGATGATCGGCCATGGTCAGATAGAGGGTTTCCATGAGAAGTACGGCATGGAGTACAAACGTGCCTACTGGGATGAACAGGTTGACGAAGGACTGGTACGCGGTCACGAGCTGTGGATTTTCCCTCTGTTGCGCCGCCGCTGGTTATTTTCCGGCTCAGAGAATTTTGTCCTGTACGATTTCTATGCCGGAGAAACTGTCGATGAGAATGTTTTTGCCTATTCCAACCGGGTTGGCGAACACAAGGCCCTGGTGCTTTATCACAACAGCTATTCGACAACTTCCGGCAGGATACGCGGATCGACCGGTATTAACATTCAAAAGAGTGACGCAGAACCGGAAATATGCCGGACGACCTTAGGTCTGGCTCTTGATATTGGTGATCAGGATGCGATGTTTTGCGCATTTCGGGATCATGTTCGGGGTCTGGAGTACCTGCGCAGCGCTCGTGATATTCATGTTAACGGTCTTTACGTTGAGTTGAAGGAGTACCAGTTCCATGTTTTCGTAGATTTTAGAAATATAGCGGATGACAGTCAGGGGAGCTGGAGCCGGCTCTGTCTGCTGCTGTCCGGCCGCGGTGTTGAGAGTCTTGAGGACGAACTCAAGCAGATGCGCTACACGCATTTGAATGAATCATTTAAACAGGTGCTTCGAAATGGTGCCCTGCAACTGCAAGGCCCTGATGTAAGGATGAATGCCGCTGCGGTGCAGAAAGATGATTCCTGCACCGGATCTATGCGAGATTTCCTGAGTGAGATGTACAGGTTGACAGACGTTAAGATAAAAGCCAGCAAGCGCGATCATCAGCTTAATTTGATGGTCTCCAGACTTAATCGGATTGCAGCGTTGTCGGAAATGAAGCCTGCTTCAGCGGACGCAAAGGCGTTTTATGCAAGGGTGAGGCACCTTCTGAAATCGGCAGATTATAAAGGATTGATTGTCAGCTGGATTCTGTTGTGCGATATGCCTGCCGGTGTTTTGGAACGGTTCGGTCTTGACTGCACTCTGCGGCGTGTTATTGGTGGGGATGGCAAATCAAAAACAGGACTACTGGCGGCGCTGCTGTCTCTATCGGAACAGTCCGCCCGGGCGTCATCTGTTTTTACACCGCCGGCCTGCCGGGAATTTTTGCAGGTACATGAAAGCGCTGGAGTGGAGTGGTTCAACAAGGAGCGGTTTGATGAGTTTTCAGAGTGGCTTTCGCTTCTGGAAATTCTATTGCCGGACAAGCTTACGTTGACTGCAGGTAATCTGTCAAAAATGGCAATACAGGCAGAGAAAGAGTTGGCCCGCTCAATCGGGGTGGCTGCTCATGCCGGTTATCGCACCGGTTTGTACCTGCAGATGTCATCAGCAGCCGGGAAGTCCTCTGCGACTGAAAAAACTGCTGCCGCCGGCAGAAAAAAACTGAAGCCTGAAAAACTGGACGAGAGCGTTAAAGCCTTACCTGCCAAAAGGAAGCCGGATGTTAAAAGCTCTGCGCGAAAGAGTACGTCAAAAACACCGCACAACAAAGTATCCAGCTGAAGCTGCTATTCTGCCAGGCTTGTTCCGTGGTTTCCCCCGACTTGATCAGAGCAGATGCCCGGATGATTGCCGGATATGTACTGGTGTGTGCCCGACCGGCGCCGTATACCACACTAACGGGCTTGCTCTGGATATGGGAAAATGTCTGTTTTGCCCGGAATGTCAGCATGCCTGTCCGACGGGTGCCATTGTATTTGAGCGGGATGAGAAGATGGCCGTTTCGAAGCGAGAGGACCTGGTCGTGCGGGGAGGTGAAGAGCGTAGGCTGGCACGGGCGATGAGTGATGAGATGATATCCCTGTTCGGACGTTCTTTCAAGCTGCGTGAGGTGAGTGCCGGAGGCTGCAATGCCTGTGAAGCCGACACCAACGTGCTTTCTACAATCGGTTTTGATCTCGGGCGCTTCGGTATCCAGTTTGTGGCTTCGCCGCGCCATGCCGATGGCATCTACGTCACCGGCCCGGTTACAGAAAATATGCGAACTGCTCTCCTTAAAACCTGGGATGCCATTGCTGCACCCAAGGTGGTTATTGCCGCTGGCGCCTGTGCCATAGACGGAGGGCCGTATCACGGACATAAGCAGGTGCACGACGGAGTTGACAAATTTCTTCCGGTGGATTTATATATTCCGGGTTGTCCGCCTCATCCACTGACTATTCTGGATGGTCTGTTGAGGCTCCTGAGGAGGGTTTCATGAAGGTCAGCATGCTCGGGTTTTTGTCCATCCCCCTGTTTCTACTTCTTTCGATGCAGCCAGCCATGGCTGCCGAAAACCAGCCTGATTCCTCACGTAACCCCGCCATAACTGCTCCGGCCGTGACAGATGTTTCGGTGGCGGCAGCGCCTCCGGCTAAAAATGAAGCCAAAACTGAATTTGTCTGGGAGCTGGACCCTTACTACAGCGAAGTTTCGCTGCATTTTCCCCTGACTGATGCTCCGATTCCGGAAATCAGTGGTGTCAACGAACTGGAAGTCTACAGAAAGCTTTTTATAGACTCCCTGATTCCTCGCTATATGCTGGTGGAGGCGGCGGTGTTCCCGATGCCGCTCCTGGGTGTTGCCCTTAAGGAATATCAGCGAGATTTTTATCGTGGTTTCAATTTGGGCAGCAGTGATTTAAATATTCTTGAAGCGATAACAGCCGGCTTTCAGGAACCCTATGCTTTTTCGGTCTTTCTGGGCGACATGGTCAGCTTTGTCAAACCGGGTCAGGAGAAAATCAGCTCCAACAAGGGTTATATGGGTTACATGATCAGTTACTCAAACCAGCACATCAAGCGCAACGTTCTGATCCCGGACCACAATGTGGAGATTGAGTGGAAGATGAAAGGGGAGCGTGTCTTTAAAGAGGATAAGCTGTCCTGGAGTTTTCGCCTGGGGTCAAAAATTCATGAGAATCCGGATATTGCCAATACTCTTTATCTTGGATTCCGCCGCAGCAACCTTGATTTCTCCGCTGATTTCCTGAGCTATCTTAACAACAGCTCCATTGATTTTCGCTGGGATTTTGCAGCCAAGGATGGTCGTTTTCTGCGCCAGGAGTACGTTCTCGGCAAGAAGTTCCCGATAAAAAAATGGGGTGTTGCCTTCAAGATGGATATCGGGGTTATCTGGGAGGATTCTGCAAAATATTCCGGAGCGTTGCGAGACAGGGATTTCCAGAATGTGACGGCGGTCATTCGGCCGAATATCGAGTTTTAGTCAACTGAAAGACGCTCTTCATTTATTTTTGTGTACAGTGCTTCAAGATTTCTGGTAAATTTCACACTGTCGAACAGGGGTGAAGTTTCTCTGTTTGCGATAATTCTCTCGCGAATATCACCTAGTTTCTTTCTGTCATTCGCCAACTCACGGGCACGTGCATAATAATCGTCAAGAGAGTAGGTTACCAACTCCGGAACTCCCATTGTCGTCAGCAGACTTCCCGCCACCCTTGATGCAAACGTATCTCCCGAACAGGTAATTACCGGCAGTCCCATCCAGAGAGCATTGCTGCAGGTCGCATGAGCATTGTATGGTGTCGTGTCAAGAAACAGGTCGGCGCACTGCAGGCGAGCGAAATGTTCCTCGCGCGAAACGAAAGAATCAAAAATTATTCTGGAGACATCGACTCCCCGCGCTACCGCCTCTTTTTTCAGATTGTTCTCGGCCGTCGGGTTGAAGGTCCGCAACCAGAGAATACTGTCAGGTGTTTCCTGCAACAGCCGGCACCATATATCAAATACATCCGATGTGATTTTATAGGGTGCATTGAAACAGCAAAAAACCAGAGCATCTTCTGGAAGTCCGCATTCTGCTCTGGATGGAGCAGCAGGATGGGGAGTCTGACTGTCATGTGGCATATAGCTGTCCGGTAGCCACAGAACTTTTTCGGAATAGTTACCGAAATGCCCGGCCGGAATGATGAACCTGTCAGCAATGATATAATCTATAAAATCGACTCCCATCGTGCCGGGATATCCCAGGAAATTGATTTGTATCGGTGCCGGACGCAGAGCCAGAAGTCCACTGCGGCTGTTTTTTGTGTATGCGGTCAGATCGACAAGAATATCAACTTTGTCTGCATTAATCCGTCCGGCAGCATCCTTAAGAGATAAGTCATGAATGTCGACAAAGCTGTCAAAAGCCTTTTCAAGCCGTCTCCTCATCACGCTCTCATCGCTTGGGGCACAGGAATAAGCCGAAATTCTGTAACGGTTTCTGTCATGTTGCTCAAATATCTCCACCATCTGCTGAGCCACAACATGGTCATTTAAATCTGCTGAAAGGTAGCCTATGTGGAGAGGCTCTGCACAGTTCTCTCCGTATGTAAATCCGGATTGAGTCTTCCAGTGCGTCAGAGTGGCCAGTTCCTTTGTCATCCAGCGCTCTGCACACGCCCTCTGTTCTGATGCAGTAACTGATGGCAATGTCAAAAGCACAAAAGGGATGACAGGCTCTTTATAGTCAGGAGACCTGTCAAGTACCGCCCGGCGCACGGACTGAATATCGGATTCAGAAATCTCACTCCAGGCACACAAATGCTGCAGCTGAGAAACAAGGTTGCTTCTGGTACTGTGAAAATTCGGCTTTATTTCTAATGCCCGTCTGAAACAGATAATCGCTTCTTCCCTCTGTCCGGCATCAAAAAGCAGATTGCCGAGGCAATTGTACACCTCAGCTTTTCCCGGATCCAGTTCGAGAGATTTCCTGTAAGCCTCTTTTGCCTCAGAAGGCCGCTTCATGTCTAAGAGTGTATTGCCAAGGTTGTGATATGCCTCGGCAAAATGCGGATGCAGTTTAATGGCCTGGTTGTAGGCCTGTTCCGCTTCGCTGAATCGCTCCAGGATGTGTAATGCATTCCCCAGATTGTAGTAAGCCTTGGCGTATCCAGGGCGGAAGGCAAGAGCCTGTAGACAGGCTTTTTCAGCCTCTTCGGGACGACCAAGATCAACAAGCAAAGAGCCGAGATTGCAGTATGCTTCAGCATAGTCCGGTCGCAGGTCCAGGGCGTTTCGATAGGCCTTTTCTGCCTCCTTATGTCGTGTAAGGTCGGTCAGGGTGTTGCCGAGATTGTAATGGGCATCGGCAAAGTCAGGTTGCAGCTTAAGAGCTTTGCGATAAGATTTTTCAGCCTCTTCGAAGCGTCCCAGAGCCCGGAGTGAGGCCCCCAGGTGGTTGAATGCGGCAGGGCCGGGGTAAATTTTGACGGACTTCTCAATCAGATTGACGGCCTGCGAGTTATCGCCTGCTTGATGGCAGAGGACTCCAAGCAGGTGAAGTGCCTCGGAGTTGGCGGGGTGCCGTGCCAGGACATTGCGATAGATATTTTCCGCTTCCTGCAAACGCCCGGACTGATGAAGCTGCAACCCGGTTCCGATGGCTCTGGCAAGTTCGGTTTTTTTAGAATGTGTCAGCAAGAAGATTCTCCTCAGCGATAGATGTCAAGGTTGAAAAAACAGGGATATACATGGCACATGCATATCCCCGGGGTAAGTGATGTCTGAGTATGGTACAGGACTGAGCTACAGCCTATCCGAACGGATTCCGAAGAGTGATGGTCTGATCGCGGCGTGGACCGACTGATACCATGACTATCTGACAGCCGGCCAATTCCTCAAGGCGACGGACGTAGGCCCGGGCTGTAGGGGGCAATTCTTCAAAGCTGCGGACCCCGGTGATGTCCTGCTTCCAGCCAGGTAGCTCCTCGTAAACCGGCTGGCATTTTTCAAAAATCTCCAGTGCGGCCGGCAGAGTCTCCAGCACTTTCCCTTCGAATGTGTACCCTGTGCAGACCTTGATGGTGTCGAAGTCTGACAGAACATCGAGCTTTGTAAGGGCAATTCCGGTCAGGCCGTTTACGCGCACGGCAAAGCGGATGACCATGGCATCGAACCAGCCGCAACGGCGCGGCCGCCCGGTAGTGGCGCCAAATTCCGCACCGGTACTGCGCAGCTGTTCGCCGGTTTCGTCCAGAAGTTCAGTCGGAAATGGTCCGCTGCCGACGCGGGTTACATAGGCTTTTGATATTCCGATGATTTCGTTAATCACCCTGGGACTGACTCCCGCGCCTGTACAGGCTCCGCCGGCACAGGTGGAAGAAGATGTTACAAAGGGGTAGGTGCCGTGATCAACATCCAGCAGTGTTCCCTGCGCTCCCTCAAAGAGTGCCTTTTTGCCCGCCTGCAGATCTTTGTTCAGAAGAAGTGCGGTGTCGGCCACATAAGTTTTTAGGATCTCAGCGTAGCCTTGATATTCAGCAAATATCTGATCAAAATCGCAGGGAGGCTCTCCGAGGAATTTCTCAAGAATAAAATTTTTCTCTACCAGAAATTCCTTGAGTTTGCGAGCGAATGTATCGGGATCAATCAAATCCATCAGGCGCATTCCACGTCGACCGATTTTATCTTCATAGCAGGGCCCGATACCACGTCCGGTCGTACCGATCTTCTTGTCGCCGCTTTTCGCTTCCCGGGCTATATCGATGCGTTTGTGATACGGCATGATGATATGCAAAGATTCTGACAGCAGAAGGCAGGAGTCATCCTTGATCCGGCCTGACTCTTTAAGTTTGGTGATCTCTTTAATGAATACTTCCGGATCAAGGACCACGCCGTTGCCGATGATGCAGCGTTTGCCTTCATGTAAAATGCCGGAAGGAATCAGGTGCAGCACAACCTTTTCGTTGCCTACTACCAGAGTGTGACCGGCATTGTTGCCCCCTTGGTAGCGTACAATGTCATCGGCATATTCAGTGTAGATGTCGACTACCTTGCCTTTACCCTCATCGCCCCACTGGGCTCCTACTACGACTACGTTTGCCATGTCAGCGTGTCTCCCTGGCTTTCTTCTAAGAATGTAATAAGTCCCGGCTGTGTAATTCTGATCCTGTCAAGCGGTACGGCAACTCCGCTGCTTACCTTTACGGCGCTGTAGTCCTGGCTATCGTCGCCAATTACAAGCATATAACGGATGTTCATTCGTTTGGCATAATCCAGCGACTTGTTGAAATCTCGGCGGATAATGTCGCGTGCCGTTGTGTACCCTTGCGATCTGAGCAGGGCGGCGACCTCTAAAACCTCCCGCCGGTCAGCACGGGCATTAAACAGCAGAAAGTCCCGTGCCGTAGTGGCTTCCAACTCAGGTCTGTGCTCAAGCGCATGAAGCAGATTCAGTACATTAAACGTGAATCCGGTCGCCGGAGCATCGAACCCGTATCGAGCGGTCAGTGTATCGTAACGCCCACCGCTGCAGACCGGTTCGCCCAGTCCGGCAACAAAACCTTCAAAGGTAATGCCGGTATGGTAATCAAAACCTCTGGTTTCGCCCAGGTCTATCGTCAGATAATCACTGATTCCGTGGATGTCCAGTATCTGAAGAACCTGTCGCAGGTTTTCCAGAGCGGCAAGGGAACGCCGGTATGAGATGGCTTTTTCGGCCTCATCCAAAATCTCGCGACCGCAGAACAGTCGCGGCAGTGAATTTATCTCCCGGGCAGATTCCTGCGAGACAACATTCGTCTTAAGTACCGCATTTACTGCTGAGGTGTCCTTGCGTGAAACAGCCTCACGAAGGTTTAGAAGCGCAGTGCCCTCAAGGCCGGAGGCCTGAATTACACCCTGACAGAACTCAACCTGTCCCAGATCGATTTTGAAGTCTTCAAGCCCCAATCCCTGCATGGCTTCAACCGCCATGGCAACCATCTCGGCGTCTGCCTCAGGAGAGTCAAGCCCTATTAATTCAACACCGGACTGAAATGTTTCGCGACTGCGTCCGGTTTGCACTTCTGTCTGACGCAGAACGCGCCCGCTGTAGCTGATGCGGTGAGGAAGCGGCCAATCTACCAGACGGGTTGCCACGATCCTTGCAATCTGCGGGGTTATATCGGGCGGAAAGGCCAAAAGACGCCCCGTCTGCCGGTCATCAAAACGATAGGTTTTGCCTACGAGCCCTTCACCCATACCGATGGCCAGAACATCCTCGTACTCCAGTTTGGGGGTAATTACCCGTCGAAACCCCCAAAGCTCGAATACGCGGCGCAAGCGGTTTTCGATATAACCTATTTTTGAAGCTGCATCAGGCAGAAAGTCGCTGACACCGCGCGGAAGAGAAATATCGCCGGGTGAAAGCGTCATTCAACCTTCTTGATGGCCAGCGAGGAGGCTCCCCGCTCAGAGATGCCGGGACGCTGCGCCGTCTGGAGAATCATGAGCTCATTACGCCCCTCATCGAAGTAATAATCAGGCATATAGTTCTGTGTGTCGCGGGTACGCCATTTTTCTTCCAGGCTGGAGCCGTTCCAGACCAGATTGTGAACAGTGCCTTTCTTGTATGAACGGGAGTTACCGATGACCCAGAAACCGTCATTTTTACCCACGATCACTTCACTGGTTGATGTCACCTGAATGCGCTGATTCATGAATATCCAGCGGTATTTATCACCGGTCGTACGGGCGTTGTCCGGATCTTCTCTCAGGAAGTACAGCTCGGATCCGCCGAATTTGTCGTTGCTGCGCCATAATTCATTCTGCTGCTTGTCAAAGACGATCAGGTAGTTGTCGGGATTGATTACGACCGTGAACAGTTCTCCGCTATTGTCGCGGAATTGGTTGAAGGTGTAGATGTTCCCGAAGCGCGGCATCTTGATCGGATTTTTAAGGGCAACAGTATTGCCGGTCCGCGCGGCTTCAAAAACCTCTCCGAAAAAGTCATTGTCGCGTGCCATCCCTTGCGCATAAAGTTTTTTTGAAGAGCCCGTAAGTCCAACTGTTCGGAAAAAGTAGGGGATTTTTTCGGCAACTCGTACCAGCTTGTCACCCTGAACCTGCCAGACCTGTGAGGATACATCGTCGTCACTCATGATGCTGACATAAAGCTCTAAACTGTTTCCGGTCTCGATGGTATCAATTGATACGATCTTTTCTCTGACCTTCAATTCCACTTCAGTAATCAGTTTCATATCGGCTGCCTGGCGGAAATACGAAATCCGACGGTCTTCAGCCAGAAAAATCTCTCGGCTGCCATCCGACAGCGTTTTGCCGACTGCCATCAGGTTGGCGGCGCCTTTCAGGCGCTTGCTGATCCAACCGCCCAAGTTTCCACGTTCGTAATCTTTGGGTTTTATGAATTCAGATGTTTCAGCCCGGCGCACCTGATCCATTCTGATGATATCCCTGTTTTGTGGCGGAACAGCGGCAGGCAGTCCCAGGGCCGGAGCTGACGGAGTTGAAATGCTCGCTGCAAACAGCTTGACCAGATCGGCTGAAAGCTTGTCAGCCAGCTTTCCTATCGCCGGGATCAGTTCATCCTGACTATTGCCCTGTACGAAGGCCCGTGTGAGCGACTTGCCACCGGTGGTTCTTGCCAGAGCGTCAACACTGAAAACCTTGCCGATCGACACATAGGTTCCGGTCACCAGGACGTCAGCTTCAGAGGCGCTTGCCACCGATACAATCTGATCGTTGCTGACCCTGGATGCCAGCAGCGTCTGCAGAGTCATCTTCATTTCATCTTTGTTGGTTACTCCAACGGCATTCATGTCGGCTACGAAAACTCGTAACTGTCCCGCAAAAGCCGGCAGGGCAAAAAGCAGGACAAGCAACGCAGCACACATGATTACGGGTTTTTTCATGAATCCTCCAGGATTAATTTATAAGTTTTGTAGCTGAATGTGGTGAACAGTCAGTTGTTACAGGGTGCTTCCGGTAGCAGGGACGATAACATTTTCCAGCGGTTTAGGAGCTTCTACCGCAGGCGGTTTTGGCGCCTCCGGGAGCGAAATGGCCGTTTTGGGAGCTTCTGCCACAGGGGCAGCAACTTCAGAAATGACCTTGGGCTTGGATTCAACGGCTGCGTTAAGCGGTTGCGGAGTCGTACGCGGTTTCTCGGAGGTCGAATCGGAGGACTTCTTGTCCGCATTGGAGTCGTATTTTAGCAGTTCAAGCATTTCATCAAACTGTTTGCCGTAAATTTCTGTTTCCTGAGTTTCACGCAAAAGCAGATCTTTGCGTTTTTTGTCGAGAGCCCGCTGGATACCGTCCAGAGTTTTGAATTTAAGGTTCGCCTTGCTGGAAAGGTTGGCTTCAGCCTCGCTGAAATCTGGGTACTGAAGATTAATCAAGGGATTGTAAGTCAGTATGCGCCGGCGGAAATTTGGATACTCCCACAGGATGGTGCCATTTGCGTCCAATATCTGGGCGGTCATTGTCAGAAAATTGTAGTCACTGGTCAAAGAGGAGAACAGATTGCTGGAAAATATTTTGTCGGTTCTTGTCAGGCCGCTGACAACGATCAGCATGATCGCGTCAAGATTGTTTTTCTTGATATAATCCTGCAACTCATCGGTTTTAAGGAAGTATTTGTTGTACTGAATTGCTGCATCGTCACGTTTCTCTCGACGAAACAGCAGATTTCCGAATATCTTTTGAGGGTCGCCATCCATCAGCGCCACGGTATAAAAATTTCCGGTTCCCTTGATCTTTCTGACAAACTGCTGTTCGTATCTCCGGTTCGTGTCGGTCACAATCTGCAGCAGTTGATCCTTTTGGGGATGTTTGATATCGGAATCAGCGTCCACCACGATCGGAATGACCCCCAGAACCTTGACCTTTTCGGCAAAATTATCAGTCGGAACGTTAAAGTAATTCTGGGCACAACCGGACAGTAAGCCGGAAATCAGCAGAACAACCACAAGCATCCTTTTCATCGAGCCTCCTTGATACGCCGGATTTCACTGTCGCCGTTTATATCAGATGAAAGGGACCTTTTCCACATAATTTGAATGTGACCCCGAACAGGCCGATTATTCGTGTCATTCTGTATAATCCGTATAATCGATTGACAACCATACTGTTTTTTGGGTATGGTTTCACCAATAAAACCTGCTTATCTAGAGTGGTGGAGGGAAAGGCCCTGCGAAACCACAGCAACC
>CAZUGI010000093.1:0-11400 GCA_964619855.1 uncultured Geobacter sp. | reverse complement strand
TGGCCGACGAGTACGGCATGAACGCCAACATGGAGCGCATCATGAAGGCCATGAATCAGTCGATTCCAGAATCCAAGCGCATTCTTGAGCTTAACCCGGACCATGCCATCCTTAAAACCATGGCCGCTATATACCAGAAGGACAATTCGGCGACGGCCCTGACCGATTATGCTGATCTGCTCTACGATCAGGCACTGTTGACTGAAGGCTCCACCATCAAGGATCCGCTGCGTTTCACAAAGCTGGTCAGTGACCTGATCGTAAAAGCCGCTCAGTAAGAAATCTGAAGATAAACGCAGCATTTGACGGCCCTTGGATGAATATTCCATGGGCCGTCGCATTTTCAATAATTCACTGGAAACAGACGACGCTTTCTGCAAGAATGCACAAAATTTCTGGAGATTCAATGAACATTATAAACATCCCGGAGTACAGCAGGTGAAAGTCCTGTTTGTTCACCCATACGGCAGCAACTTCATGCCCGGCCGGCTAGATATCACCACTATTTTCAATCTTATGCCGCCGCTGGGAATCTTGAGTATTGCCGCAGTTCTGGAACAGAACGGGGTAGAAGTAGCGATAATAGACTGCTATGCAGCACCAGCTACAGCTGAAGCAGTTGTTGATGAAATAGTGTCCAAACAGCCGGATATAGTCGGATTTTCATGCACAACGTCTTCTTTCCTGGAAGGCTATCGGGTTGCAGAACTACTCAAACAGCGCTCTCCGCAGGTCGTTACGGTTGTCGGCGGCGCTCATGCCTGCACGATCGGAGCCCCGCTGCTGGACTCGTTTCCGGCCATTGATTATCTTGTCATCGGCGAAGGCGAACGAACCATGCTGGAGCTGGCCCAGAACGATGGAAGGAGTGTTGAAAATATCCCCGGTCTGGCCTACCGTAAAGACGGGGTCGGCGCTCTGACCGCTCCCCGGGAATTAATTGAAAATCTTGACGATCTCCCCTTCCCTGCCTATCACGTTTTGCCTGATTTTCCCAAACGCTATACGCTGCCGCTGTTCAGTTTTCCAACAGCACCCAATACCAGCATCATATCCAGCCGCGGCTGTCCCTACGCCTGTTCCTACTGTGACCGCTCGGTCTTTGCTCGCGGCTTCCGCTTCAACTCACCGGAGTACATCATCGAGCATGTTGCCATGCTGAACAGCAAATTCGGCATCCGGCATGTTTTCTTCTACGACGATCTATTCACATTTGACCGCAAGAGGGTGGCACGTTTCTGCGAGCTGAAAGCTCAGAAACAGCTAAAGGTCACCTATAACTGCATCGCCCGATTGGAACATGTTGACGAAGAATTACTGTCGCTGCTGAAGGGCTCGGGATGCTGGCAGGTAAACTTCGGCATCGAATCCGGCGACCCGGATGTAGTCAAAAAACACCGTAAGTTTTTTGAGCTTGATC
This sequence comes from uncultured Geobacter sp., assembly GCA_964619855.1. Lineage (GTDB taxonomy): Bacteria > Desulfobacterota > Desulfuromonadia > Geobacterales > Pseudopelobacteraceae > JACRCG01. The sequence goes on along the minus strand of CAZUGI010000093.1, from coordinate 9,980 downwards.
AGGTCGGACATAAGCTGCAGATGGTCAAAGATGCCGGTATGCGGGTCAAGGGGCTCTTCATGATCGGTCTGCCGGGTGAAGACGAAGTTGCCATCCGCCGGACGATTGAGTATGCACTGTCGCTGCCGCTGGAGGAGATCAATGTAACAAAATTCACACCCTTCCCTGGCGCTCCGGTCTACAAAACCATTCGGGAACATGGCGAGTTTGATGAAAAATGGCCCCTGATGAACTGTATGAATTTCGTTTTCGTGCCGAACGGTATGACAAAAGAGCAGCTTGAAAACCTATATGATGAATTCATCCGGCGTTTTTATCATCGCTCACATATCAACCTCGGATATGCAAAAATGATCTGGAAATCCCCTTGGAGTGTTCTTAAATTCCTGCGTCATCTTCCTGATATCCTGGCATTTGAGATGAAACAAAAATGGTAAAGGACCCGCAATGATTAAATGTATATTTGTTTTCATCCTGTTTCTGTCGATCCATTGCATCGAACCAGCCAGCGCTTCTGCCGCCAATCCAATATCCGGCGCCAAGGGTGAATATGGCGTTCTGTCCGGTTATGGCATCTCACATGTCGGCTTCGGAGAAACGCGACACCAGGTGCAGACCTGGGATACAATTTTACGGGCCGGTTTTTTTCTCTCTGATGACGTCGGAAAAGGGAGATGGTTTCAGGGGCGGCATGAGTTTATGGCTGAACTGCCTTACCATATGGCAGTCGACCAGGGTGGCCGCTCAATGGTAGGCGGCTATATGTTAGGTCTCTGGCGCTTTACCGGAATGGATAAAGCAGCACCTTATGTTTTTGCCGGCGGAGGTCCATTGTATGTGGATCTGGGACTGCCTACGATGGGTACAAAACTCTGCTTCAGCTATCAGGGGGGAACAGGACTTCAATATTTCATAGACGGAAAAACGGCGCTCACCATGGAGTACCGCTATCATCACATATCAAATGCCGGCACGGCCAATCCGAATGAACCACTCAACTCCAGCAAGATTCTTTTTGGAGTTTCGTTTTTTTATTGAGCCGGAAGAGTGACTTCAATCAATCTCAATACGCTGAACTGCGTGGTACGGCACAATGGCAATTTTTCCTGTTTTTTCCTTCAGAACCAGCGTGTGTCCTGCCGGTGAGCTGTCCATCTGAAGAATACGGCCAAGCATTGATATCCCGCCGGAAAGGTAAATCGTGACCGGCTTCAACTCTTCACTGAGAGCCATAAGATTCAGTCGGCCTGCACCGGTCGCCTCAATGCTGAAGGCAACACTCTCACGGTACAGTTCTGTCGTTGTACGCAAGCGTACGGCCAGAATCGAAGCAAGATTGCGGTAGAATCCGGCCGCAATTTCAGGGCGCTCTTTCTGTAAGGCCTGAAATGCCGCTCTGGTAAGCACCAGGAATTCGCTCGGCTCTACAGTGCGTGCACCGGCACTGCGCCGTGACTGGTCTATAAAACTCATTTCTCCGATGACGTCACCCGGCCCTAATGAGGCTAGAGTCCGGTCGATGTCACCGCGAATATTTTTAAATACATCCACCCTGCCGCTCTGAATAATCCAGAGCGAATCACCGCTGTCCCCTTCACCGAAAAGCTCTTCTCCGGTAAGCAGAATGCGCTCTTCACAGGCAGCAACGACAACCTTCGCATCATCAGCTGCGAGATCAGCGAATAAACGCCATTTATCAAGTTCTATCAGTGGCATTATCTACCTCCGTGACGCACCGTATGCGCCGCTGATTTATTATATTTTTTCATCACACCAGGGGCCTTTATAGCCGCTGCGGGCCAGAATCATTCCAAACTCTTTTTTCGCCGGTGAGCGGTCATAAGCCTCCTGAGGCTCCACGGTATCTGACTTGACCAGATCGAGCAACGCATCGTTCAGGGTCTGCATGCCAAGGCTTTTTCCGGTCTGCATTATTGAAGGAATCTGGAATGTTTTTCCCTCGCGGATCAGGTTCGATATAGCGCTGGTCACGACCAGGATTTCCAGGGCTGCTACACGCCCGCCACCTTTCTTCTTGAGCAGAGTCTGGGCAACGATCCCCTTTAAAGACTCGGAAAGCATCGTGCGCACCTGTTGCTGGCGGTCAGCCGGGAACTGGTCGATCAGGCGGTCTACAGTAGACGCCGCTGTATTGGTATGCAAGGTCCCAAAGACAAGATGACCGGTCTCCGCGGTTTCAATTGCGATCGCTACTGTTTCAAGATCGCGCATCTCACCTACCAGAACGATGTCCGGATCCTCGCGCAGGGCTGCCCGAAGTGCCTGCTTGAAGCCCTTCGTATGAGTGTGAACCTCACGCTGGTTAATATGACACTGTTTATCCTTATGAACAAATTCGACCGGGTCTTCGATGGTGATGAGATGGTCATCACGTGTGTCGTTGATATAGTCGATCATAGCCGCCAGCGTGGTTGATTTGCCGGAACCGGTCGGCCCGGTGACTACTACCAGACCTTTGTCAAAGTCGCAGAAGCTGAGTACAACTGGCGGGAGATTAAGCTGCTGAGCAGTTAGGATTTTTGAAGGAATCTGCCTGAAAACCGCACCAATTCCGGCAATATCCCGAAAAACGTTGCAGCGCATTCGGGAGCGTTCACCAAGTTCGTAGCCGAAGTCCGTGTCATTTGTCTCCTTGAATTCAACCTTATTCTTGTCCGGTATTATCTGATGGAGCAGCCTGTCAAGCGTTTCGCCGTCGATCGGACCGCGTCCCGGCATATAGGCCATTGAGCCATCTACTCTGACCATTGGAGCCTTATCGCTCTTGAGATGAAGGTCAGAAGCCTTCATGTCGAGCATGTGGTGAAACAGCTCGTCCAGATGGCCGGGAAGCGGGCCTGCCTGATCGGTTACATTGTGAGACTTAACTGATTGTTCTGAGGTGGGTGCCGCCGGCTTGTGATTCTGATCTGAAGTCTGGGCAGCAGGAGGAGCAGGAATAATCCGGAGCGACACTCCGCTGGACTGACGTTCAATCTGCAGCATGAAGTTGCCGTAGGGAGAACTGTGAGAACATGACATCGAACCACTTGCAAGACGCTCAGTATAGTCGGGCAGGATTTCGGCAAGCAGCGTGTGAATCTGCTCCGTAGTTGCAGGCTTGCTAGATACGCTTCTCGACTGACCGCCAATAATCATCTCAACAGAAATTCCTGCCGCAAAGACAAGGGCTTCCGCCCGCTGTTTCTGGATGACCTCAAGATATCTATCAATTACTGGCATGCCGAACCTCCATGATAAGAGTCATTTCAGGTTGTGCCGATTGTTGGGTCTGCAGTATAACATTCAGGGCCTGCCAGTCAAGGAGTACGAATGAAGTTTAGGAATATCTTTATTTCAGGCTGATGTAATTCCAATCTCGCGAACTTTTGATCTGATCACAAGCAGCATGATATTTCCAACTGTGAATAGCAGCGCCCCGGCCAGAGCCATTCCGGCACCCGGTTCGCGGTGTACTTCCAGGAGAGCCCTCTTGAAAGGATATCCCTCGGCCTGTTTTATATAGACACCGTAACTGCCGGAGAACCAGGGATTGTTCGGGGAAATGGTCGTACGCAAGGCAAGATTGTTGAGATCTGTCACCAGTTGACTGCTGAAACCTGTCATCATGCCCATGGGAGAGGTCTGAACTGAAATACCGGCAACACCGAAGCGGCTACCGTTCGGCAAAGTCACCAGACTCCCTTCCCGAACCTCCATCTGGCTTAATGATGATCCACTGGCGCTCAACAGATGCGCCAGTACGATCAGCAGAAATCCGGCATGGATCAGCTGCGGAGCCAGCAGGGCAGCCAACCCTCCCCTTCCCCGACGGCACCAGAGAGTTTCGGCGGAACATAAAACCGTGTTGAGAGCGAGCAGGGCCAGCAGCACCAGCGTCAGCCAAAGCCACCAGGATATCCCGGCCGACACCTCAGTTAACCAGACAAACAGCGGCATGTAATTGATTGCAGCGGTCTGTTCACCGGAAAGCAGGAAAGATCCGGCGGCCATAACGGCGCAGAGCAGAAAAAGAAGCAGCAGGCACAGTTCGATCGAAGTCAGAAAACGCCAGAACTTCATAGCCTGATCAGATCCTCGTGCTCTTCATCGTGGGGATTAATGTGGATCATGACATCACCGACTCCGGGGTAGCGGTCGAATATCAGTTTCTTAACCTCTGTTGCTACTTCGTGAGACTCCTTGACAGTCATTTCGGGATCCATCTCCAGCTTCAGATCAACAATCATATACTGTCCGGAGCGCCTGGCCCGCATCTCGTGCACATGTTCCACCCGTTCAACACTTTCGGCCAGAGTCTGCAGGGCATCAATGAAATCAGCCGGTGCACTGCCATCCATCAGGTCATGGGAAGCATCACGAAAAGTCTGGTATCCGATATGCAGAATAAAAAAGGAGGTCAGAGCGGCAGCCAGCGGATCCATAATACCAAATCCAAAGAAGGCGCCGATTACACCAATCAGCGTTGATATTGAGGTTACTGCATCTTTGCGATGATCCTTGGCAATTGCCAGCAGAGCCGGACTCTCAAGCTTTCTGCCGGTTTTTTCGGAAAACCGGTAGAGCCATTCTTTGATGATGATTGTAAAAAAAGCTGCAGCAACAGCAATCCAGCCCGGTGATTTAAAGTCGCGATTTATTACAGCCAGAACTGACTCGAACAGAATCCAGGACCCGGTCGCAAAAATGACCAGTGAAACCATCAGAGCCGCCAGACTTTCAGCGCGGCCATGCCCGTAGGGATGGTTGGCATCAAACGGCTGACGCCCCAGCTTAAGCGCCATCATGGTTGCAAAGATTGCCACGAAGTCACAGGCGCTTTCGATTCCGTCGGCAAAGACGGCATCCGAGCGTCCCCAATATCCGGCAGCCAGTTTGCACACCATCAGGACGGCGTTAACCCAGAAACCGATCTGTATGATCCTGTCAGCGCTGTCAAAGCGTTCGTTGCGCTGCATTACACCTCCGCCGGGCGCATATCCTTGATCCGCAACTGCAGATTTTCCCGGTTATTCCAGACGTTAAGCTCTGGGTAAAAAGCCGCGTCAACCGGTCCATCCACAACAAAATCCGACTGCCTGAAAGCAATTGCCTCAAAAATCAGGTCTTCGGCAGACAGGCGCATTTTGAGATGACCATCGCCGACCACGCGACGATCAATAATTTTAAGATTCCGCATCAGCAGCGTCGGCTCGGGATTGCCGGCCCCGAAAGGTTCCAGTCGCTTTAGCTCACTGATTAACTCCGTTGTCACCAGCGACGGGTGAATTTCAACATCAATGTCCAATGTCGGTATTAATTCGGTATCACCCAGAATTTCGGCAGTCGTCTTTTCAAAAGCGGCCGTAAATCCATTCAACTTCTTACCGCTCAAACCGACTCCGGCAGCATAACGATGACCGCCGAAACGGTCAAGATATTCGGCACAGCGGTTCAAGGCCTCCAGCAGGTGAAAGCCCGGAATGCTGCGACCGGAACCCTTACCGTTGCCCTCATCATCAAGAGCTATCAGAATAACAGGGCGATGGAATCGCTCGGCAATTCGCGAGGCAACAATGCCTACAACCCCCTGGTGCCAGGCCCGGGATGCCAGGACTATGCTGCGACGGGATGGATAATCACCTGCTTTCTCCACCATTGCGACCGCTTCTGCAAACATGCTCCTTTCAATGGCTTGACGTTCGGCATTGGCAGCATCAAGCTCTCCGGCAATTTCGGCCATTTCCCGCACATCAGACCCGAGCAGCAGTTCAACTCCGGGAACTGCACTCTCCATCCGACCGGCGGCATTAAGTCTCGGGGCCAGACGAAAACCCACCTGACCGCAGGATACAGAACCTTTGACACCTGCCACAAGCTTCAGGGCCTCTATTCCGGGACGGCTTGAAACTTCCAGACGCTTCAGTCCAAAATACGCATAGACACGATTCTGTCCGACAAGCGGCACGACGTCGGCGATTGTTCCCAGCGCAACCAGGTCGAGCCATTCGCGAACATCAGGTTCAGTGCCCTGACCAGCAAACATGCCGTCCTGTCTCATACGATTGCGCAGGGCAACCAGCAGGTTAAACGCCACTCCCACTCCGGCCAGCGATTTAAAGGGATACTGACAATCGGGTTGTAGAGGGTTTACAACGGCAGAGGCGTTAGGGACGGTTTCTTTTGGAGTGTGGTGATCAACAATAATTAGGTCAATATTATTCTGACAACAGAACTCGGCTTCTTCAAGGGAGGTGATGCCGCAATCAACAGAGACTATCAATGTGGCCCCCGTTGCGATAATCCGTTCAAGCGAATCACAGTTAAGTCCATAGCCGTCGTCGAAGCGGTTGGGGATGTAGTAGCTGCAGTTCAGTCCGACTCTGCGTAGAAAAGATACCAACAGGGCGGTGCCACTGATGCCATCTACGTCATAATCACCGTAAATGCAGGTCTTTTCACCACCGTGAAGAGCCTTTAGAATCCTGGATATTGCGGCTTCCATTCCCTTCAGCAAAAAAGGATCAGGCATGGCGGAGAAGGTCGGGGAGAGAAATAAGCTGGCTTCTTCCGGAGAAGCAAAACCACGGCCTGCCAGTATTGAAGCTGTAGATGGCCGTAACCCAAGAGACTCTGACAAAGCCGTCACAATTTCAGAGTCGACATCCCTGACAAGCCATTTTTTCAGCATACAGCTCCTGTACAAAAAAAATCCCCCGGCGAGCGGAGGATTGGATTCTCTATTTCATGGCTGGCGGCATTCCTTTGCCAAACTGTTCCATCATCCCTTTTATCTGAACAGCAGTCGGACTGTTGGCATCCATTTTCAGGTATTTGTTCCAGTATTGAAGAGCTTTTTCCGGTTGCTTGAGGTCTACCGCATAGACTATACCAGCGTTAAAAAGGCTCTGCAGATGGTTCTGGTCTATTTTGCTGGCTCTCTCAAAATTGGCCAGAGCCTTATCATACCAGCCGACTTTACGGTACATGACTCCCTGATCAGTCAAAACATTTGGGTTGTTAGGCTCAATTTCAAGAGCCTTTCCATAAGCATTGATAGATTTCTGAGCCTGCTCGGTGTCAAAGTAATCATTGCCAAGAGAAATCCAGGCATTTAGATTTTTGGGATCCTGAGCCACGATCTTCTCGGCCTGAGCAATGCGCTGGGTATAGTCGGTCGGAGACCCGGCGCCGGATTGAATGGCCGGTGCAGCCTGCTGAATTTTACCGGCATTGCTGATACTGAATACCAGATAACCTCCAAGAAGCCCGACAATCAGTGCCACCACCGCTATAAGTGTTGATTCTTTATTCACTTGGATACCTCCAGAATTTACTGTAACCACACCCGGATATTCGGGATAAGCAGACAACGAAAAGCTCCCGGATCTAAATCACGGCAGACATTTTACAATCCATGCACACTAGGCTGTTTCGGCCTGCTTGGCCAGAGCCCGCTTTTCCAGCAGTAAAACTATCGGACTCGCAACGAATGTAGATGAATAGGTGCCTACCACCACCCCGACCAGAAGAGCAAATGCGAAATCATGAATCACCTCTCCGCCGAACAGGAACAGGGAAATCGATGCCAGGAAAACCGTCAGTGAAGTTACTATAGTACGGGAAAGCACCTCATTGAGGCTGTCGTTGAATATATTGTGCAGAGCACCCTTGAGATTTTTATGGAGATTTTCTCGGATTCTGTCAAATACAACGACCGTGTCAGTAAGTGAATAACCGGCAATGGTTAGAACAGCCGTAATAAACAACAGGTTGATCTCCTTATTCATAAGATAAAAGGCGGCAAACATGGCCAGACAGTCATGCATTGTGGCCAGCGTAGCACCGACACCGAACTTGAAATCAAAGCGCCAGGCGATATACAGAATAATACCCAGCATCGAGAGCAGGGAAGCAATCAAGGTATCCTTACGCAGTTTATCTCCAATCGAGGGGCCGATTTCCGTAGAACTCTCCACGGTAAACGGATTACCGGCAAACTCTTTCTTAAAGGCTTCCTGCACCATCTCGGATGGCTTGCCGACAGCAGCCCCGGCCATCTTGACCAGCAGCTTGTTGCCATCTTTAATCTCCTGCAGATCAGCCTTGGCAACACCGTTCTTATGCAGGGCCGTTCTGGCATCAGCAATCGATATCGGCTTGCTGAACTTTAACTGCATGGAGGTACCGCCGGAAAAGTCGATTCCCATGTTGGCCGCTCCACGTCCGACCTGAATGACCCCTATAATGCCGATAATCGATATTATGATTGAGACGACAAACGATATCTTTTGCTGACCGATGAAATCTATATGTGTTTTACCCAGAAGTTCCATGAAGGACGCTCCCCCTCTATATGCTCATTTTTTTAACAGAACCCTTATGCAGGAACAGGTCAAAGGTAACCTTGGTTCCAACCAGTGAGGTGAACAGGTTAATAATAACACCCAGACTCAAAGAAACCGCAAAGCCCTTAACCGGACCGGTACCGAACTGAAACAGCACCGCTGCAGTAATCAGGGTGGTAATATGTGAGTCCATTATTGTAAGGAAAGCTTTGTCATAACCGGCATCCAGAGCAGCTTTGGGAGACTTGCCCAGCTTCAGCTCTTCGCGGATTCTTTCAAAAATAATAACGTTAGAGTCAACCGACATACCTATCAGTAGCACGATTGCAGCAATGCCGGGCAATGTCAGGGTTGCACCAAGTGCCGCCAGCGCCCCCATCAGGTAGATTACGTTAAGTATCATCCCCAGATTGGCGACCATTCCAGAAAGTTTGTAGTAGACTCCCATGAACAGAACAACCAGAACAACACCGATCAAACCGGCATAAAGACCTTTGTTAATGGAATCCTGACCTAATGATGGCCCTACGGTTACGTTCTGGATAATCTTAACCGGTGCCGGCAATGCCCCGGCGCGCAGTACGATTGCAAGATCTGCGGCGGTCTTTTCAGTGAAGCTGCCGGAAATCTGGGCACTTCCGCCGGAGATACGCTCGCGTATGACGGGAGCCGAATGAATGTTGTTGTCCAACACTATGGCAAACCGTTTGCCGACATTGGCGGCGGTCACCTGATCGAACAACTTGGCCCCCAGAGAATTGAACTCAATTCCGACATAGGGCTGATTGAACTGAGAATCAATCCTGACCTGGGCGTCTGTCAGCAGATCGCCGGTAATCATCGCCTTTTTCTGCACAACAATCGGAATTTCAGAAACCGCTCCGGTCGTACGATCCACAGACTTTTCCTTCAGCAGTTCGGCATCATCAGGAATTATTGAAGAAGATGGAGGAATGTCCTCGCGCACCATCCTGAATTCAAGGCGGGCAGTGCGACCGATCAGCTCGATAGCCCGCTGCGGATCCTTGATTCCCGGCAGCTGCACGACGATATGGTTTATACCTTCACGCTGGATTGTGGGCTCAGAAACACCAAACTGGTCGATGCGGTTGCGGATGGTTTCAAGCGCCTGCTGGACGGCTTTATCTTTGCGGTCCTGAGCATCCTTTTCGTTGACACGCAGTGACAGTCCAACGAAGCCCCCTTCATCGAAAGTAGGACTCTGCTCATAACCCGGATACTTGTCTTTAAGCATTTTCTGAACAGCCTCGGCCGTTCCCTTCTCGTACAGCAGCAGGGAAACTTTGTCCGATCCAGTCCTGGAAATCCTTTTAAAACGAAGACTTTTGCTGTTAAGGGTATCTTCCAGGTCGGTGGCAACCAGATCCAGCGATCCTTCGACCGCCTTCTGAGTATCCACCTCCATTACAAGGTGGGTTCCACCCTGCAGATCGAGTCCGAGATGGATTTTGTCTTTGGGTAACAGCCCGCCCCACCATGCCGGCAGCTTTGAAACAAGTGTCGGGGTCAGATATAGAAACGACAACAGTACAAAAATGCCAATCAGGCTAATGCGCCAGCCGGTTCCTTTCGGCATAATGCTTGGTACTCCCTTCCAGATGGATGACTAAC
>CAZUGI010000092.1:0-11789 GCA_964619855.1 uncultured Geobacter sp. | reverse complement strand
CAGAATATTCCAGGGGCGCACCCCTCGCTCGCGAACCAGGTGGGCAATGCGGTGGGTGATGACCCTGGTTTTGCCGGAACCGGCCCCGGCCAGGATCAGCAGCGGCCCTTCGCCGTGCAGCACGGCTTCTTTCTGGGGGAGATTGAGGTGTTTCAGTAAATCCATGTGGTTGTTGTAGTCCGTAGAGAAAGCATCGTCAAGCGTAAATGGAGCTGCCGCGCCCTGGCTGGGTTCAACCTAAGCTGTTGCATTCGGCGCAGCGAGGTTGTACAAAGTCTCTTATGTGCGGGGTGATCCTAATTGGTATTCCGCTAAGTTAGCTGGCGGGGGTACGTAATGATAATTCACAAACAAGGCTGGGTTCACAACCTGCTGCTGGCGCTCTCAAAGCGTGCCGAGCAGGCCGAAAAAGGCCAGACCATGCTGGAGGAGGCCTTGGGGCATGCCTATGAGGGGCTGCTGATCACCGACGCCGAAGGGTATATCCTGAAAATCAATGAGGCTTATGCCCGTTTTCTGGAAACAACCATCGACAGGCTGGTCGGGCGGCATGTTACCGAGGTGATCCAGAACACCCGTATGCATCTTGTGGCAAAAAGCGGCGTGGCTGAAATTGCGCAACTGCAGAAAATCAAGGGCCACGAAATGATCTGCAGCCGGATTCCGATCTTCGAAAACGGTAAGGTTGTGGCGGTGGTCGGCAAGATCATGTTCCAGAATATTGAAGATCTTTTTACATTTACCGAGAACTTCAAAAAATTGAAAACCGAACTGGAGTTTTACAAAACCGAACTCAGCAATCACCTGAGCGCCAAGTATTCCTTCAACCATATCGTAGGAATCAGCAAGGAGCTGGAATGGGTCAAGGATCTGGGGCGCAAGGTGGCCATGAGCACAACTACGGTACTGTTGAAGGGCGAGAGCGGCACCGGCAAGGAGCTTTTTGCCCACGCAATTCACAACGCCAGCCAACGGGCGCTGGGCCCGTTTATCAAGGTCAACTGTGCGGCCATCCCGGAAACTCTCTTTGAATCCGAACTGTTCGGGTATCGGGAAGGCTCTTTTACCGGAGCCCTCAAGAAAGGTAAAAAGGGGAAGTTCGCACTGGCTGACGGAGGAACGATTTTTCTGGACGAGATCAGTGAATTGCCGATGACCATGCAGGTCAAGCTGCTACGGGTTCTTCAGGAGAAAGAGATCGAGCCGGTCGGATCCGAGCAGCCTGAAATTGTGGACGTGCGGATTATTGCGGCATCGAATCGTGATCTTGAAACCCTGACAAAAGAGGGGTTGTTCCGGCACGATCTGTATTACCGGCTCAACGTTGTCATGCTCGACATTCCGCCGCTGCGCAGCCGTCCGGATGACATTCCGCTGCTGGTTCAGTTTCACCTTCGCCAGCTGGAAAAAGAGACCGGTATCCCGGTTGACGGGGTCGAGCCGGATGCAGGTGAAATACTGAAAAAATACGCCTGGCCCGGCAATGTGCGCGAACTGAGGAACGTTCTGGAACAGGCTCTGTATGTAAAGTCAGGCAACATGATCTCAAAGCGCGATCTTCCCTTTGCGCTGGTCAAGGGCGCTGGCATGCCAGCATCGTCGGATGCCTGCCGCAGCCTGAAATACTTAACCCAATTGGCTGAAGAAGAGGCGATCCGTTCTGCCATCCGGGAGGAAAAAGGGGATAAGCAGGCAGCCGCCGCAAGACTTGGCATCAGCAAATCCTCACTGTATGCAAAAGTATGCCAGTACGACATAGGCTAGCGCTGTTCCAGTATATTGGAAATTATTCCATAATATTGGAAAAAAGAAAGCCCTGTCGCTGTAATTGATTATAAATCGGCTAGTTATGTTAAATGATCCTTCTCCTGCAGTCTGTATGTCGCCGCTGATGCCCCCGAAATAATTCCAATATTCTGGAATTTGCCCCCACAAAACACAATTCAAATTACCATGTTCTGTTGTCAGTAATTTTAATTATCACAGTATTAGCGGCATGTTATGTGCTGCAAATGTGTTCTGTTAAAAGTATGGCACCACTTTTGCTCTATAATGTAAAAATCTGTTTTATTTGGAGTGGCCATGAGCATTAAAGACATTCTTCTTTACCTTGATGACTCTCCGGCTTGCGATCAGAGAACCGATGTAGCTCTGGCACTGGCGCAGGCCCACTCTGCCGTCCTGACCGGTTTGTCCATAATTACACACAATTATTACCAGCCGCAGCACCAGCAAGATGATGAGAAAATGGCCGCTGCCAGAGCAACTCTGGAGGCAAAAGCCCGGACATTAGGGGTCAAGGCTTTCTGGCGTGGGATTGAATCCACTGTTGTCGGAGTCGGACAGAGTGAAATGCTGATTGGTTGCTCACATTGCAGCGACCTGATTGTCGTCGGGCAGGAAGGGCGACGGAAAACAAGAAGCGCGGACATGGTAGAGCATCTTGTGCTGGGGAGCGGGCGTCCCATCCTGGTTGTACCGTCTGTAGGTACTTTTCCGGTGGTCGGAAAGCGGATTCTGGTGGCCTGGAAGAGTGGCCGTGAAGCAGCCCGTGCGGTGCACGACGCAGTCCCTTTTCTCAAACAGGCGGACCAGGTTACACTGCTCTCCGTGGCCTCTGATGAAGAAGCTGTTCAGGATCCATGGAATGGAATACTGGAGCACCTTAAGCAGCATGGCATCAATGCCCGGACAGAGTTGTGGCCGGCTACATCCGTACCTCCGGCGGATAATCTGCTGAATCTTGCCTGTGACGGCAGCTTTGATCTGTTGGTAATGGGGGCTTTTTCCGCGCCATCCAGAAGAGGGGCACAGCTGGGACCGGTGGCCGCCCAGATTCTTAGGGAAATGACTGTTCCGGTTTTAATGTCACATTAGTACTAAACCTGTCTAGCAGGGCCAGGAAGGGAATACATGTCCGACTGCATTCTTGAAACAAACAATCTCACCAAGGAATTCAAAGGCTTTACGGCAGTCGCGGCCGTTAATCTGAAAATTCAGCGTGGTCATATACATGCCTTGATCGGTCCGAACGGAGCCGGGAAAACCACGGTTTTCAATCTGCTGACCAAGTTTCTGATCCCTACGAAAGGGACAATCCATTTTAACGGCATCGATATTACCGGCGAGAAACCTGCTGACATTGCCCTGCGAGGCGTGATCCGCTCATTCCAGATTTCGGCAGTATTTCCCAATTTGACACCACGCGAGAATGTAAGATTGGCGCTACAGCGCAAACTGGGGATCTCCTACCATTTCTGGAAGTCTGATTCAATCCTCAAACAGCTGGATGGCAGGGCAATGGAACTGCTGGAGGCGGTCGGTTTGACAGAATATGCCGACGAAATTACCGGCGAACTGGCTTATGGCCGCAAGCGGGCATTGGAGATTGCAACCACGCTGGCGTTGGATCCCGAATTGATGCTGCTGGATGAGCCGACTCAGGGAATGGGCGTGGAGGATGTGGACAAGATTACCGCTCTGGTTAAGAAAGTTTCGAGTAACCGCACGATTCTGATGGTTGAGCATAACCTGAAAGTTGTGGCGACCCTGGCCGACAGGATAACCGTTCTGCAACGGGGTGCAATTCTGGCGGAAGGGCCATACGCCGAGGTTTCGCGAGATCCACAGGTGCTGGAAGCTTATATGGGGAGCGCTCATGACTGAATCTGTACATAAGGAGATGCTTCGAATCAGTGATCTGCACGCTTTTTACGGAGAATCGCACATTCTGCACGGCATTAATCTGACTGTCGGAGAGGGCGAAGTTGTCACTCTGTTGGGGAGGAACGGAGCCGGTCGAACCACCATTCTTAAGTCAATCATCGGACTGGTTGGGCGGCGGAGCGGTTCCGTTACCATCAACGGGGTGGAAACCATCAAGATGCCTACTCACAGGATCGCCCACCTCGGCATCGGCTACTGTCCAGAAGAACGCGGGATTTTTTCCAGCCTGACCGTTGAAGAAAACATGCTGCTGCCACCGGTTGTAAAGGACGGTGGTATGACGCTTCCGGAAATCTACGAAATGTTCCCTAACCTGCAGGAGCGACGGGGCAGCATGGGAACCCGCCTGTCCGGCGGCGAGCAGCAGATGCTGGCAATGGCCAGGATTCTACGCACCGGCGCCAAACTCCTGCTGCTGGATGAAATCACTGAAGGTCTGGCCCCGGTAATTGTCCAAACCCTTGGGCGGCTGATTGGTCAACTTAAAGAAAAAGGCTTCACCATCATTCTGGTGGAGCAGAACTTCCACTTTGCCGCCGACCTGGCGGACCGCCACTATGTTATTGACCACGGCTCCATCGCAGAAATGATAACACGAGACCAGCTTGGCTCCAGTATGGAGAAACTTAACCGATACCTGGGCGTATAGCCCGGGTAAAATGAAAGGGGAATTGCATGAAAAAAGTTCTGTATAATGTCGCAGCGACTGCCGCATTGGTGCTTCTGACAAGCGGAATGGCCGCAGCAGCGGCCGGTATTTCGGACGGCGTGGTAAAGATCGGAGTCCTGACAGATATGTCCGGACCTTACTCCACGCTGGGAGGCAAGGGCACCCAGGTAGGTGTCGAGATGGCTGTCAAGGATTTCGGTGGTACAGTCCTCGGCAAACCGATTCAGGTTATCGGTGCCGACCATCAGAACAAGGCCGATATCGCCTCGGCCAAGGCCCGCGAGTGGTTTGACAATGAGAAAGTGGACATGATCACCGGCCTGCTGAATTCGGGCTGCGCTCTGGCAGTCCAGAAACTGGGGGGAGAAAAGAAGCGCATCACCATGAACACCGGCGCAGCCAGTACCGATCTGACCAACAAGGCCTGCACCCCCTACGGCATTCACTATGTCTATGACACCTATGCACTGGGCAAGGTTACCGCCGAAGCTGTTGTTCCGAGCGGTGGCAAGAGTTGGTACTTCCTGACTGCCGATTACGCCTTTGGTCACTCTTTGGAGGGGAACACCACCAAGTTCGTAACAAAACTCGGCGGTAAAATTCTCGGATCTGCCCGTCACCCGCTTGCCACTACTGATTTTTCATCATTCCTGCTCCAGGCGCAGTCATCCGGTGCTCAGATTATCGGCCTGGCCAATGCGGGCGACAACACCATCAACTCGATTAAACAGGCCCGGGAATTCGGCATCGACAAAAAAGGGCAGAAGCTGGTCGGACTACTGATATTCGATACCGACATTAAGAGCCTCGGCCTGAATGTGGCGCAGGGGATGCAGTTTACTTCCGGTTTCTACTGGGACAGGGATAAGGCCACCCGCGATTTTGCAAAACGTTTCGAAGCCATTCACAAGGCCAAACCGACCATGGACCAGGCTGGTGCCTATTCAGCCACTATGAACTATCTTAAAGCCATCAAGGCAGCCGGTACAGATGATCCGGATGCGGTCATGGCAAAGCTGAAATCTATGGACATCTCCGACTTCTTTGCCGTGAACGGCAAGATCAGGGCTGACGGCCGCATGATTCACGACATGTACCTGATGGAAGTCAAGAAGCCTTCCGAATCAAAAAGTGACTGGGATCTTCTCAAGATTGTAAAGACTGTTCCCGCCAACGATGCCTACCAGCCGCTATCAGAGAGCACGTGCAATCTGGTTAAGAAGTAGTAGTAAACGTTCACCCTCATCCCCTCTCTTAACGGGGGGATGAGGGACGGGTGAAACCACCCCGGAAGCGTAGAAACAACAAGGGAGCCGGTCATGGAAATATCATTTCAGACGGTCATGTCACAGGTTATGCTGGGTCTCAACAACGGTGTTTTTTACGCCATTCTGAGCCTCGGCCTGGCGGTCATTTTCGGCCTGCTGAATATCGTAAACTTTGCCCACGGCGCGCTCTACATGCTGGGCGCCTATGTGGCACTGCTGGGTTACACATCGATCGGTCCGCTGATCGGCATGCCGGACTTCCATATGAGCTATTGGGCGGCCCTGATCGTCGCTCCGCTGGTGGTCGGTGCCCTGGGAATAGTGATCGAGAAGACCATGCTGAGCCGTTTGTACAAGTTTGACCACATGTACGGCCTGCTGCTGACTTTTGGGCTGGCACTCATTATTCAGGGGGTCTTCACCAATTACTTCAACGTTTCCGGCGACCCCTACGAGGCCAAGCCGGAAATACTGAGCGGGGCTGTCAATCTCGGATTCATGATGTTTCCGAAGTATCGGCTCTGGGTAATTGTCATATCGCTCGTGGTCTGTTTCGGCACCTGGTTTGTGATAGAACGAACCAAGCTCGGCTCGTTTCTTCGCGCCGGCACGGAGAATCCGGAACTGGTAAAAGCGTTCGGCGTAAATGTGCCGCTCATGATTACCCTGACCTATGGTTATGGAGTTGCCCTGGCAGCCTTTGCCGGCGTGCTGGCGGCCCCGATCTATTCGGTCAGTCCCGTTATGGGTGCCGAAATGATTATAGTCGTATTTGCAGTGGTGGTTATCGGTGGGATGGGCTCGATCATGGGCTCCATTGTCACCGGCCTGTTGCTCGGAGTGGTGGAGGGCTTCACCAAGGTGGTTTATGCACCGGCATCCAGCACTGTAATTTTCCTGATCATGGTTATAGTTTTGCTGGTCAAGCCGGCAGGCCTGTTCGGCCGGGAGTCATAAATGAACAAGTATGCCTGGATCGCCATTATACTGCTTGGTCTGCTGGCACCGTTCGTTGTCTACCCGGTCTTTATGATGAAGCTGCTCTGTTTTGCGCTGTTTGCCTGCGCCTTCAATCTTCTGCTGGGTTACACCGGTCTGCTTTCCTTCGGACATGCCGCCTTTTTCGGAGGAGCATCCTACATCACCGGTCATCTGGTAAAGGTCAGCGGACTGACTCCTGAACTGGGAGTTCTGGCGGGTACTCTCTTCGCCGGCCTGCTGGGGTACATTGTCGGCAGTCTTGCGATCCGGCGGCAGGGGATCTACTTTGCCATGGTCACCTTGGCTCTGGCTCAGATCGTCTACTTTGTGGCACTTAAAGCCCCGTTCACCGGAGGTGAGGATGGACTGCAGGGCATTCCGCGAGGAAACCTGTTCGGCGTGATTGACCTGAATCAGATTTATACGGTTGGCGGCAGTCCGCTTCCGCTCAACCTCTACTACTTTGTATTCGTTCTGTTCTGCCTCGGCTTCTGGCTTATTTACCGGACGATCAATTCACCCTTTGGTCAGGTACTGAAGGCGATCCGGGAAAATGAGCCGCGGGCGGTCTCACTTGGTTACAAGGTGGAGCGCTTCAAGCTGATGGCTTTTGTCATTTCAGCGGCACTTGCCGGAATGGCGGGATCAATGAAATCTCTGGTATTCCAGCTCGCTTCCCTGACCGATGTCAGCTGGCACGCATCAGGTGAGGTGGTTCTGATGACTCTGCTGGGTGGAGTCGGAACTATACTCGGTCCGCTGGTGGGTGCCTTCACGGTGGTAACGCTCCAATCGGAACTGAGTTCGGTCGGCTCCTGGATAACGGTCATCATCGGAGTTACCTTCGTGATCTGCGTACTTTTATTCAGAAGAGGATTTGTGGGCGAACTGGGAAGGCTGCTGAAAAAGTCACTGTAATATTCAAATTCTGGAGGTAGAACATGGCGGTTGTCTGCACAACGATACAAGAGGCGCTGGCGGGAATCCACGACGGTGCCAGCATCATGGCCGGTGGCTTTGGCCTGGTAGGGATTCCGGAAAAACTGATTCAAGGCTTGCGTGAATCGGGAGTGCGAAATCTGACCGTCATTTCCAACAACTGCGGTGTTGATGAGTGGGGACTTGGAATTTTGCTCCAGAACAGGCAGATCAGAAAGATGGTCTCCTCCTACGTGGGCGAAAACAAGGAATTCGAGCGCCAGTACCTGGCCGGTGAGCTGGAGGTTGAGCTGGTTCCGCAGGGCACGCTGGCAGAACGCATCCGCGCCGGTGGCGCCGGAATACCAGCCTTCTATACTCCGGCCGGGGTCGGCACTCCGATTGCAGACGGCCGTGAGACACGTATCTTCGACGGCAAGGAATATCTGCTTGAAAGCGGACTGAAAGCCGACTTTTCCATTGTCAAGGCCTGGAAAGGTGATCGCTTCGGCAATCTGGTCTATCGCAAGACGGCCAGAAACTTCAATCCGATGATGGCTGCCGCTGGTCGGATAACGATTGCAGAGGTTGAGGAGCTGGTTGAAACCGGTGAGCTGGACCCGGATCAGATTCACACCCCCAGTGTCTATGTGCAGCGTATCATCGCCTGCAGCGGTCACGAAAAGCGGGTTGAACGCCGCACAGTCAGAAAATAGGGAGGAGAAATCATGGCATTGACGCGCGAAGAGATGGCCCAAAGAGCCGCTCAGGAGATAGAAGACGGATATTATGTTAATCTGGGTATCGGTATGCCGACTCTGGTGGCCAACTACATCCCGCAGGGGAAAACTGTGGTTCTCCAGTCAGAAAACGGTCTGCTCGGCATCGGCCCCTACCCGACGGAGGATCAGCTTGATCCGGACCTGATCAATGCCGGCAAGGAGACTATCACGATGATCCCCGGCTCAAGTATTTTCAGCAGTGCCGAATCGTTTGCAATGATTCGGGGCGGACATATCGATCTGGCCATCCTGGGGGGCATGGAGGCTTCAGCCACCGGAGACCTGGCCAACTGGGTCATTCCGGGCAAGATGGTCAAGGGGATGGGTGGTGCCATGGATCTGGTGCATGGCGCCAAGAAAATCGTGGTGCTGATGGAACATTGCAACAAGCAGGGAGAAACCAAAATTCTGAACAGCTGCACCCTGCCGCTGACCGGCAAAGGGGTCATCAACCGGATCATTACCGACCGCGCCGTACTGGATGTCACGCCGGACGGGCTGCGTCTGGTGGAGACCGCTCCAGGCTACACTCCGGCCGATATACAGGCCTGCACCGAACCGCAGCTTATAATGCCTTAGGGCCTTGCAATAAAAGGATGTCTGCATGCGAAATGTCGTCATAGCTTCTGCCGCCCGCACACCGATCGGCTCTTTCAGCGGCGCTCTCGCCTCTTTACCCGCTTCCCAGCTTGGCTGCCTGGTTGTCAATGAAGTCATTCAAAGGGCGGGAATATCCCATGAGCGTGTCGAAGAGGTCATCATGGGGCAGATTCTGCAGGCCGGCTGCGGACAGAATCCGGCCCGCCAGGCGGCTATCGGGGCCGGAATACCGGATCATGTCCCCTCGTACACCGTCAACAAGCTGTGCGGTTCCGGCCTGAAGAGTGTAGCTCTGGGCGCCATGGCAATCGCTGCCGGAGAGGCGGACCTGATCGTGGCGGGGGGGATGGAGAGCATGAGCCGGGCACCGTATCTGCTTGAGAAGGCCCGCGGCGGCTATCGCATGGGGCATGGCATCCTTGAGGACACACTGATTGCAGATGCGCTTATGGATGCCTTCCACAATATCCACATGGGAGTCACAGCCGAGAACATAGCTGATCAGTACCGCATTTCGCGCGAGGAAGCCGATGCTTTTGCCCTGCAATCCCAGCAGAAGGCAGCCAAGGCGATCGGCGAGGGGCTGTTCAGAAGCGAGATTGTCCCGGTTCCGATCCCTGTAAAACGCGGAGAGGAAGTTCTTATAGCGGAAGACGAATATCCCAGGCCCGACACCAGCATGGAGAGCCTGGCCAAGCTGCGGCCGGCCTTCCGGAAAGATGGTGTGGTCACGGCCGGAAATTCATCCGGAATAAACGATGGCGCCGCCGCCGTGCTCCTGATGGAACAGGGTGCTGCTGCCAAAGCCGGAATAAAACCGCTGGCCAGGGTAATCGGCTGGGGCTCGGCCGGAGTTGACCCGCGCATCATGGGCATGGGGCCGGTGGAAGCGATCCGCAAGTCCCTGGCCAAAGCCGGCTTAACACTCGATGAAATTGATCTGGTCGAGTTAAACGAGGCGTTTGCCGTGCAATCACTGGCGGTGATTCGTGAATTACGACTGGACAGCCGCAAAGTCAATGTGAATGGCGGAGCCATTGCGCTGGGGCACCCGGTGGGCGCCAGCGGAGCCAGGGTGCTGGTAACACTGCTGCATGAGATGGAGCGCAGCAGCCTGCGTTTCGGTTTGGCGGCACTCTGCATCGGCGGCGGTCAAGGTATTGCAATGGTCGTTGAGCGTGAACGCAATTAGCTGTCCGGAATAAAGGAGACTCTGCCATGCTCAAGGGAAAAACTGCACTTATAACCGGCTCAACCAGCGGCATCGGGCTTGGCATCGCCCGGGCTCTTGCGGACCGGGGGTGCAATATAATGCTGAATGGACTGGGTGACACACTACAGATAGAAACGACCCGTACGGAGCTTGAAAACGAGTTTAAAATCGAATCCCGCTTCCATGGTGCCGACATGACCAGACCGGAGGAAATCGCTGACTTGGTTGAAGCTTCGACTGCGGCATTCGGTGGCATCGATATTCTGGTGAATTGCGCCGGCATTCAGCACACCGCGCCGGTCGAGGAATTTGCTCCCGAGCGCTGGGCTGCCATCATCGCTATCAATCTCTCCTCCAGCTTTTATACCATTCACCATGCGGTGCCGTATATGCGCAGGAGAGGCTGGGGGCGGATCATCAATATCGCTTCGGTGCACGGACTGGTGGCATCGGCCAATAAGGCTGCCTATGTTTCCGCCAAGCACGGTCTGGTCGGTCTTACAAAGGTTGTTGCACTGGAAACGGCCGGTTCCGGCATCACCAGTAACGCCATCTGCCCCGGCTGGACTAGAACTGAACTGATCGAACCGCAGATCATCGCCAGAGCGCAGGCTCTCGGAGTGGATGTCGAGTCAGGCGGCCGCGACCTGCTTAAGGAAAAACAGCCTTCACAGCAGTTTGTTTCAATCGAGCAGCTCGGTCAGCTGGCACTCTTTCTCTGCTCAGGAGCTGCTGACCAGATTACCGGTACGGCTATTCCGATCGATGGGGGCTGGACGGCGCAGTAATCGGTGTTTGCATATTGAAATAAAAAAGCCCGGCGGGATGCCGGGCTTTTTTATTGTGGTATACTGCTTCTGAAAATCAGATCAGGCCGTGAGCAACCATGGCGTTGGCCACCTTGATGAAGCCGCAGACATTTGCGCCGAGAACATAATTGCCCGGTGCGCCGTACTCTTCTGATGTCTCGTAACAGTTGTTGTGGATGTTGACCATGATTTCTTCCAGACGCTTCTCGGTGTATTCGAACGTCCAGGAGTCGCGGCCGGCATTCTGCTGCATCTCAAGCGCCGAGGTTGCCACGCCGCCGGCGTTGGCGGCTTTGCCCGGACCATAGGCGATCTTGGCATCCAGAAAGACCTTGACACCTTCCGGTGTGGTCGGCATGTTGGCCCCTTCACCAACGGCAATGCAGCCGTTTTTAACGAGAGTGGCGGCATCCTTGCCATTGATCTCGTTCTGGGTGGCAGAAGGCATGGCAACCTGGCAGGGGATCTCCCAGATATTGCCTTTGGCGATGTACTTGGCATGCTTGTGGGTCTTGGCATAGTCTTCAATACGGCGGCGCTCGACTTCTTTCAGCTGCTTGATCAGATCGAGATCGAGGCCTTTTTCGTCGTAAATCACGCCGTTAGAGTCGGAGCAGGCCACGCACTTGCCGCCCAGCTGGTGAATCTTTTCAATGGTGTAGATGGCAACGTTGCCGGAGCCGGAAACGGTGCAGGTCTTACCCTCAAAGGAATCCTTGCGAACCTTGAGCGCTTCGTTGACAAAGAAGGTGGCACCATAACCGGTTGCTTCGGTGCGGACCAGTGAGCCGCCCCAGGTAAGACCTTTGCCGGTCAGCACGC
>CAZUGI010000091.1:0-11812 GCA_964619855.1 uncultured Geobacter sp. | reverse complement strand
GCTCACAAGATTCTGACCGGTCGGCGCGACAGCTTTAAAACGCTGCGGACTCTGGGTGGCATCAGCGGCTTCCCCAAGCGCCATGAATCGCCGCACGACTCTTTTGATGTCGGTCATTCCTCCACCTCGATCTCGGTTGCCACCGGATTTGCCGCAGCCCGCGATCTGGATGGCCGGAATAGCAAGGTTCTGGCGGTAATCGGTGACGGCTCCATGACCGGCGGCATCGCCTACGAGGGCATAAATCACGCCGGGCACCTCAACAAAGACATGGTCATCATCCTGAATGACAATGAGATGTCGATCGCCGAGAACGTCGGAGCTCTCTCCAGCTTCCTATCCCGTACCGCCTCCAGCGAGTTCGTTCACCGCTTCAAGAAGAGCACAGAGTCATTTTTGAGCCGTCTTGATCTTGGGAAAAGCGTGCTTCATATCGCCCACAAAATGGAAGAGTCCTTCAAGGGACTCTTTACCCCCGGCATGCTCTTTGAAGCCTTCGGCTTCGAATATATCGGCCCCATCAACGGACACGACCTGCCGGCCCTGATAGAAACTCTCGAAAATGTTCGTAAATTTGACAATGCCGTGTTGGTACACGTTCTGACCAAAAAAGGGATGGGCTACAAACCGGCTGAAGACAACCCGTCACTGTTTCATGGTGTTGGCCCGTTCGAGATCGAGACCGGCAAAGTCCTGAAAGGCAAGGGTGGAGCCGCTTCCTATACCGCCATTTTCGGCAATGCCCTCTGCAAGCTGGCGGCCGAGGATGAGCGTATCACAGCCATAACGGCCGCCATGCCGGACGGCACCGGATTGACCGGGTTTTCCAAAGAATTTCCGGAGCGTTTTTTTGATGTCGGCATAGCCGAACAGCATGGCGTCACCTTTGCCGCCGGTCTGGCGGCCGAGGGCTATCGTCCGGTTTTTGCAGTCTATTCCAGTTTTCTGCAACGAGCCTATGATCAGGTTTTCCACGATGTCTGCCTGCAGAATCTTCCGGTAACCTTTGCTATAGACCGCGGCGGCGTAGTCGGGAGTGACGGGCCTACCCATCACGGCGCCTTTGACCTCTCCTACCTGCGCCACCTCCCCAATCTGACACTGATGGCGCCCAAGGACGAAAACGAGTTGCAGCACATGCTGGCAACCGCTGTCGGCCTGGGAAGTCCAGCCGCCCTGCGCTACCCGCGCGGCAACGGCTACGGAATACCACTGGACCAGAACCCGACTGCGATTCCGGTCGGCAGTGCTGAACTGCTCCGCCAGGGAGTTGACGGAGCAATACTGGCGCTTGGTACCATGGTTTACCCCGCCATGGAGGTCGCCGGTCTGCTGGAGAGTGCTGACGGCATCAGGCTGTCGGTTGTCAATGCCCGTTTCGTAAAGCCTCTGGATGAGGTTATGATCCTTGAGCTTGCCGGAAAGTACGGGGTACTGGTAACCGTGGAGGAGAATGTACTGCAGGGGGGCTTCGGCACAGCCGTGCTGGAGCTGCTGGAACAGCGCGGCCTTTCCGGGGTTCGCGTACTTCGCCTCGGTTATCCGGACAGTTATATTCCTCAGGGAGAGCAGCATGAACTGCGCGCCATGCTGGGCCTGGATACAGCCGGCATAGCAGCTTCGGTTCGAACCTTTTTAAAGCAGCCATGATCTGCAGGAAGTTCAAACCTGCCTTTACAATTCTGATCTGTAACCTCTTGCTATTCTCATCGTTTTGCGGTGCCGAATTAATTGACAGTGACCCCGTTATTCACAGCAGCTACGGACGCGAACTGATGCTGCGCGGTGAATACGAAAAGGGCCTTGAACATCTGCGTCGGGCCTACCTCCTCTTTCCTCTCAATGTGACCTTCAAACGGAACCTGGCCGAAGGATATGCCGCCTACGGCCATCAGTTTTTCAAACAGAAACGCTATGAACAGGCTGACGAAAACTTTATCAAGGCCATGGAATTGTATCCTGAGGAAGCTGTCTACTCCCTGCTGCGCGGCATCTGCAACTATCACCTCAAAAAATATGATGTAGCCCGTTACGAACTTGAGCAGGCCAAGGCCCGCAGGAATGATTCTGCTGAAGTGCTCTACTACCTGGGCCTGGTTGAGTACGAAACCGAGAACCGGACACTGGCCATGGAGTTATGGGAACAGGCTCTTACACTTTCTCCGGGCCGGAAGGAAATCATTGAACTTCTGGCAAAGACCCGCAAGGAAAGCGCCGTCGAATCCGGCATGGACCGCGGCCACAGCTCGCATTTTGACCTGACATATGACAGCGGTGTCGACAAAAATTTTGCCCTGTCAGTTCTGGATGTGCTTGAATCCGCCGCCAACCAGATCGGGGCCGAACTGGGGCTTTTCCCGGAGGCCCGCGTACCTGTTGCGATTTACAAGCGGGATGACTTCAAGACTGTCACCGATTCACCCGACTGGTCGGGTGGCTTTTACGACGGTAAAATACGTCTGCCGTTCGGATCACTAAAAGAAGTCACACCGGCCATGCGAGGGGTTCTTTTCCACGAGTACGCTCATGTTGTTATATTTGAGCTGACCCGCGGCAACTGCCCGCTCTGGCTGAATGAAGGGATTGCAGAGATGTTCGGTCGAATGCAGTATAATCGCCCGATGCCGGAATTCGGCCAGGCAGCGCGCAAGAATGCTTTCACCGACTTCAGAAAACTGGAGACCGGTTTCAATTCGCTTTCTTCCAGCAACGCGGCCCTGGCCTATCAGCAGAGTTATGCCTTGGTTAACTACACTGTGACAAAATATGGCTGGCACAGGATCAAGCAGATCCTCTCAGGACTGGGAAAGGGTATGACTATTGATATGTCTATCAGCGAGTCGCTTAAGGATTACAGCCTGGGATATGATGGTCTGGTCAAAGAATGGCGGGAATCGGTTGAGCGGGAGATTACGGGACAGTGATTGATTTTACTGTTTTTCTTTTTGTTTTAGAGGCAATAGCCCCCCTTTGACCGTGACCGCCAAAGAGGGGCTGTAGAGACGGTTCTAACAGAACTCAGAAGCTGAAGCGGTTCACCATTTTAGTGAGCTTTCCAACCTGCTGTTCCAAATGTTTGGCGGCTTCCAGTGATTCTGCTGCTCCTTCGGCATTTTTATCAGTCACCAAGCTTATTTGCGAAGCGGTTTTACTGATCTGTTCCAGACCGGCGGTCTGTTCATGTATGCTGGCAGAGATGTCATCTGCAAATATGCTGAGGGCATGAGCCCCTTGTACAGCGCCTTCCAGCTGCTTATCAATCTCTTGTGAAAGCAGCATGCCATTTTTGGAAAGCGATGCTGAGGATCTCGTAAGAGCGCTGGTTTTATTGGCTGCGTCAGCCGATCTGACGGCCAGATTGTGGATCTCGTCGGTCATACCCTTGAATTCGTTTCCGGCACCTTCGACATGAGCCGCTTCAATAGCGGCATTAACTCCCAGAAGGTTTGAAAAACGGGCGATGCTCATCAGGTTGGCAATCAACTCCCCGAACTCCGCCTGCTGATCCTCACTCATTTTCTTTTCAAAAGCCTTCATGGCACTTGCGGTCTCAGAACACTGTCTGGAAAGCTTCCGTATCTCCTGTGCCACCACCCCGAATCCACCTGCCGAAATGCGCATCCTGACAGCCTTCTCCACCGCACCTCCGGCCAATGTTCCGGTCTCTTTGGCAATACCGTCAATCTCGTTGGCTATCGAAGTCGTATTATCTGCAGCGCCGCTGATATCACTCATTGAGGCAACCATGCGGTTCATGGACTCTTTGGCTTTCAGTATGGCATCGGTTGCAGACTTGGCATTTGCATGCGCTTCATTGGTGCTCCGGGCACTGTGGTTGGCACTGTCCGACAGCGAAACCAGGCTCATGGAGGCTTCATTCAACTGCACGCTCTGCTCCTCGGCTCCTTTGGTTACAACCGAACTGATGCGGGTGATCTGTTTGCCGACATCCGATACAAGTCCAACCGTCTCTGATACCTGCGAGATTGCCTCATTCAGCGACTCGGCCGTCGCATTCATCGCCTTTCTGATAGCTGCATGTTCGCCTCTGTATTTACCGTCCATTCTCGCCTTAAGGTCATAATGAGCGAGTCTTTCAAGTACAGCACCTGCTTCGTTAATCGGCGCAATCACCGCATCCAGAGCCGTATTCATACCGCCGATCAACTCTTTCCAGATCCCCTCGTAATCCCAGTCATTCCCGCGGGTTTTCAGTTTGCCCTGGCTGACGCTGCTGATCAGGTGCGCAGTTTCACCGTGCATCCCGTAAAGTATAGCCAGCAAAGTGTTGATGTTTTGTTTGATCTTGTTGAATTCCCCCTGATAGTCATCAATAACGAACGGAGGAAGCTTGCCATGAGCGATTTCATCAAGAGCATCACCGGCCAGACGCATAGGAGAGACCAGGGCATCTATCATGTTATTGATAAGCTGTACTGTTTCGGCATCTTTCCCTTTCAATGCGGCAAGATCACCTCTGGTGTCTAGCTGTCCCGCAATCATTGCGTCGGACAACTGCTTTACAACCTCGTAAACGGATGCGCTCATTTTGCCCCCTCGCAACAGGTAACCGCTGTTATGGCTCCACAGTTACTGCAACTCAACTATTAATCAGCTTTTCTATTGCAGTGACCGCTCCACTAATGGCGTCTTCAACTTCTCTGGTCATGTATTCTCTGGTTCGGTTGAAACAGCGCCCCTCAATGCCGACCAGGGTGATCCGGTGCGGCATTTTTTCCGGGTACAGTGACTTTCCAATCTCTATGGTCTCCCGCAACCCCAATCCGTGAGCAGAAATGGCGGAGCTGCTCATGGGCAGAGCCTCCCAGGGAATAATATGAATGGCACCAGGTTCAACCCCGAACTGAACGGCATCCACAACTATAAGATCGGTCTCCCCCTCAAGCATCGGAAGTATATCTATCCCGCCCAGACTGCAGTACTCAAGGCGCGCATCCGTTCCGGACAGCCTGGTATATATCTCAAAGCCGACCGCATCATCAGCAATCAACTCGTTCCCGATACAGATTATTATTGTACGGCGGTCTGAAACCGGCACTCTTCACCGACGGAATTGATTGTGGACTTTACCGGCCTGCAGAGCAGGCCATTGATGATGCCGTCAAAATACGAGTGAAACAGGCGGCAGAGCGCCCCTCCAGTCTCTATCTTACGCATGGCGCACATTTCTCTGATGATGCAGGACTTGAACAGCAGCTCATCCCCTTCGAGAGCGAAGTCGAAACCGGCCTGCATCTGTTCTCTCAATTTCATGATGATATCATGTAGCGTCGGATCGGCCAGATGTATAGGCAGCTTGCTGGCGGTGTCGCGACCCGCTATCCTGCCGACCGGTGCCGTGTTGCCCCCCATGATATTGTCAATTGTACTGGCAAAGCCATCCAGCAGGAATGCAACCTCAACTGTGGCTTTCTGGTAATCCTCCTGCGTGAGGTCGAGAACATATTTGGAATCTGTCGTGTTCATAGGAACTTTCCCATCCTTTGGCAGAATTCGGCATCGCGATAGAAGTTTTTTACGGCATGATAGTCGGTGTGAGTAATGGCGTTGGATGGGCATATATATGCGCAGGAGAGGCAGGCTATACAATCCTCGGCATGCTTGACCAGGCAAAGGCGTTTCTCTTCATCCAATTCAAAGACCTTGGTCGGACATATATCAATACACAGCTCGCACCCACGGCAAGACTGTTCGTGAACAGCAATTTCAAGTGACATGGCGCTTACCTCCGGATGGTCTTGACTGTTTCGCCGCCTCTAGTGACTTGAATCTCCAATGGCATCTGACCCACAGCATGGGTCGCGCAGGAAAGACAGGGGTCGTAACAGCGGATGCCGAATTCTACGGCGTTAAGCAGAGCCGTGTCATCCGGCTTTCCGATAACATGCGACTGAGCTGCCTGTTCTATAGAGCGGTTTATGATGGAGTAGTTCTGCTGGGTTGCTACAATCAGGTTGGCAGCCCGGATGATCCCTTTCTCGTCAATTTCGTAGTCATGGATCAGAGTCCCTCGCGGTGCCTCGACATGACCTACGCCCCGTCCACCCTTGAACGAAACCGGAACACGGGTCTCGCCCCAGACATCTTTGTCGTTAATGATTTCATCGGCACGCTCGATGGCCCAGATCATCTCTACCAATTTGGCATAGGTCTGGAACACTGTAATGTGACAGGGCCAGCCACCCAGTTTGGCAAACTCGGCATATTCGGCATCTGCCAGTTCAGTGCCGAAACGTCGCACGGCATTCATACGCGCCATGGGGCCGACCCGGTATTCATGCATGCCATTCAGATTGATATGCACTTTTTTCATGTACGACCAGTCAACTACCGTTTCCACCAGATATTTGTCGTAATCCTCCACACCGAACTCGATCATTGTGGCGCCGCTCTCATCAATCGCCCTCAATCTCCCCTCGATCAGTGATATTTTGTCGTTCAGCACTGTGCCCAATCCCCACGACGGCACAATCCAGCTGCCAAGCATGGCAGGATGCAGGTCCAGAGCCTTTAGCAGCAGGCCTTTGACAGCTGGTACAACAGCCGGGAGCATCGCTCTGGCCTCGGAGATCCAATCCTGAATCGCTTTCTTCTTCTCCTGATCAAGAACAAAGGTGATGCCGCCTGCAACGGAGGTGACCGGATGAGTTCCACGCCCCCCGACCATTTCGTTTATTTTCTGTCCGATTGTTCGGAGGCGCAGAGCCACCTTGGCAAGCTCCGGGTTGGCCTGAACAATGCCAACCACATTCCGAACCGCAGGGTCTGCATCGAGCCCCATCACCAGATCCGGCCCCTGCAGAACAAATATGGACAAACTGTGCGAGTGAATGATATGCCCCATGTACATCAGTTCCCGCAGCAGCATGGCGGCCGGCGGAGCTTTAACGCCGGCTGCATAGTCCAGAGCATTGGAGGCCGCAAGGTGATGGGCGGTCGGACAGACCCCGCAGATTCGGGCGGTAATATGCGGCATACGGTCAGCTTCCATGCCGATCAGGATCTTCTCGAATCCTCGCAGCTCATTGACCACAAGACCGGCATTTTCGAGCTGGCCATTATCATCCAGATTGATGAAAACTTTTGCGTGCCCCTCTATTCTGGTAACCGGATCAATTTTAATGGTCCTATTCACGCAGAAGCCCTCCCTGCTTCATAATCTTCATTTTCGTCTTCTATCCACTTTTGAATATGGAATGTCGGCTTGCTGCCTATCATCGAAGTGGCCATTGTGTAGGAGTAGTGAGATTTGGAGGCACGCTCCAGAGAGTTGACAATTGCACTGCGGTCTATCTTGGTCAGACGGGACATACGATCGGCAATTTCCGATCTGATATCACGATTTGGTTCCGTCAGGATCTGCATTGTCGCTCCGGCACATCCGGTACAGGGTACACCATTGGTCGGACAGGGGGCCAGACAACGGTCGATGGTGACCGATCCCATGCAGGTATATCCCTGACTCAAAAAGCACTGATCCGCGTCCGGAATACCATCAGAGTTTGACTTTATTGCGCTGACGTCGGTCTTTTCCATCTTGCGTTTGCATTTGGCACAAACGGTACGCAGGTTCACTTCCGGCTTTCGACCCTCTACCAGAGCCGAAAGCGCTTCAAAGACAAAAGCCGGATGAGGCGGACAGCCAGGCAGATACAGATCAACGTCAATCACCGAATCAAGAGGTGATACAACCGACTCCATCGGAGATATTTTCTGGCTGGGCGGCTCTGCAGATGTGGTGGTTTTATTCTCAAGATACACTGCTCTCCCGATCTCGGCTGGAGTATGGATGTTGCCTGCCCCGGCCGGGCCTCCAAAGACGGCGCAGGATCCCCAGCCGATTATAATATCGCAGCACTTGCGCATCTCCATTGCGGCGTGGCGATCGTGCTCGTTGCGAATGGCACCCGATACCAGTCCAACTGTGGCATGAGGATAATCCTTTATGTCGGTCAGAACGGGGCAGCGCTGGATTTTTACCGCCTGCAAAACATTCAGAATCTTTTCATGCAGATCTACAATCGCAATATGGCAGCCGGAACAGTCACTCAGCCACTCGGTGTTGACGGTAACTTCGCTCATGATACCCTCCTGACAATCAACTTTTTGTAGCAGGCGTTCTCACCGGCATGAATGATTTCCAGTGATGATTCCTGCCCCATGATATTCTGCAGGGCACCGGCAAAGAAGCCGTACATCATGTTGCAAAGGGATCCTTTCTGGGTATGACCAAAACGGAACAGTGATTGACGGATCATGCAATCTCGAAAAACCAGCATGACCTCAGTGCCAGCTTCTCCTTCGACAATCACCGATTCCTGATCATGAGTCTTAAATGGCTCAAACAGCCACAGATAATCGTTTTTTTCCAATACCTCTCTGGTAGAGTCCAGCGCCTGCTGAATATCGCTGGTATGAGCTACACCCGCCGACAGCTTCTTGCCAAGATTAACCCCTGCCAGATAGGATATGCTGTTGGCGGACTCACCGATTGCCTGTTCGGTACCGGACGCGATCGCTCCCAGAAATACCATCGCGTCCTGTAGCGCGAGCCTTTGCTGATCTGTCTCCATTGACAACTCCTATGCGAGATGCTCGAGATTTAAAAATACCACCAGCTTTTGATTAATGTCGATAACGCCTTCGATCCAAGGCTGTGAGGCTGTATCTATCGGGGGCGGTTGAATGTCGTTTCGTTTTACCCGGACTACGTCTGAAATCTCATCAATTATAAATCCGGTCAACTCACCTCTAAAATCCATTACGGCAATAAGGCACATGCTTTCATCGGCTGCATCTGGGAATTCGAATCGATTTCGAAGGGATATGATGGGAACAATTGAACCGCGCAGGTTTATGACGCCCTTAACATAGCTTGGCGAATTTGCAGTCTTTGTAATCTCTGTCATGCTTGTAATTTCGCGGACCCGCATAACATCTATGCCGTACTCTTCATCATTCAGAAAAAAAGTAACCAACTGGATGTCGGGGTTTACAGCTGAAGCCATCGAGAGATTCTCCTGCTGAGAATGTGATAAAAGACTTCAAAACAGAATCCAGCAATGATGTATACAGCATAACATTACGTAACACAACAATCTTCTAATGCAATGTTCTGCTCCATGGCCATCTTTCTCGCCACTTCCTGATTTCACCGCTCCACTTAGATCGAATGGAAAAATAACCGGCTGGTTAGAGCTGCGGAAGTCAATTTCTTAATTTAGCTGAGAGCTCTTGAGACATTCATATTTCGGACTGAAAAAATGAAACATCTTGTTGCCTTTTTCATGAATTAGGCGCAGCTTGCGAAAAACTAATCTGATCCTAAGAGTTTGATCCATCAAGGTACTATGTCTGATAAAAACAAGGAGTTCTTGTTATGAAAAATCTTAGACTTATTTTGTTATTTTTAGCATTCAACGTACTATTGATGGGATGCATGCAGATGCAACCAATCCCGATGAATACACAGATCGGATCCGTTGGTATTTCTGAACGGAATAAATTACCACTAAAGGTGGCTGTGGTGGTAACGGATCCGGCAACTCACAAAATTATTTATAAGCCACTTAGGGGAAACCCTGTTGACCAGACTGGCCAGATGGGTGATCAGCTCTGGCCGTTAAATAATGAATTGGCGCAAGCATCAAAAAATGTTTTCTCTCAAATTTTCAAATCTGCCACTTTGCTTAGACAACCTCCTGTTTTGGGAAGTGATTATGACATGGTCATAACACCGAAATTAAAAGAAGTTCAAATACATATGACGCAGCCAAAACCATTCCAAATAAGTATACCGTTTGAAGTGTATTTTAACTGGGGTTTGACGATTATGGACGATGAAGGTATTGAAATTCTCAAGAGAGACGACAGAACTGAGTCCAAAATATCAATGTCAAGTCTCTCGACGGAGACTCATTTAGCAAACATGGGAAAGGCTTCTTCTGAGCTCATGTCAGAGATGGTTACTTCCTGGGGGCGTATGCTCTATGATTCCAGGGAGATCCGTACGTATTTACATGAAATGGAAGATTAAGAGGCAAATGCGATGAAGAAACTTTCCTTGCTGTGGATAGCACTCCTCTTTGTATTTTGCTTAACCGGCTGCGTCTCAATGCCGGATGTGATCAGATCATCTGAAATCATGCCCTCTTCACAAGGTTATCAGGAATCTGCAGAAACCCTTTTCCCGATCATTGTTGAACAATTCCTGGATACCAGACCTGATAAAAGGGTGGTCGGATATCAGTCCAAGACTCTTGGCGGATCAAATAGCGTTATTGTTGATAAAGACATAGCATCTATTCTGGAGACCATTGTAACAAGGGAGTTGGGGTACAAGGGTTTGAAATCTGGCAACTCGATTTTTGTCTTAAAAGGCTCAGTCCAAAGAATGGCTATGGGGGACATGCCATCTTCGAAGGCCGGCTACACTGTATTAGGGGAACTCGCAATAGAACTCACCATTTATAATACAAGAAAAAATGCTTCAGTATGGTCCAAAACCTTTGCCGGAAAAGGCGCGGGGGATGATTATAAAGCCGTGCTGGCACAAGCTCTAAAAGAGTTAACGGCCGACATCAGAAAAGACGATAGTATCCTTAGAGTCAAAGATATTTATACCACGGCGTTAGCAGAACAACCGGCTGAAGCAAAGACAGCATCAGTCAAAAGAATAAAAAAGAAAAAACCGGCAGCAAACTCAAAGGCTGATGATGCTCCACCAACAGACTCAATCCCTGCCGCAACAGTACGATCAGATGTCGATGACCTCCCGGCAGTTAAAACCAGGCTGAACAAAAATGCCTATGCAATTGTAATTGGCATAGAACAGTATCGCCAGAAACTTCCCAGAGCTGATTATGCGGTCAGCGATGCAAAACTTATGAGCGAATACCTCTCCAAGGTGATGGGATATCCTGAAGAGAATATTGTCACGCTGATAAATGAACACGCTACAAAAAGCGACATGGAGAAATACTTTGAAAAATGGCTAAGTAATAATGTTGAGAAGGAGAGTACTGTCTTAGTTTACTACTCGGGGCATGGTGCTCCTAATCCCAGCAGTGGCGACGCGTATCTTGTTCCATATGATGGTGACCCGGCTTTTATTGAACAGACCGGATACTCCTTAAATCGGGTTTACGAAAATCTTGCCAAACTCCCGGCAAAAAATGTAATTGTAGCTCTGGATGCCTGTTTCTCCGGTGCTGGCGGAAAATCGGTGTCAACCAAAGGTTCCCGTGCACTTGTGAGGATTGAAAAATCATCGGCGCGCAATATTGCAGTCCTGACTGCTTCTCAGGATAATCAAATCAGCTCTTCCTATGAAGATAAAGGTCATGGCGTCTTCACCTATTTCCTCCTGAAAGGAATCAAGGAATTACTGAGTGAAGACAAGAACAGCAAACTGGAACTGAGCGAATTATACAACTACATAAGACCGCAGGTGGAACGAACCTCCCGCAGGCTCTACAACAATGAACAGACTCCGCAGTTAATGGCGGCTGATGAACAGTTGAAGAAGGTGGGATTGCGCCAGTAAGTCAGGTGTAATCGTCAGTTTTTTTTGAGGCAACGTACTGATTCTCTACAGCCAGTGGTTCGCATCATATTTTTCGTAGCCGCCCACCGGCTTGACTCCGCTACTGCTTGAATGGATGCGTCCATGCCAAGTGAATAATGGGACAGAGATTAATTTCTTGCCTTTAAGCACGCTGCTGTGCTATTTAGTTCATCTTTCGTCGGTGAGTAGCGCAGCCTGGTAGCGCACCTGCCTTGGGAGCAGGGG
>CAZUGI010000090.1:0-11905 GCA_964619855.1 uncultured Geobacter sp. | reverse complement strand
CGGCGGATAACGCGCCATCGAATGATTCACCTGCCGAAACCGGGGATGGTGCCGCCTCCGGTAGCTGGTCCACCGGATGCGGGGATCATGCCGCCGCCGCGGCTGCCTACGCAGCAACCGCCAATGACGCCTCCACCGCAACCCGGGATGATGCCGCCTCCAATGATGCCTCCGCCGCAACCGGGGATGATGCCGCCGCCGATGATGCCTCCGCCGCAACCGGGGATGATGCCTCCACCGCAACCCGGGATGATGCCGCCGCCAATGATGCCTCCGCCGCAACCGGGGATGATGCCGCCGCCACTGATGCCTCCGCCGCAACCCGGTATGCCTATGGATCCCGGCATGATGCCTCAGCAACAGCCGGGTATGGTGCCGCCCCCGCAACCCGGAATGCCCATGGATCAAGGGATGATACCGCCTCCACCACCGCCACCGATGCAGTAACACGCCAATGATTAATCCGTTTACGGATATACAAAAGAAAGGAGTGTACTAAACCATGATAAACAGAAAAAGTTCACTGGCATTTTTGATGGTCGGTGTCTCGCTTGCCGCGGCAGGCTGCGTTTCCACCGGCGGGACTGCGATCGAATCACACAAGAAGGCTATGGAGGGAATCGCTGATCAGGAGTACTTCGTAGCAACCAAACCGATAGATCGTCATTTCATCGGCTGTGCCTGGTCAAAGCAGTTCGGACCGGTTGAAGACCCATCTGTAGGAGACATTCGCACCAAGAAAGAGCGTTCCTTCTCCGGAATGCAGCAGGATTTTGCCTTTAACGTCGGCCTGGCTCTCGGAGCACGCCCGATTGCAGCGCCCGTTCAGGGAGAGGTCGGAATCCAGGGCGGAAGCGTGGAGAAAGCCAAACTTGAAGGGGTCGAGATTATCATGCCGGTTTCTCTGGCAGATGTTCCTTTCGAACCTGACACCCCCTACATCACCGAGGCACTGCGTCTGGCAAATTTCAAAATCAAGGATGAAAAATCCAACAAAGCCAGCATAGGTGTGACCGCCACGAGTCAGGTCGGTACCGGCACAGCAGTGGCCGAAATGGGTTCCCAGGGACGGCGCGGCACGGAAGGTGACGGTCTTGTGGTTGCCTACAAACTGCACACCATCGAAAAAGGAAAGTATGATAAGAAGGAGTCCGGCAACCAGAAACTTGAACTTGACAAATCTCTGGATATGGCCGGCGGATCACTCATAGTGAAAGCCCGCCTGCAGTTTATCGAGCCGGGGGCCGGCAAGTCCCTGCCCCGCAACGTCCTTTGGGCCTGTCCTCGTGCCGATGCCATGAGCCGGGATATGGTGGCAGCCTGGGTTGTAGACCTCAAGTCCACGGATCCCAAACGCAAGTCTCTTTCCATCGCCTTCCCGGCACTGCCAAAAATTGATGACTGTTCTAACTACAGCGGCATAGTCTACTCGCGAATCGATCCAAAGACCGACAAGATCCACCGCCAGAAGTTCAACGTAACGGTGGTCGACGCCGATGTCACAGACAGCATGAAACCTAAAGTATGGGATACCAGGGTGTCCATCGTGGATGAAGCATTCAATATAAAGCTGGTGAAGCCAAACGATCTGTAGGGATAAACGGTCAGTCCGGGTCGAAGGCACGGCCTGACCTTCTGCTTTCAACAAGGAGGAGCGTATGCTGCAGCGAATTTTCCCGTTCATGGCGGCGGTCACGGCTGTTGTCCTTTCCCTGTTTTCCACACTGTATGCCGGCGAAAAACCTGAAATTACGAGACATGACGCGACCTATCTGGACAGAGGGGTCAGCATTATCGTCCAGTGGCATTCAACCAATCCGGTCACGAGAGTCGTCATATCCGCCGGGAGGGAACAGAAAGAGATCAAGGTTGATGAATACGACAACCGGCGCAACGCGTACGGCTATTCCGGAGAGGTGTCAGCCCTGATCCCGATCGAGTCGGGCGGTTTCGGCCAGCCGGCAGCCCCTTTTCAGTACACCGTCCAGATTGAGGATGATCTGAGGCTGCGAAGCGATGTTGTTTCCGCCAAAATTGCCCCGCCGGCTGTTGCAGGGGGGGGGATGCCGCCACCGCCGCCTTTCGGAATGATGCCGCCACCCTACGGAGCGCCTCCTCCGCAGGGTGATGACAGCTGGGGACAGAGCCATCTTCATTCAAACGTAACGACTCAGCCGCAACAGCAGCCGGGTGCCGCCGGTATGGCCGGTGGAATCGTTGACAAGCTCATTACAACCATGGAGCGCCATGACGTTCCGCCGACACTGAACAACGTCAAGGTAAATATTCTTAGTCCCGAGACCGTCAGCTTTTCCTCCAAAGCGATCGACGACAAGGGGTTGCGCGAGATCAAATTCAGAATTCTCGACTCCCGAGGGATTCAGGTTCAGGAACAGGTTCTCAGCAATCTCGGAAAGAACTGGGAAGGTACAACCCAGACGTTCCAGCTCGGCGGAGGAACTTTCAAAGTCATAGCCCAGGCTGTTGATACCGCAGGAAATACCTCCAAGGAGAAAATCGAGTCGTTCACTCTTACCGGGCCTCCTGCCGCAGCCCAGCCTCAACAGCCGCCACCGCCTGTCCAGCCGCCGATTGCGGATCCACCTCCGGTTATGCCGCCTCCACCGCCGGTTGTTGATCCACCGCCTGTGGTTGTTCCGCCACCACCGATTGTAGTACCTCCGCCGCCTCCACCGCCACCCGTTCCGGTACCAAAATCGAGCCTGTCGGTGACTATTCTTCCGGACGCGGCGATTAAAGCCGGCGCACAGTGGCAGCTTGACGGAGGCGCCTGGCAGAATTCCGGTGCATCAATCGCCGACATTTCGCCAGGCAGGCACAAGGTTGTTTTCAAGGAAGTTCCTGCCTGGGGTACACCCGCAACCGTCGACATAGACCTGAAGGATGGTGCAAATCAATCCTCAGGAACCTACGCCGTCAAGGCCGGAAACCTTACGGTTACTATCGTGCCCGCCTCAGCAGCGACACTCGGGGGCCAGTGGCGCCCACTGAATGCAGCACAATGGCTGAACAGCGGTGCTTCTATCGACCTGCCGGCCGGTGTGGTCTCGGTTGAATTCAAGGATGTTGCGGGTTGGCAGAAACCGGCAAACCTTTCCGTTACAATTGTTGCCGCCCAGAAGACGGCCTTTTCTGGTGCCTATGCCCGGGTCTACACCTTTAACAAGGATTTCGAGGAGGGCGCTCTGGTCGGCCTTGAAGATCAGACTATCAAGGATCAGCTGCAACTGACCAAGAATGCATCGACCCTTCCGTTTATCTGGGTTCCAAACTCTAACGAGGGTACTATTTCAAAAGTTGACAGCAGGACCGGTGTTGAGTTGGGACGCTATTTCACCGGAGCAGGCGGCAGCGGCAACCCTTCCCGGACCACCGTTGACCTCAAAGGCAACTGCTGGGTCGGTAACAGGAACACCGGCACGGTCGTAAAAATCGGACTGGTTGAAAACGGTCAGTGCGTTGACCGTAACGGTGATGGAAAAATTGAGACATCCACCGGCCCTCAGGCACTTCCATGGGGACAGGATGAATGTGCCCTGCTGGAGGTCGCCCTCGACAAGGGGCGTGAAATGACCTGTAGCGCCGGCCAGAACTGCCCGGGCAATTCTTCCGGGCCACGCGGAATTGCAATAGACGCCAGTAATAACCTCTGGGCCGGCACCTACAACTCCTCGATGTACTACTACATCAACGGGACCAACGGAGCGATTCTCAAGAAGATCGACCTTTCCTCAATCGGCCACCGTGCCTATGGTGCCATCGTCGACAAACAGGGTATACTCTGGTCAGCGGACATGAACGGCTATGTTCTGCGCCTTGACACAAACACTAACGCCTTTGTGAAAGTCAATATCGGCAGTGGCCAATACAATGCCTACGGCATGGGTCTGGACCGGAACGGATACCTGTACGTCGCCGGATGGTGCAGTGGCAAGATCTCCGCTATCAATACGGCAACAGCCCAGGTTATGTGGACCCGCGATACCGGTGACAGCTGTTCAAGGGGCATCGCCGTTACCAACGATGGTGATTTCTGGGTTGCCAACTCCACAGCCAATACGGTTTCCCGCTGGGCAAATAACGGCCAGAAGAAGGCGGTTATTCAGGGATTCTCACATCCGACCGGCGTTGCAACCGATGCAGACGGAAAGGTTTGGGTGGTAGATTACGGCAATAACAATATTCACCGCATCAATCCAGCAACCAATGCTGTTGAGATGACAAAAGCCGCGGGCGGGAGCGGTCATTACGGTTACAGCGACATGACCGGCATCGTGGCCCGCTCAATGACAACAAAACTGGGCACCTGGACGCTGAACTTTGATTCCGGTGCTATGTCAACCGGCTGGGACACCGTCTCATGGAACGGAGCCGCTCCCAACGGAACAAGCATAAAGGGGCGGGTTAGATCTTCAATGGATCGGACAGCGTGGTCTGCCTGGGAGGATGTGGCACCTGGAACTCCGCTCAGGGCGGTCCCAGCCGGACGTTATCTGCAGGTAGAGACTTCGCTGCAAGTTCTTTCAGGTGAATTGTCACCGGTTCTTACAGATCTTACGATAAAGCCGAAATAAGGAGGTCATCACCATGACACGTTTTATATTATTGGCAGTTTTTCTGCTTTCCGTTGCCGGCACAGCTGTGGCAGCCGACAGGATCAAT
This sequence comes from uncultured Geobacter sp., assembly GCA_964619855.1. Taxonomy (GTDB): domain Bacteria; phylum Desulfobacterota; class Desulfuromonadia; order Geobacterales; family Pseudopelobacteraceae; genus JACRCG01. Next base: position 7,222 of record CAZUGI010000090.1, on the reverse strand, counting down.
GACGGAACCTACCAGATGACTAATTCTTCCGTAACTATCTCCGCCATGTTACAGGGGATGCCGGACGGAAAGTTTTTTATTAATGCGGAAGGGCGGACAGCCGATGGCAAGTATTGTCGTGTGGGCGACCTTGGTGAGCTCCGTTCGGGGCAGCTGATTATCAGTGGATGCGCCGCTACCATCCAGATAACAGGCGATGGTTTCGTCCTTAACGACGGCAATAACTGCCTGCATTGCGATGCAGGGCTGACGGCCTCCGGCAAATATGTGCGCAAGTAATCAATGTATAAAAATAAGAGGGGGGATGTGATGAAGACAATAGTCCGTTCTGTGATTATGATGCTTATGGGGCTGCTGGCCGCCGGCAATCTGATGGCAGCTGAGGAAGGCAAGGGAAATATCGACTGGGAGGGCGGGCTGGTCGTCGCAACCGGGATGGGCACCGCTACACCCAGCGGAAATAAGGGGAAAGATCGCCTCAAAGCCAGGCGTGTTGCCGAGGTTACGGCACAGCGGGCTTTGCTTGAAACGATCAAGGGCGTAAGGATAGATTCGGTTACTACGGTGGAAAACTCCATGCTGACCGAGGATGTCATAAAAACTCGTGTTGACGGTATTATTAAAGGTGCTCAGGTAGTTGATGAGCAGATAACCTGGGATGGCAATGCGCCGGTTGTTACGGTAAAGATGCAGATCTGCATGAATGGCGGTTTGCAGGGCTGTAAAGGGACTTCACTGGTAAATGCTCTGGATTTGGAGAAAAAACCGGAGCCGAAGTTTGTGCCGCTGAAAGTTTTGATTGCCGTATCCCCTCCGCAGGCCCCTGAGGTTAAACCGGCCGTTGACACCCCGCCACCGCCCGTTGCTGCTCCTCCGCGCTTATACCCGTTTGATTCAACCAAGCCGGCTACCGGAGTTATTTTCACCCTTGATGGCAGATATTTTGAGAAGTCACTCCTGCCGGTAGTCGTTACATACTCCGCACAGGACGGACCGGTTACGGTTTATTCGGCAAAAGTTGTGAAGCCCAGTGTTATACGAACATATGGCGCAGTTCGATATGCTGAAACTGTTGACAACGCACTAGTCATCCCTCAGGTCGGCAGCAACGTTCTGGTTATTCAGGCTACTGACATCACCAAGGAAAACATGATCGTCATCAAAGCTCAGGATGCCGTGAAAATCAAAGAGACACTTGCGCACGGCAATGATTATCTCGGGGATGCCAAAGTTGTAATTTCGGTCCGCTAACGCAAAGCCTGCGGCAAAGCTGAGGCGATAAGACGGGAAGTATTTTATTCACGCAGTTAAACGTAAGGAGACACGCCATGAAACACTCCAAGCTTTTCAGCCTCCTGACTGTTCCGGCACAACATGACGCCCATCATAAAAAGGTGTCTCAAGCGCTTACCGGCCTATTCGTCTTATTGCTGTTAACCATTCTCATTTCTGTGAACCCGCTGCCATCCTTCGCCTCCTCCTGTGGTGGGTCAGGTGAAAGAGCCTGCTGTGTTACTGAGCGGATCCCGTCCTGCAACCCAGGACTGCATGAAGTTCTCGGCTGCGACGGCGACTGCAAATGCGGAGGCGCCAATCCATTCGGGGCGCTAAATTCTGTCGGACGTTGTGTGCCGAATGCGCCACCACCAGTCATCACTGCGTGTGGCGCTCCGGGTCAGCGGGCCTGTTGCGTTACAGAAAAGATTCCCTCCTGCAATCCGGGAGCTCATGAAGAACTCGGATGCACCGGAAACTGCACCTGCGGCGGTCCTAATCCTCTTGGTGCACTTAAAGCAATCGGACACTGCGTTGCGAATCCGACCGTAACTGCCTGTGGCGGGCCTGGGCAGCGTGCCTGCTGTGTTACGGAGCGACCGGGACAGCCTTGTAATCCAGGCTTTCATGAAGTACTCGGCTGCAATACCGGTAACTGCACCTGCGGTGGTCCCAATCCTGCGGGTGCCCTGAAGTCCATTGGACATTGCGAAGCCAACCCCGTGGTAACCGCCTGTGGCGGCAAAGGTCAGCGGGCCTGCTGCGTGACCGAGCGGCCTGGCCAGCCCTGTAATCAAGGCCTGCACGAAATCAAAGGTTGTAGCGGTCCGAACTGCACCTGCGGCGGCCCCAATCCGGCCGGCGCCCTCAAGTCACTCGGCACCTGCGAACCTGAAACCTGCGGCGGACTGAATCAGCGGGCCTGTTGCGTTACCGAGCGGATCCCGTCCTGCAATCCCGGGCTGCACGAAGTGTTAGGCTGCAACGGTCCTGACTGCAGATGCGGCGGAGCAAATCCGCTGGGCGCATTGAACTCGATCGGCCGCTGTGTCGCCAATCCCCCGCCACCGGTAATCTCAGCCTGCGGCGCCCCGGGTCAGCGGGCCTGTTGTGTTACGGAAAAAATACCCTCCTGCAATCCGGGAGCTCACGAAGAACCCGGATGCACCGGCAACTGCGCCTGCGGTGCCAGCAACCTGGCAGGGGCACTGGTATCAGGGGCACTTAAGTCAATCGGCCACTGCGTAGCAAACCCGACAGTAGCCGCCTGCGGTGGTCATGGGCAGAGAGCATGCTGCGTGACTGAACGCCCAGGCCAGCCTTGCAATCAAGGCCTGCACGAAACAGGAAGATGCACCGGTCCGAACTGCACCTGCGGCGGCCCCAATCCGGCCGGAGTGCTAAAATCCATCGGCGTCTGTGAACCCCAACCCTGTGGCGGACTCGGCCAGAGGGCCTGCTGTGTTACCGAGCGGCCAACAGCCTGCAATCTTGGCCTCTTCCAAGTGCTTGGCTGCGAAGGTGACTGCAAATGTGGCGGGGCAAACCCTCTTGGCGCCCTGAATGCGATCGGCCACTGCGAAAGCGGCTGCTCCAGCGCCCAGAACCAGCTGAGCAAACTTGAGGCCGAACTGGCCAATGCACGGAAGAATATTCAGCAATTCTGCAGCCAGGGTGGCACACCACCGCCTCCACCTCAACAATTACAAAACCTGCAGCCGGCAATAAAGCCCGGCATGGTACCCATGCAGAGACCGTTGCCGATGTTACAGAAAAGATAGGTCGCAAAAGACCTTTGCAGACAAACACAGCCCCGCACTGAAGAAAAGTACGGGGCTGTGTTTGTCTTGAATTCCTGGAATTCAGGTAGGGTTCTGGTTAATTATGGCATTATGTGAAACTAGCGGGTAAAAAACCGGAAAGCCTTATAGACAATATCGTAAAAATCCGGATCTGAAAGGCGCAGCGGTTCTCCAAAGCTGTCAAACTGGGACTGTTCGCCCTTATATCCCGCCAGCTTGGCGCGCTGCTCGCTTTCCCGCTTCTGTTCATCTCTGCGCAGCTGCTCCTGCCGTTCCTGATCAAGAAGCTTGCCCCCCAGCTTCATCCATTCCATCAGATGCCGCAGTTCTCCGCCATCAAGCCACACTCCGTGATTCTTGCAGCGATCTACAATAACACCGCTTCGGATACCAAAGTTAACTCGATGCATCAACTGGGAACAGATCGGACATTTGATATAGGTGATCGGATACTGGTCAGGCTGCTGGTGCAGATTGATGCTGTCCAGACCGCTCCTGTCTATCAGAAAAACATTGGAAACGGTAGCTTCCAGAAGCGCTTCCAACTCACCCGGATCAAAGAACAGCCCCAGACACTGATCGCATCTGTCGATCAGAAATGTGCCGTTCAGTTTCAGGTCAATGGTCTTGAGACCTGTATCACAGCGGGGGCAGGCACGGAAGGAATCACTCTGATGGGTTGTGTAATAGTGTATCCCTTTCAGATCAACGTCATTGCGGTCACCGCAATAGGCACATAACAGGGAACCATCCGGTAGCGGGGCGTTGCAGTTTGTGCATCTGGCCATATGTTATCTTTCTGTTGCGGGTTCATGGGCAGTCGTGACAGTATACCGGAAAAACGGCCCGCCGTAAACGGGCGCAGATACGAGCATTCAACGTGAAGGTAACACTTCTAACCCATTTTAAAGAGTTTGAAAAGCGTTCCAATACCGGGCGTCTGGTGGTGGAGGTTTTGGGAGACTCAGCCGAGCAGGTACGCTGGGACCGGATGAATCCACCGGATCGCCTGCTGAAGGAGATCGAGGCCGGTGGTGTGGCGTTGGTCTATCCCGGAGCCATAGACGAGGCGGGCGATGATTTGACCGGCATAAAACATTTCATCATTATCGACGGCACTTGGCACGAAGCGCGAAAAATCCACCAGCGCAGCCCCTACCTGCAGAAGATCCGCCGAATATGCCTCAAAACCAGCTGCAAATCATTATACAACCTCAGGAAAAACCAGAAAGAGTCTGGGCTCTGTACTGCCGAATGCGTTATAGAACTACTAAAAAGAACCGGTAACGTTTCAAAGGCCGAACGTCTGCAGAATTCATTCATGTCGTTCATCAGACCACCCGGCGTCATGCGCGGCGAGGTGCAGGGTCACTGATGCCGGGCATAAACCGAAAATGTAACCAATTCTATCTGCCGCAGCACTTCTTGAATTTAAGGCCGCTTCCGCAGATGCAGGGATCATTGCGACCGACCTTGGTGACAGTGAGCGGCTTCTGTTTTTCAACCACCATGGTTCCTTCGGTAAAGAACCAGCGTCCGTTGTCCCTTAGGAACTGGGCATTTTCGTGGTGTTCGCGAGCTTCGCCCTTTTCATTGAAGCGGGCAATGAATTCGACATGGCCGGATGCGTCGTCGACACCCCCCTTGATGGCATCAATTATCTCCAACCCCAGCCATTCGGAACCTTCAGCCCACTCTTTCGTTCCGGCATGGTCGTAACCCTGGCGATGATCCGGATGGGTCGTCTCAAAAATGAAATCCATCTGTGCTCCGACATAGGCCGAGTAGCGGGCCCGCATGAGCTGTTCCGCCGTTTCAGCAATCTTTACTCCGCTTATAATCGGTTCGCAGCAATCGGAATAGGGGAAATTGTTTCCGCAATAACAGCTACTCATATAGTGTTTCTCCTTGAAGTTATTGATGACAAAACAATGGAGGCGACCAATCGGGCGCCTCCAGAATAGTTGAACTTAAGTCAGGGCGACATGCCGGAAGAATCATGACAGCATATACCCCACCATTTTTTTCGTTTCATGCATGACCAGATCCTGATCTCTGCACTGTTCCCCTATAAGATTCCTCAGGTAGACCAGCGAATGCAGGTCCATTCTGTTAATCTTCATGCCAAGACCTGTTTTCTCACGGCGAACAGGCGTCGCGTTCAGGTAGAGGGACTTATCGATAGAGTGGTGCACACTGACTTCTATCGGAACGTCAAGAGGCAGTTCCTGATTCGTCTGAACGAACAGTCCACGCAGGCTTATATTTTCGACCAGACCGCCAAAATCCTGATTCTCGTGGGATATGGTGGCCCATTCATACAATTCAACTCTGGTGAACACTCTGTTTTCCACTGCAACCCTCCCTTATATGGAGCACACCTTGCGAGGGACTACTATATATTGTATCCGTCTAGCATGTTTTTTCATGAGATGCAATAATTACCTCCATACTATCCGTCAATCTTATCAATGGAAAAAGGTGGCCATCTGTGACCAGGGACAATGAAAATATCCTTGTTTCAAACCGATTTTCCTTGTAATCTCCGGCCAAATCAACTTTGAGGCCTGATATGGAAAACTCAAGCAAACTGCCGCTGGAGGCGCCTTTAACACCGCATGAAATCGACTGGATAACTGAACTCGCAGACAAGTTGCCGGATGATGTAGACCTGACGTTTGATGAATCCAAGATATTGACCAGACTCTCAATCAGAGAGTGGCCGGATGAATTGCTGCTGAAAGTCAAGGACGTGATCGATGTGGAGGATTTTCTGGTTGATGATCCCGAAGAGTAGGATTGAGGAGCAATACTTTCCACCGCCCCCACACCTGCATAAAATATTTTGACTTTCTGACCCTGATTCGCGTAGGCTGACGGTACAATCAATAAAAAAGCAGTGTTGGATGAAATTCCCGTCTCCGGATGGGACATAAAGGATCTCCAGAACACAGCCGGGTTGCCGGATTATCTGCCATGATAGTCGGTACCGGTTTTTTTGTGTCCCCGCCGTCCCTATGTCCAGAACACTGATGAACCTAGAAGGAGCTATTGTGAAGCACTCTTTTACACGCTTTGGTACCGGCTTGATATTTCTGATGCTGGCCATGACCGGCTGCAACGATAATAAGAATAATGAATCTGCGCCAAAGACAGCCGTTAAAACCGCACCACAACCAGAAACAACTGCGTTTGCAGCAACCAGCAGCGCCATCCGTAAGGCTGCCGCTTTTGCAGCCCAGACAAGCGCCGCCCGTACAACTGCCCCAAAGATAAAGTACAATGCCGGTGAAAGCCCTGAATACGCAAAAAAATGCGGCTGGCCGGTCAACTGTCCCGCGCCGCTACCCGGCTCAATCCTGCCTCAGAAACGCATAGTTGCCTACTACGGTAATCCGCTCTCAAAGAAGATGGGGGCACTGGGTGAGTTTGCCAAAGATGATATGCTGCAGCGCCTCAAGGGTGAAGTGGCTAAATGGCAGGCAGCCGACCCGGCCACACCGGTACAGCCCGCTCTGCACCTGATTGCGGTAGTTGCTCAGGGCGCACCCGGCAAGGATGGCAAATATCGCATGATCATGCCGGATAAGATCGTAAACGAGGTTTACGGTTGGGCCAAGGAGGCCGGGGCGGTGATGTTTATTGACATCCAGACCGGGCATGACGATATCCGTTCAGTTCTGCCACGCTTTGAATGGATCCTGAAAAATCCGGACGTTCACCTGGGCATTGACCCGGAATTTAATCTGATCGGCAGCGGCAAGGTGCCTGGCAAAAAGATCGGCACCTACGATGCGGTCGACATTAACTACGCCTCCGGCTATCTGAAGTATCTGGTCAAAAAATACAATTTGCCACCCAAGGTTTTTACGATCCACCGCTTTACCCGCAATGGTGTCACCAACTCCAGAAACATCACCCTGCGGCCCGAAGTCCAGATGGTCATGCATATGGATGGCTGGGGGGCGCCCTGGCTTAAGCGGGATTCCTACAAGGACTACATCGTGGCCGAACCGGTGCAGTACACCGGCTTCAAACTTTTCTACCCCCACGATACCAAAAAAGGCGCTCCGTTGCTCACCCCCGGAGAACTCCTCCAGCTGAACCCGAAATCGGTCCCGACGGAGACTTATAATAGCTACGTC
>CAZUGI010000089.1:0-12069 GCA_964619855.1 uncultured Geobacter sp. | reverse complement strand
GGTTAGGGGTAACCCGACCCGGGAACAGAACCCGGCTTACGGACTGCTTCAGCCAATTATATTAAGAGGTTCAGTGAACGATCAACAGTTATGGAATCTGGGGCTGCAGTCCATTGAAAAGTTACTGGAGGAGTTACCGCCCCACACTAGGCAGTAGATGTCGGAACTCATGGCTGTGTACCACCGGGAAAAGGAAGTTCTGGCGGCTGTCGCTTCCCGGATCGATTCGGTGACGATATGCGGAGAGTGTGCCGGGCAATGCTGCCTGAACGGCAAGTTCCGGATAAATGTCCTGGACGCCCTTTCTCTCCGAATGTCCGGTTTTTCGTTATCACCGGACTTTGATCAAAAACCGCTCTGTCCTTATGGAACTGTAAATGGGTGTTTGATGGAACCCGGACAGCGCCCAGCCGGCTGCATACAGTTCATCTGCGATGCAATTGACGGGCAACTCTCAGAATCGGAGAAGTCCGTGCTCAGAAGTCTGGAAAAAGCACTGCATGATTGCCTGAAGGATGCGTCTCAGCTGCTGGGTATTCCGGTAGCCGCTCCGCTGCTGCTGTGGGCGGAAAATAACAATAATAATTTTTAGCGAGGCATATTGATGGCTACCACTAAAGACATAGTTCTGATCCACGTGGACAACAAGCCGGGCTTCTACGCCCGTATAGAAGATATCGAGCCTGATGTTAAACCGGGCTGGTGGCAGGTAAAACTGCTGGTGCTGACGTTCCCGCTACAGGTATTCACCTGGATACTGGATGAGTTTCAGCTTGAAGGTGCGCCATTTACAATGGGTGGCACACCTCTGCGACTGGAAGATATTGTTTCGCCAGTGGAATTAGAGCGGATAACAAAAGAGAAGGAAGAGAAGGCTCAAGTAAGAAAGGTGCGTCAAGAGGGTGGGACGCCCAAGGTTATTTCATTACAGGACCGCAGAAAAAAATAACAGCTCCTGAACGATCATTCGGCAAACAAAAAGCCCTTCCGGAAATGTCCGGAAGGGCTTTTTGTCGTTCTATTCCTCAGGCATTATTCACAGGTGAAGTTAGTTTCAATACGTCTGTTTTTGGCTTTTCCCTGCTTGGTCTTGTTGCTGGCAACCGGTTTGCTGAAGCCGAATCCTTTGCCGGTCAGGCGATCAGTGGCGATGCCGAAGTTCTTTTCAATATACAATTTAACGCTGTCGGCGCGGCGCTGGGAAAGTTTAATGTTGAATTCCTTGCCGCCGACGTTATCAGTATGCCCAGAAATTTCACCTTTTGCGTTAGCGAATTCCTTCAGGAATTCTCCGAGCTTGTCAAGATCTGCCTTGTATTTAGGCTTGATATCGGCTTTGTTGGTGTCAAATTCTACAGCCAGGACAGCCGGTTTATCACAGAAACGCTGCTGCGCAGCGGAAGCTTTCTGGGCGGACTGCGCCACCGGAACCGGTGCAGGAGGTGCCGGTGCGGGAGGGGGCGGAAGGGTGACGCCGACTTTTGCACTGCTGGTTGCTTCTCCGCCGGAGCCGTTGCAGGTCAGCGTGTAAGCGGTATCCGCTGCAGGCGAAACTGAGCGCGACCCTTGTGTATCCACCTGTCCAATGCCCGGTTGAATAGTGCATTTATCAGCATTGCGCGACGTCCAGCCCAGTGTGGCGGATTCCTTAGCTTGAACTATCGTTGCCGGTGACACGGACAGGTTTGCAGTCGGTGCAGGCGGTGGTGGCGGTGCTACCTTGAGCGGCTCAGGCGTTGGTGCAGGGGGTGGAACAGCCGGTTGCGCTACCGGCTTGGCCGCCGGAGCCGCACCGCCAAACGGGATATGTGCGCCGATAGTGTACTCGAGGTTATTGTACGTTCTGTTGTAGCTGTAGATTATGTGACGAACATCACCCCTCAGGGCAAAGCTGTCATTCAGGAAGTACTTGGCACCCAGACCGTAGTCAAAAGCACCACGTACTTTTGTATTGGTGCCGCTGCCATCTAGATTAATCCCGGCATAGCCGGCCGCCAGATAAGGGACCAACTTATTGTCCGGCCACATATGGTACAGCAGGTCAGCTCCGTAACGATACATGCTGACATCGCCGCCGCCATTTTCAGGTTCAGTTTTGGAATAGTCGAACAGCCCCTCGATTCCGAACTTTTTCGTGAAGTTATAACCGGCTCTGACTCCGTACACCAGGTTTGTATCCAGATGTTGTCTGCCGTCATACGTATAGCCGCCGATTACGGGAGAAATCGAGAATTGACCTTCCTTTACCGCCCCGAATGAAGCGGTTGCAGATAAAACGAGTGCTGCTGCCAACATACCGCCTACATGATTTTTCATAGGTAGTCCCCCTTTGGAATGTATTATTGCAAAATTACCGCTATTCAGTACCATTTAAGTCCTGTTACCTGCAAGCACAAAAAATATGAATCACTGTGATCACTATTCACATACTACCACGATGGAGGTTCAATACAAGCGCTCGGCTAAAATCTTGCATTTTTGTTCGGCCTGCATTAGTCTTCCCGCCTGAGCTTTAAAAGTCAGAATCAGGTGATAATTTGTAACACATTACAAGATTAATAAGTCTGGCAGAGCATGAGCCGCAACTACAGGAGGTCTCCCATGTTTTTCCCCCAGTTTCGCGCCCGCAGGATCAGAGGCAATGAAACCTTTCGTCGAATGGTACGTGAGACATCAATTTCCGCCTCTGATCTGGTTTATCCTATGTTCTCTGCCTTTGGCAGCGGAATCCGTAAAGAGGTTTGCTCCATGCCTGGTATTTACCAGCAGTCCATTGAACACATTGTAGAAGAAGCAAAAGAGGTTCGGGATCTGGGGATTCCGGCGGTGCTGCTGTTTGGTATCCCGGAAACCAAGGACGCGATCGGCAGTGACGCCTATTCTGACACCGGTATCATTCAGGAAACCATTCGGGCGTTGAAAAAAGAGGTTCCGGGTCTGGCGGTCATAACCGACGTATGCATGTGTGAGTATACCGATCATGGTCACTGCGGGATCATCAAAAACGGCGATGTTGATAACGACTCAACACTGGAACTGCTGGCACAGGAGGCGCTTTCTCACGCAAGGGCGGGTGCCGATATGGTGGCACCGTCAGACATGATGGATGGTCGGGTGGCCACCATCCGCGAGATGCTGGATGAGCATGGCTACGATTCGATTCCGATCATGAGTTATGCCGTCAAATATGCATCAGGGTATTACGGCCCGTTCCGTGAAGCTGCCGAGTCTACCCCGCAGTTCGGAGACCGCCGCAGTTACCAGATGGATCCTGCCAACCGCCTGGAGGCACTGCGTGAAGCGGCTTCAGACATAGAAGAGGGGGCTGATATTATCATGGTTAAGCCGGGCCTGCCCTATCTTGATATTTTGAGAGACCTGCGTAACGAGTACAACCTGCCTCTGGCGGTTTACAATGTGTCGGGCGAATACAGCATGATAAAGGGTGCCGCTCAAAGAGGCTGGATCGATGAGGAGCGGGTTGTCCTGGAAACCATGACCAGCTTCAAGCGGGCCGGAGCCGACATTATTATTACCTACCACGCCAAGGATGTCGCTCGCTGGCTTTCAGCATAGTGTAAAGAAGATCTTTTTATTCGCCAAGTTTTTCAGCCATTTCTTTTTTGTGCTTTTTGATAGCTCCGCCGCTTCCGCTGGAGGGTACCAGGTTTTCAGGATTCTTATCCGCCAGATTAGGCAGACTTGGAAGCGATAGTTTTTTCTTGTCTTCGGCTTGCTTTGCTGCTGGTGCCGCTGTGTTGGATGATTGAGCCTGTTGCGCGGTTGCCGGTGACGGGGAAACAGGCTGATTCCGGACTGTATGACGCTTGCGGGCGAAAGTGCGCTTCATGTCAATTTCCGCTGTAGAAAACTCGGTAAGAGTATCCCGATTAACCAGAACATGCACTGTACCTTTCGTTCGCCAGACAGATTTGGCCTTGATCGTGCCCCCGTCTTTCAGATAGACGAATCTTGCCGCGAGGGCCGGTGTTGCAAATGTACAAAAAACAAGTGCCATAAACAGTAAACTTCTCATAAACTTTCCTCCTGTTTCATCCAGATATACTACGGTATTCAGTTGGTATGGTGCTTTTCTAGATAGCGCGGCAGAGCGCCTCTCACTTCAACAACCGGGCCATCTTCCAGCTCTTCCAGCTCTCCATTGTCATAGTCATAGTCGACTTCTCCGACCGCCCATGCGTAGAGTTTCTGAGAATCCAGCAAAACCGGACGGGTCGGGAAGCCGTAGACCCGGTTCTGCATCTCCTCATCAAACAGACCGATGCAGCCGTGAGAGGCCGGCCTGCCAGGCAGATCACGGGCGTGAATCCAGTAGGAAACGTTGTCGTCACCGATATGAAAACGTATGGCATTGTCCATGGGGTACTGCTCGGTTTCATCCTGGGTTTTGTAAAGCGACGAGGTGTGAGTCAGGTGGCGCGCATCGACACGGAACATCCCGGCGGGAGTTTCAGTTGTGGTCTTGCCGGTAGCTGCCGGTGCTGAAAATACCAGTTTACCCCCCTCATAGGCACCAAGCCACTGTTCTGTGATATCTACAAGAATATATTTGCCGCGACCCGCTGCAGGCTGATACAGGCGAGGCATTGGGGTGTAATTGCGAATATCGGCCATGTTGTCCGGCACCTTGATGGTCATGCCTGGGTACACATGCCGCCGGTCGACTCTGTTGAAGCGTGCAACCCAGACCCAGTCAGCTCCGAAAAGCGACTCCAGAGTCTGGTGCGGCTGCACAAAGTGAGCATGCCATTTGATGCTTTTCAGGCTGGGATACTCAACCCGCGAAAGATCTTCCATGGACTTGTCTTCCATAGATGCAGCCGGCTCGTCCGTCAGTGATGGAGAGCGCAACACTGTAAAACCGACCAGAATGACGGTAAACAGGCAGACCAGAACTATCTTGTGCGAAAGCCGCATCCGGCTGTAACGCATATCAGCGTATCCTTACCAGTTGAAAAGAGTCAGATGCATATAATAGCCATTAGTTGAGCAGTATTCAACAATTGTCGAGGAAGCGGACAGAAAATATCTGGCAAGCAGTTATAACAGGTGATATGTAATAATAACATTCATGAATTCATTGTGGCAGGGGTGGATATGGCAGTTTCAGATGAGTTGATAAGCCAGCGCACGTATAATCAGTTTGCCAGCGATAATTATGCCGGCATCTGCCCGGAAGCCTTTCAGGCCATGGAAACAGCTAATCAGGGTTTTGTATCCTCGTATGGTGACGACCTCTGGACGGAGCGGGCCTGTGAGTCAATTCGGCAGGTTTTTGAAAGCGATTGCCAGGTGTTCTTTGTATTTAACGGCACAGCTGCCAATTCGCTGGCACTGGCCGCGCTCTGCCGATCCTACCACAGTGTCATCTGTCATGATCTTGCCCATGTTGAGACCGATGAGTGCGGCGCCCCTGAATTTTTCTCGAACGGCACCAAAATTCTGCATATTCACGGTCCGCAAGGCAAACTTGACCTGACAGAGGTCGAACGGGCCATAACCCGCCGCAGTGATATCCACTACCCCAGACCCAAAGTGTTAAGCCTGACCCAGGCGACCGAGGTTGGCACGGTGTACACACCGGGAGAAATTTGTGCGGCCAGCGAGCTGGCACGTCGCTATGGACTGAAAGTCCAGATGGACGGTGCCCGTTTCGCCAACGCGGTTGTTTCGCTTGATGTGGCTCCTGCCGATATTACCTGGAGGGCAGGAGTCGATGTCCTCTGTCTGGGCGGTGCAAAAAACGGCATGGCGGTGGGGGAGGCGGTAGTATTCTTTGACCGTGAGCTGGCGTCTGAATTCGAATATCGCTGCAAACAGGCCGGTCAACTCGCTTCCAAGATGAGATTTATCTCGGCCCCCTGGATCGGAATGCTGGATGGTGGAGCCTGGCTCAAAAATGCCCGGCACGCCAACAGTTGTGCCGCACTGCTCGAACAGAAACTGTCGGAAATCTCCGGTGTCAGGATCATGTACCCACGCCAGGCCAATTCGGTCTTTGTTGAGATGCCGGAGGCGGTTGTCGCCGGACTACGCGCTACAGGTTGGCACTTCTATTCATTTATAGGATCAGGCGGAGCGCGGTTCATGTGCTCGTGGCAGACGACAAGGGATGACGTATTCCAACTAGCGGAAGCCGTGAGAAAAGTTTTTGCGGAATATAATTGAAGCTGGGGAGGACATGTGGTTAAGACAGCAACTTTTGAAGCCCTGCTTGCGGATGCAATCCCAGACGGAGAGGGTGGCTACACTTTTACGCTGGAAGGCAGGAAATACTCATTGAAGGATAAGGATGAAGTCAGAAAAATCGCGGAAGAGCATGGCTACATAATAATTTATTGAAACTTACTTAAAAAAAGTCCCGCAACCTTTGAAGTGTTTGCGGGACTTGATTGACGGGCCCTGTGTATCTAAAAACTTATCCCGACACCACCGGCCAGGAAATTGAGCTCGTCGTCAAACTGGTGCCGGTACTCGGCATTGAGAAAAATCTTCCCTATCGGTACATTTACTCCAATCAGTCCAACCGCGCTCCCCTTTGTTCCCCGATTGTCATGGAAAATCAGCGCCTGACCAAGTCCGGCGTATGGTTTTACTGCGGGAGTCGGAGCGTGCACCTTGAAAAGAGCGGTAATCGGCATGGACTCATCACGTTTGAAGATATGCCTGTTGTCACTATCGATCATCATATATCCTACGGTTGCTCCAATCGAAACCAGTTTGTTCAGATGCAGATCACCGAAGACTTCGGTAAAATGGCCGGATTTGTCCAGTGCTGCTCCGGCCCGTACCCCCAGACTGATCGAATCGGCTGCAAATGTGCTGGCTGTCATGGATAGCAGGACGACTAAGGTGAGAATACTACGCTTCATGATTTGTTCTCCTTCTTAAGTGGCATGATCCGGAATATTAGCCGCAATCAAAAAAACATTCAAGAGTTCATGATCAGTTGCCCTGATTCAGGCGGACAGGCTGATAATTAACCTTAAAATGAGCATCCGGATATGCTATACAGCTTGTTAATATTACTTTCCTGTCTACGGAGTTCCACATGAAATGGTTACTGTCCCTGGCATTGGTAATACTGATTCCTGCTTCTGTGCTGGCCGAGTCGCTCTCAATCAGAATACTGCATCTGAACGATTTCCATGGGTTCGTCAGGCCAACCAGCACTTCTGAGATGTCGCAACCCCTGGGGGGCGCCGCCCGCCTGGCTGAGAAGATAACCCGCCTGCGCGCCGAAAAGCCGTCCTTGCTGCTTTCGGCGGGAGATATGATTCAGGGCGACAGCTGGGCCAATCTCAGTAGCGGTGAATCTGTCATAGAGCTGATGAACCTTCTGAAATTTGATGCCATGGTCACCGGCAACCATGAGTTCGATTTCGGCCAGAAGATACTTGATCAGCGCATCCGGCAGGCCTCATTCCCGGTGCTGGCAGCCAACGTCAGCGGATTCGGGGCATTGAAGCCTTACACGATCATTGAACGGGGCGGTGTAAGGGTCGGCATCATCGGACTGGTTACGGACGATACTCCCGAAACATCCCACCCTCGCAACACGACCGGCCTGACTTTTGGCAAACCCCTCGACAGGGCCGCAGAGCTGGTCCGCGAGCTGCGCGGCAAAACCGATCTGATCGTGCTGCTGACGCATCTTGGCCATAGTGAAGATCGCGCCCTTGCCGAAAAACTGTCAGGACCACTTTCGGCGGCTCCACACGCGTCCATGCTGATGGGTAACCTGCTGATCATTGGCGGGCATTCCCACACCAGGGTTGAAAAACCGGTAAAGATAGGCTCCAGCTATGTCGCTCAGGCCTGGGAACATGGAAAAACTCTGGGAGTGATTGACGTAACTGTCGATAACGGGCGCATTACAAGCTGTTCCGGGCGTCTGGACGAGATAACGCCTGATCTCGGAGATGGCTCCGCCAAGGTTGCAGATCTTGTGAAGAGTTACGATGAAAAGTCTGATGCAGCTCTTAATCGGATTGTAGGTGTGGCCGGAGTTGAATTGCAGCAGTCAGTCATTCGCCAGAAGGAGACCAATCTCGGTAATCTGATTGCCGATATAATCAGGGAAACTTCCGGCGCTCAGGCTGCTATCATAAACGGTGGCAGCATAAGGACCGGAATCAGACAGGGTGCTGTAAGCATGCGTGACATCTACGCTGTGCTCCCTTTCAACAATTACATTGTAGCGGTTCGGATGAGCGGCAGACAGCTGAGGGAAGCACTAGAGCACGGCGTTTCGGGAGTCGAAAAGGGTGAGGGGCGCTTCCCCCAGGTTTCAGGACTCAAATTCACTTTTAATGCCTCCAGGCCCGCCGGGAAAAGGGTTGGGTCGATCCTTATTTCAGATGCAGAGCTTGAAGAAAACCGGGATTATGTGGTTGCCACTCTCGATTTCATGGCGGCTGGTGGTGACGGTTATCAGGCTTTTGGGGCGGCTATCCGTTCGGCCGGTGATTACTCCGAAACCGGAGGAGCCCTGCACAGCAGCCGTCTAGTTTATAATGATCCTGGTCACTGGCTGCGGGATATAGTTGCAGGTTACCTGGAAAAGAAGGGAACTCTAAGTCCCAGGCCGGAAGGCAGAATAATGGAGCAGAAATAGTGAGGGTATTAGTTAATAATGCTGACATATGCCTGGCTGAAGGGATGACTGTGCGCCATGCCTTAACCTCATTTACGGGTGGCTCAACTGATTTCAGCAGCTGGATTGTCTGCGACCGGTGGGGAAACAGAATCGGGCTTGACGGTGCACTGCAGGAGGGTGAGAGCATAACAGCTGAAATAGCGACTGGCAGGAAGGATAATTGATGAACATTCAATGATTTTGGATCAGGAACGACGGCTCATTGGTATGACAACTTTTAATTTTTCCTAAAAACTGAAAATTAAGAAAATTTGGCTTGCATTTTTAATATTGATTGTGTAAAGAATAAAAATAACAGGAGCTAATTGCTTGTTATACGGCGATTAGCCTCTCCCAACACCATATCCTCCACCGTTCAATTAATGATCGGTGGAATTTTATTTTGAGTAAAAAGGTGTTCCGTGAAAAAGAAAAAAATGATCATCTCGCAGGAGACGATGGACGTCGATTTTGTCCGCAAAGTCGAAGCTCTTTCTGGTACTTCGGTCCGGCGCTGTTTCCAGTGCGGCAAATGCTCGGCCGGCTGTCCCATGGCGACCTTCATGGAGCACCCCCCAAACCGGGTGGTGCGCCTCCTGCAACTGGGGCAGTGGCAGCGCATTCTGGCAGGCCGCTCGATCTGGTATTGTGCCTCCTGTGAGACCTGCTCCACCCGCTGCCCCAACAAGGTTCATCTGGCCTCCATCATGGACGCCCTGCGCAAACTCTCCTGGGACGCCGAAGGGGCCTCCAAGGAAAGCTATGTCCAGTTGGCCAACAAGCTGTTTCTGCAGAACATCCGCACTTATGGCCGCCAGTACGAAATGCGTCTGGCCGCGGTGTTCAATGTAAAATCGGGCCAGTTTCTGAAAGACCTGATGCTGGGCCCAAAACTGCTTTCCAAAGGCAAACTCAAGATGTTCCACAGCAAAAACAAGAACCTGAGCGAGATAGAAAAGATCTTCTCACGCATTGAAGAGATGCGCAGAAAAGGGGAGGCACTGTGACCGGCAAAGAAGCTCCCCTGACTTACGCCTATTACCCCGGCTGTTCCTTGCACGCATCGGCTGGAGAATATGATCTATCCACCCGTGAGCTGTTCAAACAGCTTAACATCGGCCTTACCGAAGTGCCTGACTGGTTCTGCTGTGGCGCTACTCCCGCCCACAATGTGGATGAACTGCTTTCGCTCTCGCTGTGCGCCAAGAACCTGGAACTGGCCGAACAGGTCGAAGGTGACCTGGCCGTGGCTTGTGCCGCCTGCTTTTCGAGACTTAAAACCGCGCAGCATGTCCTCGGCGAAAGCGATGTCAAGCGTAAACAGGTTGAAAAAGCACTTGATGCCCCACTTCATCTTGAAGGAAATGTCAAGCACCTGCTGGACATTCTGGCACGTGATCTGGGACTGGAGCGCCTGGCTGCTGCAGTGAAGAAGCCGCTCTCAGGTCTTAAAGTAGCCTGCTACTACGGATGTCTGCTGACTCGTCCGACTGATGTTCCCAACCTGGATTGTGTTGAAGCACCGACCATCATGGAGGACGTCCTCAAGGCGGTCGGGGCTGAAACCGTCAGCTGGTCGCACCGTATGGAGTGCTGCGGAGCCAACTTTACCCTCTCGCGTCCCGGTGTCGTCATCCAGCTTACCAACGCTATTCTGGATTCAGCCAAAGCGGCCGGTGCTGATTGCATAATGGTCGGTTGTCCCCTGTGCCACGGCAATCTGGATATCCGACAGAAAGAGATCGAGAGTGTTTACAGCACCAGCTATGGTCTGCCGGTATTCTACATAACGCAGCTGGTCGGACTGGCAGCCGGACTCGGACCGGAAAAGCTCGGCCTGGATGCCATGATCGTCAACCCGCTGCCGCTGTTGAAGGAAAAACAACTGCTGTAATAACACAGAGCAACGGAGCAACAGAGAACGTCAAAAACAAAAAAATATGGGGAAAGACAAAAACAAAATACTTTAAAGGATTAACCCCAAAAAAATTGGTTCTTTGGGTTTTTCGGAAAGCGATTTTGATTTTCTCCCGGTTTTCTCCGTTGCTCTGTTGCTCTGTGTTATTCAAGCTGTTTCAAAGAGGTTATAGATGTCAAGAATAGGCGTATTCATCTGCCATTGCGGCGAGAACATATCCCGGACCGTCGATGTCGAGCGCGTTGCACAAGAGGTTGGCCTCCTGCCCGGTGTAGCCTTCTCGACCGACTATAAATACATGTGCTCCGACCCGGGGCAGAACCTGCTCAAAAAAGCCATTCAGGAGCAGAAACTCTCCCATGTCGTTGTGGCGGCCTGCTCACCGCGCATGCACGAAAAAACCTTCAGAAAAGCCGTCGAAGCGGCCGGACTGAATCCGTTTCTGTGTGAAATGGCCAATATCCGTGAGCACTGCTCATGGGTTCATGAGGATAAGGAAGAGGCCACCGTCAAAGCGGTTGAGATCGTCGGCATGATGGTAGAGAGGGTCAAGAAAAACCGCGTCCTTCCCACCATCACTGTACCGGTTACAAAAAGATCGCTTGTTATCGGTGGCGGCATCGCCGGAATACAGGCGGCCCTGGATATTGCCGATGCCGGGCACGAAGTCATTCTGGTGGAACGGGAACCCTCCATCGGCGGACATATGGCTCAGCTCTCAGAGACCTTTCCAACTCTGGACTGCTCCCAGTGCATCATGACCCCCAAAATGGTAGATGTCGCCAATCACCCCAAGATCAAGCTCTATACCTTCAGTGAGATCGAGCTGGTTGAAGGCTATATCGGCAACTTCCAGGTCACCATCCGCCGTAAAGCCCGCTCGGTCGATGAAGACAAATGCACCGGCTGTGGTGTCTGCATGGAGAAGTGCCCGATCAAGAAGATCCCCAACAAATTCGACTGCAACCTGGGTATGCGTCCGGCCATATATGTCCCATTTCCTCAGGCTGTTCCCAATACTCCGGTCATCGACCGCGAGAACTGCACCAAGTTCAAGACTGGCAAATGCGGCCTGTGTCAGAAAGTCTGCGGCCCGGGGGCCGTGGACTACGAACAGGAAGACACTCTGGTAGTAGAACCGGTAGGCGCAATTGTCGTGGCAACCGGTTTTGACCTGTATACCATCAATGAGAAACCCAAAGGCTCAATGATCAAAGGCTACGGTGAATTTGGCCATGGCAAGATCCCAGACGTCATTGACGGCATGACTTTCGAGCGTCTGGCATCGGCGTCCGGCCCAACCGGTGGCAAGATCCTGCGACCATCAGACGGAAGAGAGCCGAAGCAGATTGTGTTCATACAATGCATCGGCTCCCGAGCGAGGGAGAAGGGCATCAGCTATTGTTCTAAAGTCTGCTGCATGTACACCGCCAAACACACCATGCTCTATCACCACAAGGTGCACGACGGTCAGGCCTATGTCTTTTTCATG
>CAZUGI010000088.1:0-12110 GCA_964619855.1 uncultured Geobacter sp. | reverse complement strand
TGGTGACACCAGCCCATTGAATGACCTTGAAATCGAAGCCATGTCCGGTGTCAGCCAAGTAGTTCGTATAAGAAAGGACGATTAGGCCTTAAACCTGTTGCCCGTTCTGCTTTTTCACCTGTACCGGCTCATCCAGCACAACTAGATAACCATCCGGATCAAAACACCACATCTCCTTGATCCCATAGGGCTTTATCTCAAGCGGATAGAGTATCTCCAGACCTTCTTCCATTATGGCGTCCCTGATATCCTCGATATCCTTAACCTCGAAATGCAGCGTTACACCAATTCCGCGCGGGAACATGCTGAAGCGCGGTTCAAGGACCGGATGAGCCCTCACAACATCAGCCTCTTCAACAAAAACAATCGCAATACCGTTCATATCCACAATCAGGTGGTCGGGAGCTCCCTGCGCAGTAAACGAGCGCTGCACCGGCAATTCCAGAATCCCCGCATAAAAAGCCTCGGTAACCACCAGTTGCGAAACTGCCAGCTGAATTGAATGGCGCGATTGATGCGGTTTCATTCAAACCCCTTAAAAAGTGTGCCCGCGTATCCGGACAGACGCGACAGCCAGTTGGAATAGATCAAGACGCCGATTATCATCAGGAAAACACCGGTAGTAATTTCAAACAGGCGGATATATTTTTTGAACCGGTTAAATGCCACAATAAATTGATGCATTGCCAGAGCTGAAATGAAAAACGGAACGCCAAGCCCCAAAGAGTAGAGCAGCAGTAGCATCATTCCGTGGTACACACTCTCCTCGGTGGCGGCAACCGCCAGTATCGCCGCCAGTATCGGACCGATGCAGGGTGTCCATCCGGCCGCAAAAACAATTCCGACCAGAAAGCTCCCGGCATAACCTGACGGTTTGTGTCTGATGGATACCCTTTTTTCGCCCATCAGGAATTTCAGCGGGATGAGGCCTGTGACATGAATGCCGAGAATGACCAGCAGGACACCGCCAACCTTTCTGATAATGGTGGCATTGTGATGCAGGAATGTTCCGATATAGGTTGCAGAGGCTCCCAGAAGTACGAAAACAATCGTGAAACCCCCGATAAATGCCAGTGAATGGAGGATCGATTTCTGGCGTATAAAGTACGAAGGATGTTCAGCCTGCAGATCGGCAAATGAAAGGCCGGTGATGTAGGTAATATATGAGGGGATCAGCGGAAGTACACAGGGAGAGAGGAACGAGAGCAGCCCGGCAATGAACGCCCCTATGTAGGTGACTTCCTGACTATGCATGACGGAGATTTACTTCATCAATCCTTCCAGAAATGAGACCACTTCCTGAGAATCCCAGGCCATACCTCCGATAATCTTTTTTACGATAATGCCCTGCCTGTCGATTATGAAGGTCTCCGGCACTCCGGTGACACCATACGTTTTGGCGGCACTACTCTCAGCATCCAAATATGTCGGGAGCATGAAACCACTGCCTTTGAAAAAAGCCTCAATAGCCGCTTTACCTCCTTCATCAACTGAAACTGCCAGCATCTGAAAGGGTTTGCCGGTCATGGCCTTGTTGAGTTTCATCATGGAAGGGATCTCTTCCCGACAGGGAGGACACCAGGTGGCCCAGAAGTTAAGTAAAATCACCTTGCCTTTAAACTCGGAAATTTTATGAACTGAGCCATCGGATATATCGGTAACAGAAATTTCGGGAGCTGGGCCCTTCTCTTTGGCGGAAGCCAGGCGTTTACCCGACTCGGATTTGCTGCACGCTGAAAGGGTCAGCAGCATACCGGCCAGGATCAAACATATAATTCGCTGCATCATAAAGCCTCCGGATTCGAGCCGCCCGCTGCTATCCTGATCTACCTGCTACGAGTCACAACATATTCTGCCAGGTCAAGCATCGCCTCACGCACAGGACAGGCCTCAAAAGTATCAAGCCGGCTTCTGCACCCGGAAACATAGCCACGTGCTGCTTTCACTGTATACTCAATGCCCCCGTATCGTTTCACCATGCCGGAGACAAGCTGAAAATCCTCCAGAGTCATTTCATCCTTTTCAATGACAGCCTCAATGAAGTTTCGCTCTTCTGAGGTGCAGTGACGCAGTGTATGAATCAGCGGCAGGGTGATTTTGCCCTCTTCCAGATCATGGCCGATACTTTTCCCGAACTCCTCTTCTGTCGCGATATAGTCGAGCGTATCATCCATCAGCTGAAAGGCGATCCCCAGATCCATGCCGAAATCGGCCAGGGCCCGCTGCTGCTGAATGGAAACGCCCCCCAGAATTGCTCCCGCTTCACAGGCGGCCGACATCAGAATGGCGGTCTTGGAGCGCACCACACCGATATAGCGCTCTTCGGTCAGATCGATCTCACCGGTACAAAGCAGCTGCAGCACCTCGCCTTCGGCAATGATGGTGGTGGCGTCTGAAAAAACCCTTAGAATGTCGAGACTGCCGACTCCGACCATCAGTGAAAACGATTTGGAAAACAGGAAATCTCCTACCAGCACCGAGGCTTCATTCCCCCACAGGGTATTGGCAGAAGCAATGCCCCGGCGCAGGGTGGCGCTGTCGACAACATCATCATGCAGAAGGGTGGCGGTATGAATAAATTCAACAACACTGGCCAGTGGGACGGCTTTGTCAGCACCGTATCCGCAGAGACGGGCCGAAAGGAGCAGCAGTGCCGGCCGGACGCGTTTTCCTCCACTGGAAAGCACATATTCTCCGACCTTGCGGATCAGAGGAACATCTGACTCAAGGTCTTTGCGGAATTGCAGTTCGACGAGCTTCAGATCTTCGCCGACGATGTCAAGTGCGGCTTGCATAAATAATGGCGTCCTTAAGCGTTTTCTATCCGGACTCCGGAAGGAAACCAAGTAAATTCGAGCCATAGTAAAGGAATGAAATGATTCTTGTCAAAGTATTTATGGCTATTTTCAGCCTTACTAAATTAATACCGATTCCAAATCTTCCATTGCCAGACCAAAGAGCACGGTATATGGTGACAACTCACATGCAGATGATTTTATAACAAAGGAAATCCATGCAATTTATTGAGCTGAATCTTCCCGAACAGGTACAAAGGGGTATTTTGGAGACCGGTTTCAGCACCTGTACGCCAATCCAGGCCCAGACACTTCCGATCTCACTCGCCGGCAGGGATGTGGCCGGACAGGCTCAGACCGGCACCGGCAAAACCGCCGCCTTTCTGATCACACTTTTCACCAGACTGCTGGCCGAAAAGAGTCCAGAAAGCCGCCCACGGGCTCTGATCCTGGCCCCTACCCGTGAACTGGTCGTCCAGATCGAAGCGGATGCACAACAGCTGGGAGCACACTGCGGCCTCGTTATTCAGGCTATCTATGGCGGCGTGGATTACATGAAGCAGAAGAATGCCCTGCGTGACGGCGCTGACGTGATCGTCGGCACGCCTGGGCGCCTGATAGATTATCTGAAACAAAAGGTCTACAGCCTTAAAGGGATTGAGGTGCTGGTAATAGATGAAGCCGACCGGATGTTCGATCTTGGCTTTATCGCAGATCTGCGCTTTATCCTGCGGCGCCTGCCCCCCTTTGACAAGCGCCAGAACATGATGTTCTCAGCCACCCTCAATCAGCGCGTAATGGAGCTGGCATATGAATTCATGAACTCGCCGGAAAAGGTCTCGGTGACACCTGAGAAGATGACCGCCGAGCGGGTGGAACAGTCCCTTTTTCATGTTTCACGCAAAGAGAAATTCCCGCTGCTGCTCGGCCTGTTGCGGCGTGACGGCATGGAACGCACCATGATTTTCATCAACACCAAACGCGAAGCCGAGCATCTGCATAACCTTCTTACTGCCAACGGATTCCCCTGCCGGGTTATATCCGGGGATGTCGAGCAACGCAAGCGAATGAAGATTCTGGATGATTTCAAGGACGGATCTCTGCCGATCCTGATTGCCACTGACGTAGCATCGCGCGGTTTGCATATCGACGGTGTATCTCACGTAATCAATTATGACCTGCCGCAGGATTGTGAGGACTATGTTCACCGTATCGGCCGGACCGCCCGAGCCGGTGCCGAAGGCAAGGCCATTTCGCTGGCTGATGAGGATGGCGCCCTGTACCTGGAAGCGATTGAAGAGTACATCAAAGCTAAAATTCCGACAGAATGGGCTGATGACGAGCTGTATATCCTGGACTACGTCCGGACGGCCAGGCCGAAGCGTGTCCAGGATGTGAAGCGTGACAAACCCAGTGCAGGCCGTGTTGGCGACAAGGGCCGACGGCCGGCACCGCGTCCGGTAAAAACGGCCGCAGCCCCTGTAACCAAACCGGCAGCTGCGCCGCCTGCGGATGGAGCGGACAGCGAGAAGAAGAAACGGCGCAGAAGAAGAAAGAAATCGACCGGTGAGCAGCAGAACGTGATGCAGAAAGAGCCGCTATAATCAAAAGCTGTGCGAACTCTTCATCAGCATACTGACACCCAGGTAGGTGAAAAACATCACAAATACGCCCAGAATACCGGACCAGGCCGTGACGGCATCCCAGTTGGAGCCTTTCAGCCTGACATGAAGTACGAGAGCGTAAAACAGCCAGAGCACTGACGTCCACAGCTCCTTTGGGGTCCAGAGCCAGTAGGTCCCCCAGGCGTAATATCCCCAGATCCCGCCAGAAATCATTGAAACCGAGAAAAATGTCCAGCCCACCAGTGCCGCCTTGTAAAAAACATCCAGATATGACTTGATCCCTGTTAGCAGATACGCCGCACAAACCAGGCCACCGATTGTAAACAGGGCATACCCAAAAAAAGCCACCACCACGTGCAGTTCGAACCAGAGCGTATCCAATATCTGCGGCAGCGGCATATTCAAAGGTTTGAACGAAAGAGTAGCCAAAATAATCGATCCAGCCATAGCACCCACAGTGGCACTGAACCAGCGTATTCCACGCAACTGCATGGAATACGACATAATCAAACCCTTGACAGCCAGAGAAATCCCGAAGAATACAAGAGTGTCATGAGGTCCGATAAGGGGCAGGCGCCCCAGCCCTACTCCCCTGTTGACCACATAGAACAATCCGGCTGCAAGGCCGATGGTCAGGCCGGTACGCCAGCGGGACGCCACGATCAGACAGACCGCTGATAACCAGATAAGCCAACTCGCAGAAAACTGATAATCCATATCCGACTTGTACCAAAACATACTGCCACTGTCATCAACTCTTGCAGAACTGCTCTTGAAGAAATCAAAATTCTTACTCAACAATCTGCACAAAAATGTGATTTTTGAGGTATAGTGTTCATCATAAAATGTGAAGGAGGAGTATCGGCATGTCATTTAATGGCAATCTGGAGCACTTCCCGCTGGTGGATGTCATCCAGCTTCTGCATATGACCAGCAAAACAGGTATCCTGTTTCTGAAGAGCCCAAAAGGCGAGAGTCAGCTGGTCTTTCATCAAGGCTATTTTGTCAGCGCCAACCACCTGAATAATAGTGTGCGTATCGGTCAGGTTCTGGTTGATATGAATGCCATTACCGACCTGCAGCTGCAGGAGGCCCTGACCGAGCAGAAAAACTCCGGGAATGCCCGCAAACCACTGGTTGCTACGCTCATTGAACGGGGAACCATCGATAAAGATACCGCCTTCAAAGGCCTTGAGACGCTGATCGAACTGACCATTGTGGAGGTGCTTACCTGGGAAGCCGGCACCTTCACGCTTGATGTTTCAAAAGAATATGTCTCTGATGAATACCGTTATTTTCCGGAAAAACTCCAGCAGGAAATTTTGCTGAACGCCCAGGGCATCTTGATGGATGCCCTGCGGATCTATGATGAAAAAATGCGCGATGGGACCTTAAGTAAAGTGTTCTTCACAGAAGAGAGCGCCGAAAAGGCGGCTACAGACGAAAACACGGGCAGCCAGGATATAACCGCTGATCTTTTGGGTCTGGACGCTCTTGATACTATTACAAGAAAAATTCCGGAGGTATTCATCGGCCTTAAAGACCATGATCCTGCCGACGATCACCGGCAGATTGTTGTCCAGGCACTTCCCGAAACCACAATCGACCAGCAGGAACTGCTGATATCTTTTTTAACCGGCATTTCCAGAGGTGCGGCCACAGCTGCCGGCCCACCTGTCACAGCAATAATCCTGCTGTCGCAGAATGAGTTGCTGTCGCACTCCGTGACAACAGCCTGCAAACACGAGAACCTGTTTGTATTTGCCACTGACGAGGAAGCCGGTCTTGATATTATTATCGAACAGTCTCTCGGAAGAGATCTGCACCCTGTCCTGCTGATAGACATTCCCCATGACAAAGACGGTAAAGATGCTGTTGCGCTTGTACGCCAGAAAGCGGCGGCATATCCGCAGATATCGATTCTGATCGCGGCCTGCTGCCATACCTGGCGTGCAATCAGCATGGAAGCTCTGGGTGCCGGAACACGCTCAATCATACCAAGGCCCTGCCGACGCTGCCATGAGGATACGTATGTTCCCCAGATGATTTCCTTTCTTTCCATTCTGGGCTCTTTTTTGAAGACCATTCTCCCGGCGCCGCCGCCCCAGATCGGACACCAGTTCATAGCCAGCCTGAACCAGCTAAAGACACTTTCGGAACCACCGGAAATTGCTCTGGCAATGCTCAATTTTGCGGCCACTCAGTTTGAGAGAGCCATGACATTTGTGGTGGCCAAATCGGAACTGATTGCCGAGAAATCTATCGGAGTGAAAACAGACAAGGCAAAAGGCCCGACCGCACCGCTCATGTTCAAAATTCCACTCGAGAACCGCTCCCTGTTTCAGGAGATTGTTGAAAAAGGGCGCCTCTATTATGGACAGAAGAGCGATGCCGTCCTGACATCCGTCCTTTACAAGGAGATTGGCGCACCCCGCAGCCCGAAAGTCATGATCGTTCCGCTCATCAGTCGAGGCAAAGTAATAGCGCTCACCTATGCCGACTTCGGTTCAAAACCTGTTTCCCCCCCTCAGACCGAACTGCTGGAAGCGCTTGCACAATACGCCGGCGCCATAATGGACAACGCCCTGT
This sequence comes from uncultured Geobacter sp., assembly GCA_964619855.1. Lineage (GTDB taxonomy): Bacteria > Desulfobacterota > Desulfuromonadia > Geobacterales > Pseudopelobacteraceae > JACRCG01. Next base: position 5,101 of record CAZUGI010000088.1, on the reverse strand, counting down.
ACTGTAATAAAATTGGAAAAACTGCCTGATTTGAAGTATGTTACGGACTATATGCCGATAAGTGAGGGAAGATATGGATACTAATGTTCTGCATCAGATTCTTGACATCGCTTTCCAGAGAAAAGTTTCGGATCTTCATTTTGAAGTCGACAACCCTCCTTTTTTCAGGGGCCGCGGCCAGCTGATCCGGGCCAAGATGCCTAACCTTACTGCGGCTGACACCGAATTTATCGCCGCCACCGTACTTGAACACAATGGCCGTCAACTGAGCAATGATCTGAAAGAGTGTGATGCGTCGTACTCCCTCCCGGCCGGAGGACGTTTCCGGGTCAGCATCTTCAGACAAAAGGGGTGTTACGGAATAGTCATGCGGGTGATTCCTCCTGTCATCGGCACTTTTGAGGATCTCAATCTGCCTCCGGTTCTGGCCGAAATCGCTCAGGTTCCAAACGGCCTGATACTCGTCACTGGCCCGACCGGCAACGGCAAATCTACATCGCTGGCCTCCATGCTTCGGCATCTCAACGAAAACTTCAGCTACAACATAATTACCATCGAAGACCCGATCGAGTTTCTGTTCACCTCCCAGAAAAGCTGCATAATCCAGCGCGAGATCGGGATCGACACCGAAAGCTTCAGCTCGGCCCTCAAGGCCGCCCTGCGCATGGATCCCGATGTAATCATGGTGGGAGAGATGCGCGACAGAGATACCATTGATGCCTGCATCAAAGCAGCTGAAACCGGTCATCTGGTGCTTTCAACGCTGCACACACAAGGTGCCGTCTCAACCATCAACCGTATAATCGGCCACTTCCCGCCCGAAGCCCAGGAGATCATGCGTCACCGTCTGGCCGATATTCTGGTTGCAACCGTCTCGCTGCGTTTGATAAAGGACAAGACCGGCGAAAGTATCCTGCCGGTCGTCGAGATCATGCGGGCGACCACTACCATTCAGGCCTGCATCCGCGAAGGCCGACTTGATGAAATCGAAAAGCATATAGAAAACGGTGCATCTCAATATCAGATGCAATCTCTGGACATGCACCTGCTGCAGCTCTACAAACAGGATCTGATTTCCATCGATGATGCCAAGCGCCTTACCCACTCAATGGACTTTGAACGCAAACTGATGTTCGACAACTAGCCGCGATCTGGCATATGGAAAAAATTCTGATAATTGACGATGAAGCTTTTATCCGTGAAAACGTTTCCCGGATATTGAGCGAGGACGGCTATCAGGTCTGTCAGGCAGCCAATGGAACCGAGGCGCGGGAACAAGTTTCAGGGGGCGAGATTGATCTCGCACTCCTGGATCTCAACCTTGGCAATGAAAACGGGGCCGATGTACTAAAAGCGCTTAAATCTCTGGACCCGGAACTGCTGGTTATCATCATCACCGGTTTCGGCTCGGTGGAAAGCGCCGTGGATACCCTCAAATCGGGCGCTTTCCATTACATGAAAAAGCCCTTCAAAGCTGACGCATTGAGGGTCATAGTCAAACTGGCTCTTCAGACCCAGACTCTTAAGCGTGAAGTTCGCAACCTGAAACGCTCCGGTAGTTTTTCTGCCGGACGCACACCCATGATTGGCAACAGCAGCGCCTTCAAAGAGGTTCTTGAGCAGGTTCGCGAGATTGCCCGTGTGCCATCCACCGTACTGGTTACCGGAGAATCCGGCACCGGCAAAGAGCTGGTTGCCAGAGCCATTCACGATCTTTCCGACCGCCGCGACTCTGCCTTTGTGGCTATAAACTGTGCCTCCATCCCGGCCTCGCTATTGGAAAGTGAACTTTTCGGTCACGAGAAGGGCTCATTCACCTCTGCTACCAGCAGAAAATCCGGGCTTTTTGAAGAGTCACATCACGGCACCATTTTTCTGGATGAAATCGGAGAGATGGATATGTCCATGCAGGCCAAGCTGTTGCGGGTGTTGCAGGAGCGCGTCATCAGACGTGTCGGCGGCGTGAAGGATATTGCCATTGATGTGCGTGTTATTGCGGCCACCAACCGCAACCTGCAGGACAAGATCAGCTCCGGCCAGTTCAGGGAGGACCTCTTCTATCGCTTGAATGTCTTTCCGATCCACATACCACCTCTCAGGCAGCGCAACGAGGATATTCCGGTACTGGCCGCGTATTTTCTCGACAGTTTCAGCCGTTCGTTTAATCGCAATTTTACAGACGTATCACCTGATGCCGCACGACTCATGTCTAAATACAACTGGCCCGGCAACATCCGGGAACTACGAAATGTAATTGAGCGCATCTGCATCATGCGTTCCGGCCCATCCCTGCTCCCGGAATATCTGCCTCAGGAAATTCACGGCATATCAGCTCAGTTGAACACTCCTTCAAATTGTGCCCCAGCACCCGCAAGCTTACCACTGCCCTCTGAAATAGGACTGGATGAGGCTGTCGCACATTACGAATGTGCCATCATTAAACAGGCACTGGCAAAATCTCACTCCAATGTTCTGCAGACTGCGGCACGCCTTGGAATCCCTCGCGGCACCCTGCGGTATAAAATGGACAAGTACGGATTATCCTGATTTCATTCCAATGGCTGAATTCAGCCACATCTTGATGGCTGATTTTCGCCAATACCTGTTTTCCACCGCTCTGATTTTATTCCCATTATTGTGACATATTTATTTAACTATCCGAAATCATAAGATAAATTTTACAAAATTAATTTGGCACCTTCGTTGCAAAAAGAACACACTTAAGTTCATTATTCATGAACCAGCGCTTTGATCTGGAATTTGTTTAACCGTTTTGACTCTCGGAGAGCCTTGCTGCTCCGATACAAACCAACTCAGGAGGAATACGTATGAAATTGAATGGATGTTTCAAGAGTCTGATAATTGGTGCCTTCGCTCTGGCACTGCCTCTTTCCGCTCAAGCAGCGCCGATCGTGATCAAGTTCAGCCACGTCGTTGCCCAGCACACACCCAAAGGTCAGGCTGCCGACTATTTCAAGAAGATTGCAGAAGAGCGTACTAAAGGCGCTGTCAAAATTGAGGTCTATCCTAACAGCCAGCTTTACAAGGACAAGGAAGAGATGGAGGCCCTGCAACTGGGTGCTGTTCAGATGCTGGCCCCTTCACTGGCTAAATTTGCCCCTTTAGGCGTCAAGGAATTTGAAGTGTTTGACCTGCCATTTATTTTTGACAATTACACCGAACTGCACAAAGTTACCCAGGGCCCGGTTGGTGTCAAGCTGTTGGCCAAACTTGAGTCAAAAGGTGTCCATGGTCTTGCGTATTGGGACAACGGTTTCAAAGTCATGAGCGCTAATAAACCACTCAAAACACCTGCCGATTTCAAAGGTCAGAAAATGCGTATCCAGTCATCCAAAGTGCTAGATTCCCAAATGCGCTCTGTAGGTGCAAACCCACAGGTAATGGCCTTCTCCGAAGTCTATCAGGCACTTCAGACCGGTGTTGTTGACGGCACTGAAAACCCTCCTTCCAACCTCTATACCCAGAAAATGCATGAAGTTCAGAAATTTGTGACTTTATCCGATCATGGCTACCTCGGGTATGCCGTTATCGTAAATAAAAAGTTCTGGGCCGGACTTCCCGCAGACATTCGCACTACCCTTGAGGGTGCCATGAAAGATGCCACCAAATATGCCAATGATATTGCCAAAAAAGATAATGACGAAGCGCTGGCTGCAGTTAAAAAATCTGGTAAATCCCAGTTCGTGACCCTAACACCTGCAGAGCGTGCCGCCTGGAAGAAAGCCATGGATAAGGCTCACAAAGACAATATAGGGCGCATCGGAGCTGACCTGGTTCAGGAAGTCTACAAGGCAACCGGATACACCGCTAATTGATTAGCTTATGGCCGCTGCGGCCAGCGCAGCGGCCTTTTTTTATGAACCTGCATAGAAGGAGCAGACACTATGATGAAATATCTTGACCATCTTGAGGAAGTCATCATCACCTTCCTCATCGGAGCGGCTACGGTACTTATCTTTTTTTCCGTTGCACACCGCTACCTGTCAGGCGTTCCAATTCCCGGAGTGCAGGACTGGCTGCTGACCATCAACATGAGTTGGTCTCAGGAATTATGTATTTATATGTTCGTCTGGATGGCAAAATTCGGCGCTGCCTATGGCGTGCGTACCGGTATTCATGTCGGTGTCGATGTCATAGTAACCCGGCTGCCTGAATCATGGCGGGTCAAGTGCGTTATTCTGGGGATTGCCGGTGGCGCCCTTTTCACCAGCCTGATCGGCACGTTAGGTGCTCGCTTTGTCTGGGAAAACGGAATGCATTACGCCCTGTACAACAAACTGGGTATAGCTCTCGGCGACCTGTTTGAAGGGCCGATCACACCGGATCTGGAGTGGCCGACCTGGATTATCTACGCTGCCATTCCGCTCGGATCTTACCTGATGTGTTTCCGATTCCTTCAGACCGGGTGGCATTTTTTCCGAACCGGAGAGTTACCGCATCATGATCACGGCGCGGTTGACGGATTAGATGAAGTCGTAGTCGACGCGACCGAAGTCCTTGAGGAGTATGAAGAACACAGGTTTGATAAAAAAGCGGTAGATGGGGGTGTCAAATGAGTATGAGCACCGTAGCTGGATGGGAACCGTTTTCCAAGCAGAAGGCAACAAAATGGATTCTCTGTATCGCTGCAGCGTTGGGGGCAATAGCTCTGCTGGGTAATACCGGGATTGTCTTTGCACTTCTTTTGCTGCTGATGCTGACCGGTATGCCTATTTCGATTGCCCTCGGCCTGACCGTCCTCTCATTCCTTTTCTTTTTTACCGAAATACCGACAGAAGCGGTGGCTATGAAGCTGTTCACCGGCATTGAAAAGTTCGAGATCATGGCGATCCCGTTCTTTATTCTGGCCGGTAATTTTTTGACACATGGCGGTGTGGCCAAGAGGATGATCAACTTTGCCACCTCGATGGTCGGACATTGGCACGGCGGCCTGGCACTGGCCGGCGTTATCGCCTGTGCCCTGTTTGCGGCAGTTTCAGGCTCAAGCCCTGCCACCGTAGTGGCCATAGGCTCAATCCTGCTGCCGGCCATGGTTAAGGCCGGTTTCCCGAAGCGTTTTGGAGCCGGTGTTATCACAACC
>CAZUGI010000087.1:0-12134 GCA_964619855.1 uncultured Geobacter sp. | reverse complement strand
GGTTAGAACGTACGCTTTTTTTGGCGGCGTTCCGGCCAATGAGTGGTTCGGTTTTTCACCCATAAATGCCGGTGTATTCGGTGTGCCGGTAGGTATGGTTGTGCTGATACTCGTGAGTATGATGACACCGCCGCCTCCGCAAGATATCCAGGAGTTCGTCGAACATTGTCGTTACCCGAATCTTGAAAGCGACTATAAACCTTCAAAACCCTGATCCGGTAGTAATTATAACGACAAGGCCCGCTGCTGCGGGCCTTGTCGTTTGAGGGCCCGTATGGCCCGGCATTTTCCTTATTTCAGCCCGTAAAAGGTACCGAGTAATGATCAAATGGTTGTATTTCCTGCAGGCCCGTATTCTCCAGATGTTCAACAAAAATGACCGGGCCATCAAGCTCTTCTACAGAGCGCTGGAGGAAGATCCTGACTTTGTCCTGTCAATCAATTGCCTGGGGCATCTGTATGCCTCACTTAAGCACCTGCCGGAGGCCGAGAGTTACTTTAAAAGAGCCCTGCAGATCGACCAAGGCGATCCGGTCACGTATTTCAACCTTGGTTATGTACTGCAGGCAGACGGTAAATTTGAAGAAGCCATCACTAACTTCATGGCGGCGGTTGAACGCTCACCCAGAAACGACCGGGCCTGGTATGGCATGGGTCTCTGCTATGCCGAACTGGGTCAGCACAGAAAAGCGGCCGAGGCGCTTGAGAAGGCGGCCGAGATCCAGCCACTCAGTCCTTATCCCTGGTATCATCTCGGGATGGCCTATTACACCCTGGGTGAACGCAAAAAGGTCAATCAAGTCATCTCTCATTTAGAAACCTTCGACCCTAAGGTAACTCGTAAACTCAAAGCTGACACCATGTCCTCAGAGGTGTTGTAAATGCTATTGTTTATTCAAATGTTGAAAGCGATCATAGAAGTTGCCCTGTTCGCATTTATCGGTCAAGGCATTCTGTATATTCTGGCCGGTGCTAAACGGGATACCAATGTTGTCTTTACCATGCTGAAAATGATCACCGCTCCCATGACAGGTATTGTCCGTTTCCTGTCCCCACGCGTAATCATTGACCGCCATATTCCTCTGGCGACATTCCTCCTCCTCTGTACCCTCTGGATAGCGCTGACGGCAGCCAAGGTACAGATGCTTCTGCAGGGCGGATGAGCCGGATTGGTTCCGCCGGAACCCGGTAACAGAAAGGCAGCCGTATCATGCTTACTATACTCGTAGTCATCTTTATTGCTGCCTATGCTGCCATCGCATTAGAGCATCCGATGATCGGGATCAACAAATCCGCTTCGGCACTACTGGGGGCCGGCCTGGCACTGATAGGCTATTTGGAAGGGATCGCTGTCTATATTGTCTAGTACAGGCTTTTATATTAATAATGGAGACTCGGATGGCACAACGACTGCCGGCAATGATTTATGCCGATGAAAAAGGGAATATTTTCGATCATCCGGAATTGCGTATGGCCGGTATGAACGGTTCTGTTGCAGCTCTGCCGGAGGGTGTTGAGCTGATCCCGATTCCGGAGGACAGCCGGCTTTTCACCATGCCGGGTATGCCGCCCATCGCCTGGGATGCCCGCAAGAAAGCTTTCGTGATGGTTGACAGCATACGGGAGGGGAAGCGGACAGTTCGTATCCAGGCGGTATCGGCCTTTATGGCGCCCGGCTATCTGCGTACGCTGCTGCCGGCCTGCGATTACTCCACCAAGAAGAGTCTGCTGCCGCTTTGGTCCTACACTGCCGTTGGATGGGACGAGGAGCGTGACTGCTTTGTTGTGGCGGCCAGCAGAGTGGACAGCAACAGCAACTGGAATCCGGTCAACTATGATGACCGTACCCTCGATCCGATGGTGCGCCGGATGTTGAAGGAAATGCCGAATAACCGCCTGCTTGAGCAGCTGTCGCGCTGCGCTGTAGATTATCACTGCTTCGCCGCCAAGAATCTTTTCTATCGTCGCTGGGAGGCGCCGCTGCCGACCTCGCCGGTCTGCAATTCGGCCTGCCTGGGATGCATCAGCCTGCAGGCTTCCGAATGCTGCCCGGCCAACCACGAGCGGATCAGCTTCGTTCCGACCCCGGAAGAGCTGTGCGAGATCGCCGTTCCCCATCTTGAGCAGGCCGAGCAGGCCATTGTATCCTATGGTCAGGGGTGCGAGGGGGATCCGATTCTGCAGGCCGATACGATCGCCGAAGCGACCCGTCGCATGAAAGCTGCCACCTCACGCGGCACAATCAATTTCAATTCGAACGGCTCCCTGCCGGACCGGATCCCGATGCTCTGCGAAGCCGGCATGGATTCATTCCGCTTTTCATTGAACTCTGTGCGTGAAGATCTTTACAACCGCTATTATCGCCCTAAACAGTACCATTTCAGCGATGTCATCCGCTCGGTACATATCGCCAAACAGGCCGGCCGTTTCACGATGATCAATTATCTGGTATCGCCCGGCGTCTCTGATGCACCGCAGGAGGTCGAAGCGTTGCTGAAGTTTGTGGGAGAGACCGGAATTGACATGATCCAGATGCGAAATCTGTCGATTGATCCGGATTACTACAACCGCGAGATGGGCGTGCAGGGTAAGGGGATCGGCATGTATCGTCTGCTGGAATTACTGAAGAAGGAGTTTCCGGGGCTGCAGTTCGGCTATTATAATAGAACCAAAGAGAACTTTTATCCGCAGGATTTTGAGAAGGGCTGGCCGGTCACGTAAAACAAGGGTCAAGGAGAAGCAAGGCGTTGCGAGGGTCAAGTAGTTTAAACCTTGCCCCCTGCCACTTGACCCTTGACCCTTGATTCTTGCTCCTCCGCCTCTATCCAAGCATCTATCGCACCAGGTTTCATCGGTTTTGAAAACAGGAATCCCTGACCGAATTGGCATGCCAGATCCTTCATCTGCTCCAGCTGGTGCTCCAGTTCAACCCCCTCGGCGATAACGTCGAAATTGAGGCTTTTGGCCAGCGACATGATCGACAGGATAATCTCCTGATTCTCTCCTTTGGCGTTCAGCTTGTTTATGAACGAGCGGTCGATTTTGAGCGCATCGATCGGGAGGCGGTGCAGGTAACTGAGCGACGAGTAGCCGGTGCCGAAGTCGTCGATGTGAATATGCACTCCCATGGCGCGGAGCTGGTTCATGGTATTGATTGCCGCATCGACATTTTCCATCAGCATACTTTCCGTAATCTCGATTGCCAGGCTTTCGGGAGCTATCGAAGTTTCATTCAGAATTTCGGCGACCATTTCTGCCAGGTTCTCTTGAGCGAACTGTTTGCTGGAGATGTTAATGCTCATTCTCAGGGGCGGCGGCGAAGGGAAGCGTTTCTGCAGCATTCCCAGTTCACGGCAGGCTTCCCGCAGGATCCATTCCCCGATTTTCACGATCATGCCGGTTTCTTCGGCCAGCGGTATGAATTCGGTGGGGTAGACCATGCCGCGCGTGGCATGATTCCAGCGCACAAGCGCCTCAAATCCGGTCAGACGGTGTGTCTCGAGATTTATAATCGGCTGGTAGACCATGGTCAGTTCGTTGCGGTCCAGTACGCCGTGCAGTTCGGATTCAAGCTGGATCCGGTCGAGGATGCTGGCGTGCATTTTGGTATCAAAGATCTCGGAGCAGGCGCTGCCCCGCTTCTTGGCTTCGTACATGGCGATGTCGGCATCACGTAGCACCTGTTCGGCCCGCTCATAAAGCTCGGATCCCAGTGCGATGCCGATGCTGACAGCTGCATAGATTTCGTGGCCGTTGATCATGATGGGTGTCGACAGTATCTGATGAATCCGGTCGGCAACGTCAACGGCGTCCTTAAGTTCACTGATGTCCTCCAGAAGGACCGAAAACTCGTCTCCGCCAAGCCGTGCAACCGTGTCTCCCGGCCGGATGCATTCGGACAGTCTCTGTCCCACCTCGATCAGCAGTTTGTCGCCCACCAGATGTCCCAAGCTGTCGTTGATGATCTTGAAGCGGTCCATGTCCAGGAACAGGACGGCATAGTACTGCTCTCCGCGGCGGGCGGAGGTGGTGATAACGTGCTGAAGCCGATCCGTGAAAAGTGAGCGGTTGGGCAGGTCGGTCAAGGCATCATGGAAAGCGTTGTAGACCAGCTGCTCGGTGGCCGTTTTCCTAGCCGTAATGTCGGTCTGTGATCCGGCCATACGGTAGGCCTGACCGGATTTGTTCCTGACCGCCAGTCCGCGGGTCAGCATCCAGTGGTAGGTTCCGTCACGGTGCAGGATGCGGAATTCATTTTCAAGATGAGAGTTGCGGCCGTTGATATGGGCGGCAATTTTGGCTTCAAGTTCGGGACGGTCGTCAGGATGTACGCGTCCGATCCATTCTTCCGGCAGATCGGCAATTTCATCCTCATCATAGCCCAACATTGATTTCCAGCGGTTGGAGAAGTAAATGGAGTTATTACGAAGATCCCAGTCCCACAAGCCGTCGTTGGCACCATGGGCGGCCAGTGCGTAGCGCTCTTCACTCTCGCGTAGTGCCTCGGTGGATTTATTGCGTTCAAAGATCTCCACTTCAAGTTTGGCATAGCCGTTCTGGAGCGATTTGCTCATGTCATTGAAGTGCGTGGCGAGTTCGCCGAATTCGGTTCTGTCCATGTATTCAAGCTGATAGCCAAGGTTACCGGATGCGATCATCCTGGTGGCGTCCAGCAGTGCATCGATGGGGCGGGTAATGGCCTTGGTCAGGTACAGGGCGACGATGATACCGATGACCAGCGCCAGCAGCATGGTCCCCAAAAGAATGGTCGTAACATTTTGTACCTTCTGCATTGCAACCGTGGTCACGTCTTTGAGCCTGGTGCTTGCCAGTATCGACATATCCTCGGTTTTATGGAGGAGCTGATTGCCGATGCGGGCTGCTTCCAGCTTGCTTGAGTTGATATGCTGGGAATTAGCCGCTGCGGTAATATAATAGCTCAAGGACTCCTGATATTCACCAATCAGAGACTGGACCTCTTCTATCCGTTTGGTAACATCAGGGCTGTGATGACAGGAGGCGCAGCTTTGGGAGGATTTTTCCAGTTTGGCAACATCCTCGATGATCGAATCAAGCTTGTTGCCCAGTTCGGTGTGCACCGTATAAAGGTCGGACTGCACCGTCTGGATGGACTTGATCAGCTGTTGCCGGAGGGTTTCCACCTGGTGCAGGTTTATGAGGCGGCTGAGCATTTCGTTGGTGTTTCTGACGTGGATGTAGGCGAATACCGCCCCGAGCGAGGAGATCAGAAACACAACCAGAAATGACATTACTATGCGCTGCTTCATCTGAATCTAATCCCTATTTGTTGGTGTAGTCATAGGTCATTACATCAACTCCGATTTTCTTCGTCATATCAAGAACCGGCTGATAATCACTAGTTGTGGTTTCAATAAACTGCAGTGCGCCAAACTGCTGCAGTACTGCCTTCCCGTCAGGATCTTTGTGCAATCCCAGGAGTACGGACTTCAGTTTGCTTTTTATTGGTTCAGGCAGATTTTTCCTTACGCAGAGTCCGTTGGATGGCACCTTGGCCGATTCCGCCAGGATTTGCAGTTCATTATTCACCTGGGGGTCACGCTTCGCTTCCCGGTCATAGATGCTATGCTTGGCCGCCCCGACGTCCGCTTTCTTGTGCAGTACGGCATGTATGGCCGCATCATGGCTGCCGGCAAAGAATGTCTCTTTGAAAAAATGGGTCGTGTCCGCAACTCCGTTGTCCTTAAGCCAGGCCAGCGGAAAGATGTACCCGGCCGTTGTTGCTTTATCAACATAGGCCATGCGCTTGTTTTTCATATCCTTCACATTTTTGATGCCGCTGTCTTTTCGGGCAAAGAGGTAACCATGGTAGGTTGAAGAACCGTCCAGATTCACCGGCCGTGCCAGTGGAACAACTCCCAGTCTTTTGATGGCCAAGGCGCCGGTAAAGGAACCGAAGAAGGCTCCGTCCATTTTTTCGACCGTGAAGCGCTCGATAATGTTGCCGTATCTGCTCAGGATGGTGAACTCAACTGGCACGCCGGTCTTCTGTGAAAGATATTCGCCCAGTAGCTTGAAGCGCTGCTTCTGCTTGAATACATTCATCTCCGGCAGGATTCCGATCAGGATTTTCTGCTGTGGTGGCTGTGCCCAGGAGGTATGCGGAGAACAGAGCAAAAGAATTACGATGCCGAACAAAAATGAACGCAGAACGTGTCTCATGGCGCACCCCGCATGTTAAATTTCCCAGAAGATAGCACAGCTTCATTAATTCACAAAAAAAAAATTGAAATTCAGACGTAAACAAGGCCGGGTTGCCCCGGCCTTGCGTTGGTTCATCTATGCACAGCCAAGATTATTCCTTGATGTACTTCTTTCCTTCTGTCTTGATAAAGTCGATCAGCTGCTTGACCGGTGCTGAAGGAGCTCCCTTGGCGGTCAGAATCTTCAAGCGCCTGCTGCGATGTTTTAATCCCGGCAAGCGACTTTTCTGCTTCACTTTTGAAGGTTTGAAATTCTACCGTTCTCATCTGGTAGGGTGTACTCTTCTGGGTCAGATAGGAGAGTTTCCCCTTTATAAAAGTCACACCGAAAATGCTGGCAATTACAATCGACCAGACAGCCACTGCACCGATGACTATGTTAATAATAAGTTTGGTTTATATCTTCACGGAGTCCTCGCTCTAAGTATTTGGCATACAATAGTTTATGTGTTAGTTAAGAGTACCAACATAACTTTGCAAATTCACAATAAAGAGTTTTCTGAGAATATTGATTTGTTTGTGACAGGAGTCGGTAAATATGAGTTCAGAAGAGCGCATTAACGAGCTGGAACAGCGCTATATGCATCAGGAAAAGACCATTCAGGAGCTGAATGAGATAGTAAGTCGTCAGGATCTGGTGATTGAGCTCCTGAGGCGCGAGATCAGCGCAATCAAAGAGCAGACACTTTTAATGCAACCCTCCTCCGTGAGGGATGCCGATCAGGAAGAGCCGCCGCCGCATTATTGAAATATCAAGCGAGGGAATATGGACTATATTCTGAATGAAATTGAGGTTCGCGTTCTCGGCAGCCTGATTGAAAAAGAACTGACAACACCGGAGTATTATCCTTTATCACTGAACGCGCTGACCAACGCCTGCAACCAGAAATCGAACCGCGATCCGGTTATGGCTCTGGCGGAGGAGGATGTTGTGCGGGCATTGAACCGGATGCGCTTCAATCAGCTGACTGTTGTGTCCGGAGAGAGCAGCCGCGTTGCCAAATATCGACATCTTCTTGCAGAAAAAATGGGATTGATGCCGGCCGAGCTGTCAATCATCTGCGAACTCCTGGTGCGCGGCCCTCAGACAGTGGGTGAACTGCGCACTCGCGGAGAGCGGATGCATACGTTTGGTGACCTAGCGGCTGTCGAGGAGGTGTTGCGGGAACTTATGGAGAGAGGGGAGCCTCTGGTTACGAAATTACCGCGTCAACCAGGCCGCAAGGAGGCTCGCTACGCCCAGCTGTTTTCGGGAATGCCGGAATTCAGCGAAGAAGGTGCGGCTGAAGCTCCTCAAGAACCGGCCCGGCAGCGGGTGATGGCTGAAAATGAACGGATTGCAAGGCTGGAAGAAGAGGTAGCTGCGCTGCGTACGGAAGTTGCGGAGTTAAGATCAGCGGTGGCGGAGTTCAAGGCGCAGTTTGAGTAGGGTCTTCATCCAAAGGCCAAAAACGACGCTGCAGTTCATCAATCAGCGGTGCCAGACTCTTTCTGTCGCGGGCCGAGACCGTGACGCTGTTCTGGGTTCTGGCTGACTGTCGCACCCGCAGAAATGCCACGGTATCCTTCTTCTTCATAACATCCAGCAGATCCGACTTGTTGTAGACCAGCAGTTCCTGTTTATCCCCCAGACCTAGCTCCTCCAATATAGCTCTGACCTGAGAGATCTGATCCTCAAAGCGGGGGTGTGATGCGTCCACCACGTGCAGTAGCAGATCGGCGTCGCGCATCTCCTCCAGTGTGGCTTTGAAGGCTCCCAGCAGGGATTTGGGCAGTGAGCGGATAAAGCCGACCGTGTCGGTAATTATGACTTCACGCTCTCTCGGGAAGCGCAGGCGGCGGGTGGATGTGTCCAGGGTGGCGAAGAGCAGGTCTTCGGTGAAAACATCGCTTTGGGTCAGGGCGTTAAGCAGGGTCGATTTACCGGCGTTGGTATAGCCGACAATCGAGATGATCGGCACACCGGCCTTGACACGCTGCTTGCGACGTTGATCACGTCCCTGGGAAAGCTCCTTCAGCTCCCGTTCCAGGCTGGTGATCCGGTCGCGGATGCGGCGCCGGTCGGTTTCCAGCTTGGTTTCGCCCGGTCCGCGGCCACCGATGCCCCCCATAAGACGCGACATCTGCACTCCACGTCCGGTCAGGCGCGGCAGCAGATATTTGAGCTGCGCCAGTTCCACCTGAACCTTGCCGTCCAGGGTCTTGGCACGGCGGGCGAAGATGTCGAGGATCAGCTGACTGCGGTCGATGACCTTCAACTCGGTCATGGCCGAAACGGAGCGGATCTGGGCCGGCGTCAGCTCCTGATCGAAAATCAGCATGGTGGCGCCCTGCTGGAGCGCGCGGATGACAACGTCGCGCATCTTGCCTTCGCCCATCAGGAAACGCGGATTGATGCTGCGCGGGCGCTGAATGAATTCATCCAGTGCTTCCACCTGAGCTGTTCGGGCCAGTTCACGTAGTTCGGCTATGGAATCCTGCGCATCCTGCCTGGTTCCGGAGGTTGTTACTGAGATCAGAATGGCCCGTTCCAGGGTGCCTTTCGTCGTTTTGGCGGTCCGGCCCGCTTTTTCCAGATCGGCCTCAAGCTCCGGGATAAAGTGGGCACAGTCAAAATCGACGCGATCCAGAAGGGTGACCGGATCCACAATGGCAGGTGTCGAACGCTGATCGGGAGCCAGCCAGCCAAGCTGTGCCGAAATCTGTTGTCTGCCGGGAGTTGTAAAGAGGGCGGCAATCAGGTCAAGTCGCAGCAGTGACAGGTCAGTAAGGTCATCTTCGCTGAGCGGTTCATTTTTCAGGTGAGTGTGGATCAGGCGCAGCCCGCGCAGGGCGCGTTTACCGAGAGGATAGTCGCGCAGATCCGGAATCACCAGCCCCTTTTCGTCGCCTACCATAACGTATTCGACAATGCCGGAGCGGTTGACCAGAATTCCTATCTGGCGGCGGAGTTCAGATGAGAGTTCGACAAGTCGAGCTGCCAACTCATGGGAACAAAATTCAGCAGGAGGGACACGCCTGCGGTACAGGCGTTCCAGGGATTGAATCTGGCTTGATTTTAAACCTGAAAGATTGCCGAATGGTTCTTTGATAAGTGTTCTCCGGTGCTACAATCCGATGATATTGTAGCCGCCGTCCACATAATGAATCTCACCACTGACTCCCCCGGCCAAGTCGCTGCAGAGGTAGAGCGCGGAGTTGGCGACATCCTCCTGGGTGATGGTGCGGCGCAGCGGAGCTTTGGACTCGACATGGTTTAGGATGTTGTGAAAACCGTTGACTCCGGCTGCTGCAAGCGTCCGGATCGGACCGGCCGAGATTGCATTGATCCGGATCCCTTCCGGGCCGAACGCCTCGGCAAGATAGCGGACCGAAGCCTCCAGCGCCGCCTTGGCGACTCCCATGACATTATAGCTCGGGAAGACTTTCATGGCGCCGTAATAGCTGAGCGTCAGCGCGGAGCCGCCACGCCCCTGCATCATCGGCTGGGCCTCTTTCATGATGCCGAGAAAGGAGTAGACACTGATGTCCATAGCCGTGGCAAAACCTTCACGGGTAGTGTTGACAATGGTTCCTTTCAGTTCTTCCTTGTTGGCAAAGGCAACCGCGTGGATGATGATATCCACTCCATCCCATACTTTAGCCAGTTCGCTGAAAACGGCTGCTATCTCCTCATCGCTGGTAACATTACAGGGGAGGATGGCGGCGGCTTTGATCGACTCCGACAGGGGGCGTACACGCTTTTCAATGGCTTCCCCGGCGTAGGTAACAGCAATTTCAGCACCCTGCTCATGGAAAAGGCGGGCGATCGCCCAGGCGATGCTTTTTTCATTGGCAACTCCGAAGATCAGAGCTTTCTTGCCTTTCAGTAACATTATATTGAAGCCTCCATGTTTGTCTGTTGGTATGGCTGCCGGAAATAATTTTCAGGCAGCTGCTCCCGGTGCGGCAGCGGCGCTGCTGCCGGTGTCAGTAAGATTTAAAGCCTGTAGTGCAGCCGGTTCCGGTGCTTCAGCCGGCGATGATGCGGCAGTGGTTACGGCAGGAGCAAGCCTCATCTCCAGAGCTGTCAGCCGTTTGTCAATGTTTTCAAGCACTTCCAGCGTCCTGTCCTGTTTGCCCTTGATGGCAAACACGACAAACGGCATGATCAGCCATACTACAGCCAGAAACAGGCTGATAATGCTCATCATCACCATAAATCCGCCAAAAATTTCCATATCTTCTCCCTGCCGAATATGGCTGCCTCTTATAACACAACATCCTGAAAAAGTTAAGGTGATATTTGCCGCCCCTGTTGTATACAGTTCAAGAATGGTGCGTGGTTGGAGGTAAACTGCGGCGGGTCGTTCCTTATAATCGCTGCAATTGCAGGGTTCCTCTTGAAATCAAATTCGAGAAATTCCCGTACCTTTTTGCGATCCCAGCCTTCAGGGTGGTTGAAGGCGGTGTACAGCGAAAGGTCTCCGCTGTAATGAGGCCCTGTTCCGTACTCCGGCGCTTCTGCGCCGAAGAGCGGCATGTTGAAGAGTGCCAGATTAAGAAAAGTGATTGCATCCCTGTGGCGGACGATGAATTCCAGCGTCCGTCTTGCTGCTGCCTCGGTTTCAGCGGGGGTTCCGAACAGCAGATAACAGTAGACGGCTATCCCGGACTGCTGAAGATTTGACAGTACTTTTGATGCCGTTTCCAGATCAATCCCTTTCTGCATTTTATCCAGAACCGTCTGGTCGCCTGATTCAAGCCCCAGCTTGAGCATCCTGCAGCCGGAACGCTGCAGTGCCACGCAAAAATCCGGATCGGCAAGCTGCCGGTCAAATCGTGCGAATCCGTACCAGGGTGCTCCGGGCTGCTCTTCTGCCAGGCCGTTTAACAGGGCCGGACTAAGGGCATTATCAAGCAGATGGATCAGTGATGGCCTGTTCTGCTCCGTCAACATTTTCAGATCAGCCAGTACATGACGAGTGGAAAGAGGCCGGTAACCGGAACCTTCGGCCCGTTCCGGACAGAAAGTACAGCGGTTCCACCAGCAGCCGTCAGCTGCACTGTAAGGCAGAACCGGTCCCGGGGAGAGATATCTGTCCATTGGCAGTTTCGAGTAATCCGGCGTGATGTGGATGTGCGTCCCATCTTCAACGCCCATAAGTTTCAATAGTTCCTTTTCGCCAGGTCCTGAGATCAGGTGATCCACCAGATTGCCAAAAGGGTTCAGCCAATCTGGCCGCTGCATCCAGGATGTTACGAGCCCTCCGCCGAGTGCGATTTTCTGCTCTGGAAACTCTTTCCTGATATATCCGATTATGGCGAAGGCTGGCAGGGCCTGACTGAGGTAGTTAAGGGAGATGCCGACTGTGCCGCTCTCATGGAGCAGTTCCGGCAATCGCCGGCTGAAGTATGGGTAGAACGGGTTCAGGCGGGGCTGTTCTGCGGCGGCGACCAAATCGGCACTGCGCAGCGGGGAGCGGTTTGCGTGCTGGTAGTCGGACAGGCTGACAGTTACGGAGTGCTGACGGGAAGAGATCGAGAGCAGTCGGTTCAGATCGCTGACCGCGCGGCGATATCGGTCCGGGGTTAGATACGTCTGCGGTTCGCGCAGGGCGGCCAGATTGTCCTCGCGATTCTTGAAGGCCCGTCGGGTCCAGGTGTCGCTGACATCAGGTGGCTGCTCCAGCAGCCATAACTGTCCCTCCAGATTGGCATCCAGCAGCCGGCACTCTATGCCATGGGCACTCAGTGCTGCTGCCAGACGGGCAATGCCGGCCGGTGGTTCGCCGGCTTCGGCCACTGGCCGGAAAGTGAGCAACATGTTCCTCTACGGATTCCTGATGTAGAGCGGGTTCGGTGTCCGCTCAAAGGTATCTCAGGGTCTCAGTCAAGAGTCCCCTTTTTTTG
>CAZUGI010000086.1:0-12193 GCA_964619855.1 uncultured Geobacter sp. | reverse complement strand
TCCACACCTGAAAACTTGCACCATCGCATGCTACTGATTCGAGTGGAACGTATGAACGCTCATCATGATTGTCTATGATTACGCAGTGGCGATGGTTGAACGTGCCGCGACGCGAGTCCTGGCCGGATAAGCGCACCGGGATGCCCTGATCAAGCAGCGAGGCATATGCAAGTGACTCGGCATTACCCCAGTCAATGCCCTGCCCCTTCAGAACCGCTTCAAAACGCTTTTGAATCAGCGTATGAATTTTCGAGTGCGGCATAAATCCGGGCGGTAGTTCTGCAAGTTTTCTGGCGAGCCTCAAGATAGCTTCTGCTGGCATACCGGTTTCCACAGGCGTTGCTGCGTAGTCACGAATGACATCGCTCCACCGATCAGAGAAACCGATCTTGCGCTCCTCATATTGCCGGCTGTAGCAGGACTCAAGTGTTTCTGAAACCTGTTTTTCAACATCATTCAGCATTTCAATCGGTATCCGGGCTGATTCCTCCAGACAATCAGAGTAGAGCTGATTGACCGGCAACCTGGATGAGATCCGTTTATACATCAAAGGCTGGGTGAAAGCTGGTTCATCACCTTCATTGTGGCCATGGCGCCTGTAGCAGATCAGTTCAATCACCACATCGCGACCGAACTTTTTACGGTAACTCATTGCGATATCAACGGCCTTCAGGGCCGCTTCAGGGGCCTCGCCATGTACATGAAAAATCGGACAGGACAGGGACTTGGCAGCATCCGTGGCATAACGGGATGAGCGCGCATCTTTGGGAAGTGTAGTAAAACCTATCTGGTTGTTGAGTATAATATGGATTGTACCGCCTGTCCCGTACCCGTCCAGGCCGGAAAGGTTAAGCACTTCCATGACGCTTCCTTGTCCTGAGAAGGAGGCATCTCCGTGAATGAGCACCGGCAGAACCCGGCAGACTCCATCTGCTCCGTAGCGATCCTGGCGGGCACGGCTTTTTCCTTCAACCACCGGGTTAACCGCCTCAAGATGACTGGGGTTGGAAGCCATCGAAAGATGGACGCGGTGGCCATCCAGATCAATATCAGTTGAATAGCCCTTGTGGTATTTGACATCGCCATCACCTACGAATCCGAATGTCTGAGTATCCATAAATTCGGCAAAAATAGACTCGTATGGCTTCTTGAAAATATGTGCCAGAACATTCAATCTGCCGCGATGCGACATTCCAAGGACAATATCACTAATACCTATCGCCGGGCAGCCATGAACAATCCGGTCCAGCACCGGCAGGAGGATTTCACCGCCTTCGAGGGAAAAGCGCTTCTGACCGACAAATTTTCGGTGCAGAAACGTCTCGAATTGAACCGCCTGATGAAGTTTTTCAAGAACATGTAATTGATCTGATACGGTAAGGTCCAACCGGTTATGGCATGGCTCCATCTGATCGATCAGCCATTGCCTTTCATCTGGTTCCTGGATATGCATGAATTCAACGCCGATCTCATGACAATAGCTGGCACGCATGACTTCCAGAATTTCACGAAGTGATGCCTGGCTTTTCATGAATCTGCGGCAGGCAAAAACGGTGTCCAGATCGTTTTCATCCAGACCGAAATTGGACAGTTCCAGAAGGGGATGATTCAGCATACAGGGTGAAAGCGGGTCCGTGCAGGCCAACAGATGACCAATGTTGCGATACCGGTAAATAAGAGACTGGACACCGGATTGCTTCAGGGCATGATTCACGTCAGAGAGTTCTTGTGTGCAGCCGGAGCTTGCCGAGCCCAGCTCAAACCCTGCAAAAAAGGTGCGCCACTCTGCCGGCACGGAGTCAGGGGAGCTCAGCCATCTGGAATAAATGGATTCCAGCCATTCTTCGGAAATATTTGAAATAAGACTATTTCTGTCCATCTGCAAACCCTCATCACCAGTGGAAGCCCGAGAATACGGCGAGATTAGCATAAATTGTGATCGTTCGACAAAAAAATCAGATCAACCGTGATGTCTTCGATCCAAATCCTTCTTTTAGAATCATTTGTAACTGCCGGTATTCAGCATCTGTGAGCTTCCTGTCTCTGTAAATTGCGCCGGAGTATATCCGTGCAAATTCAAGCATCTTTTCACTGCCTGACTCTTCTGCTATCTCAAGCATTCCCTTCTGACCCAGACTTGTATCAATCCCGAAATCCCGCCTGGCGCTACTAACATACCAGCGCAGTACCCGCTCTTCTCGGGAACAGAATAAAAGTTTTCGCCTGACCGCCATGATCAATCCGGAGCCCAGAACCATGACAGCCGCAACAACTACCAAAGTACGTATTGTTTTGACGGAATCAAGGGCCTGCAGACTTCTGCCTGCATATCGGACGAAATCTACCTGCTGTTCGAAATCGTAGGGAACAACCGTGCGATTCCAGACATGGTCAATCGAATCAAACGCAAGTCTCAGGCGATTCATCGGACCCCTGGAAGTATCCTGATTGAAAACAGTACCGGCATTTTCAGCAAAGGCACTCGGATCCACGCGCAACCATCCGCTGCCATCGATGAATACCTCCACCCAGACATGGGCCATCTGTTCTGAAACGAGGTAATAACCGCCCAGATCGTTGTAATCGCCTCCAAGATAACCGCCGACGAGCCGGCAGGGTACACCGGCACTCCGAAGTAATATGGCAAATGCCGATGCGAAGAATTCGCAGTGTCCCTGCTTTGTTTCAAACAGGAAACGTTCAGTGGCATGAACTCCGATCGGCAGATCCCGGGTCGAATAACGATACCCCCCGTTGCGGAAATACGCTTCCAGAAGCTCCAATCTGGCCAGATCGCTGTTGCCAGTGCGCCTGATGTCAGTTGCAAGCTGCTTTATACGTGTCGGAATATCCGCTGGTAAACGCAGATAAAACGATCTGTCAATCGGTCTGCCGGATACAGCCAGGCTTGCCGTAACCGACTCTGCAAAATAATTCTGTCGCTTTCTGGCGGAACCGAAGTATTCGTAGACACCATCCGGGGAACGCTTCATCCACTTTAGCGATAGTGAGGCAGGCCTGTCCAATGCTATCAGAGCCTTTGAGTCGGTAGGTTCCGGGTAAATGGCCTGCGGAATGGTCTGTTTGCTGAAAACCGAAACCTCGGCAGGAACGGCTCGATCCCTGACCCAGCGGTTGCCATCCAGCTGATTGAAAACGGTACCGCGCCAGTACAGCTGCTGCTGCGCCTGTTTCTCCATTTCCGCTCTGAAGGCCAAAACATGTGATTCTCCCACACTGGCCTTGCTTCCCGGTTCAACTTTGTCGGACAAGCCGGAGGTCATACCGACTGTGGATGACAGAAAATTCCAGAGTGGCAATTGTGTCCGCGGCAAAACCGGAAAGAAAAACAACATCAGAGGAAGCGAGAGCAAAGGCATTAGCAGACCGGCTGACAGCACTTTCCGCAAATCAGCCTTTGACAGGCACATGCCGGCATCCTGATTCAAGAAAGTCATCAACACCAGAGCCACAGCGACCAGAAACATCAATATTCCAAGATAGACCAGAAACAGTGGACTTAAATCGAAGAGAGAGGAGGATGCAAGACAGAAGAGAGAAAGGGCGTGTATCTGCAAAGTGTGACGAATCGTTTTTTCACCGCAAAGTCTGACAGCCAGCATGATTGCGAGTACGGTAACAACCGGGTCAAGCGGGTTGGAGCGACTGAACTGCACATAATAATAGATGAAAAAAGGAACAATTGTGATGTTCTGCATCCAGGGTTTTAACACCCAGCGGCCTCTGAAATCCTGAATGATCCCGGAGGCAAAACCAAGAGCCAGAAATACTAGAGGAACTGTCGTCAACCATGGCAGAAGCGGAATTACACCGCAAACGCTGATTGCATACGTCAGGAAGATTGACAGTGACTTAATCGCGACCATACAGTGCCAACTCCGTGAGTAGAAGACGACCGTGCTGTTTGCCGTATTCAGCCGGTATTACACGACTTCCCAGCACAAGTCCAACCGGACGGTCACAGACCAGACGCCGTACAAGCCAGGCTGCACGGGAAATTCGCTCCTCCTCGCTCTGCCCCGGCATTCCGGCCAGATCTATAAGAAGCGGTTTTGCTGACTGGCTGCCAAAAACTTTTACCATAAGATCATGGCTGCGAGCCGACAGCTTCCAATGAATCGCACGCAGCGGTTCTGCTCCGGAATACGGATAAATCTGTTCAAGTTCCCCTTCGATACCGCGTTCTCGGCGCAAAGAAAACCCGTTACCGGTCTGATCTTTACCGGAATCTGAATAGCCCGCCGACAGCAGGCGCGGATAGACAATAAACCGGGCACTGTTTTCAAAGGTCCAGAAGCGGGAAAAAAAACCGACCGGGTACGTTGAACTGATTGTTATTAAACCGGCAGGTGCGGGTCCACGCTGACTGAATGTCAGCATGATACTAGCCTCAGATAGAGAGTTCTTCGGTACAAGAGGAAATGTCACTGAAGATCCTGAAGCGGATTTGAGGCTGATCAGAAAAGAGGGGAGATACTGTTTGTTGTTTTTTACACAAAGCCGGAATGGTGCCGGGGTACCGGCAAAAATTTCACCGGGCGGTAGCAGGTATGGATCAAGACCCTTTATGTTATACATTCCGGCCAGCCCGGTAACAGCCATAAAAGCCAGAAGAGCGGATACTACCAGAAAAAGCAGGTTGTTCCCGGTATTTACTGCTGAAAAACCGATCAGGAGGGTTATTGCAATGTAGAGAGCCCCGGCCTTGCTGATCTTCAGGCCAAAGGCAACGCTATGCCGGCGATGATCGTCCGTAGCACGCCTCCCCTGTCGGAGGATGACATCTCGCTCCGCATAACCAGCCTGTGAGCACAGACGGCAACGGCACAGTTTTTTACATCCTCTGGAGCAACGTAGTCGCGACCGGCCAGAAATGCTGAAGCTTTGGCCACCTGAGCCAGATTGATTGCCGCTCTGGTCGACAGACCGGTCAGTATCAGGTTGTGTGAACGGGTTGCTCTGATCAGCTCGTAAATATAGCCAAGAACCTTCTCTGACAGATATACCGCCTGAACCGCCTTACGAGCTGTCAGAACATCATTTATTGTTACTATGGGAGTCATGTCGCTCAAGCGTTCACGCACACCACCGCTAGCAATAATTTCCTTTTCAAGATGTTCAGGCGGGTAGCCGATACCGGTGCAGATCAGGAAGCGATCCAGCTGCGATTCCGGCAGCAGAAAGGTTCCGCTTTGATCCGAGGGATTCTGGGTTGCAAAAACGATGAAAGGGTCGGGCAGATGATGAGTGACTCCTTCGATCGTCACCCTGCGCTCCTCCATCGCCTCCAGCATGGCGCTCTGGGTTCGCGGCATGGCTCGATTGATCTCGTCCAGAAGCACGATATTGCTGAATACCGGGCCCGGTTGAAAACTGAACTGCCCGGTTTCGCGATTAAAAATGGACAGGCCGGTTATATCAGAGGGAAGCAGATCACTGGTGCACTGCACTCTTCCGAACGAGAGTCCGGTGACCCCGGCCAGTGCAAGCGCCACCGTAGTCTTGCCCAGTCCCGGCAAATCCTCTATCAGGATGTGACCTCCCGTAAGCAGAGCGAGAACAGACAGATTCAGCACATCTTCCTTGCCCTGCAGATAATCCCTTGAGAGAATATCCAACATGGAGGTAAAGGTCTGATTTCGCGTGTATGTTGTCATATTACTCACTCGCACCACCAAATTTTCTGATGAACTTGCCGGAAGATGCATTCCATTCCCGAACCCAGCTATCGCCTCCCGCGGTAAACAGCGACCTACCGTCAGGCGAAAAAGCTACTTTTAGTGCTGAATTATCGAGCTTGATATTCCAAGCGACTTTGCTCTCATGAATATTCCAGAGCAAAATACTCTCATTCTCTTCCGCCAAAGCAATAAAATCGCCGTCCGGCGAAATTGCGATGCTGTTTATCTGACGATTATTGAACGTCAGTGTGCTCCTCAGACTCCGTAAGGCCGAATTCCATCCTCTCACCTTTCCATCAGCAAAAGCTCCGTAAACTACTGAGCCATCTGCAGAAACGGTCAATGAGGTTACTCCGGGTCCGGATTCCTTCAAATTAAACACAATGGAACGGCTGACCAGCCACAGCTTTACGGCACCATCATCTCCGGCAGAAACAAACTCGGCACGATCGGGTATGAAAATAAGGGCATTGACCTTGCCCGCATGTGCCTTGAATTTCCTGACAGGCGTCCTGTCTTTGGTGTTCCACAATACGACAAAGCCCTGCAGGTCGCCGGTTGCAATATACTTCCCGTCGCCGGAAAAAGCCTGGGAAACAACCTCTGCAGAATGGCCGGAGTCTTTTGAAGACAATACTCCCAGACGTTTCCCGCTCTTCAGATCCCACATTACCGGCGTATATTTGCGGAATCTGGCCCAGAGGAGAGTTGAAGCATCCGGGGAAAAAACGGCCGTTACGATCCCGTTTCGCACGGGATCGGGCTGTAAAATTGTACGGATCAAAGTTCCGGTTTTTACGTCCCAAAGAAAATTTTTCTCATCTTCATCGGCAGTCAGGGCAAAACGACCATCAGGGCTTACTGCAAAGACAGAGACTTCCTTACTATGACCCGCCAGATTGGACGGCTTGGTAACTGCCGGCGCTTTTTCAGCAGCGTTTATAGAGTCTTTGGCGGGTGCAATGTCAGCGGCCTCCATATATGACGGATATAAGAATGCCGAGAATGACAACAGGCAAACCGTTACAGTGAAGAACCGGCCCATTTTTCACCTCTCTATCAGAGATATTGCAGCAATGACATGGCTTGAATTTATCAGCAGAATAATACCAGAACTGTTCATATTTCCAAAGGCATAAAAAAATTCCCGCAGATTAATTGCCGATCGGGCAAACCACATAGTCTGTTACTGGTTTTTACGTAAATATTTGTCCACGGCCCGGTTATGTTCTTCAAGTGTTCGAGAAAACTGGTGAGTGCCATCCTGGCGCGAAACAAAATAAAGATAGCCACTGTCGGCAGGGTTCAAAGCAGCCTGAAGAGCCTCGGAACCGGGATTGCCGATCGGCCCCGGAGGCAGTCCCCTGTTAAGATAGGTGTTGTATGGTGATTGACGTTTTATATCAGCTCTGGTCACCTTGCCTGAAAATGCCCTGACCCCGTAAACCGACGTTGGATCGCTCTGCAGAGGCATCCCGATTCTCAAACGGTTATGAAATACTGATGAGATCAGGGGTTTTTCCTCGGATGAAACCGCTTCTTTTTCGATGATCGAGGCCAGGATTACAATCTCGCGGCGTGACAATCGGACAGGAAAAGCAGTAGCAGTTGACAAGGCCGCATATTTCTTCTCAAACTGGACAACCATCTGCTCAATCAGCTGCACTTCATCACCGTTGCGCTGCAGATTGTAAGTAGCCGGATACAGATAGCCCTCCACACTGTGGCCTGCAAGTCCCAAGCGCTCCAGCAGACCAGGGTCCCGGCATTTTGACAGAAACACGTCGCTCTTAAAAAAGCCTTTCTGTTCCAGCAGTTCAGCTGCCTGATAGATCGAATAACCCTCTGGCAGCGAAAATTTACGGTAATCGACATCACCGGTTGCAATTTTATGCAGAATATCCGCTGGTGTCATACCGTCATTGAAGCGATATTCCCCGGCTTTCAGGTTATGGGCTTTTCCCCGTAACCGGGTTAGCATCACAAAGTGCCATGAACTGCGAATCAGTCCGTTTGTTTTTAAATCACCGGCCAGTCTGCGCACGCCGCTGCCGGGCGGGAAGGATATATCCCGAATAATGGCACCAGAACCCGGAGGAAAAAACAGGCAGAATAGATACCAGATCAGCAATAACGAAAGAATCAGACGGAGTGCGAATACACCTATTATTTTGGAAGTCAGGCAGGTATGAGACATGAGGGCATTATGAAAACATTTTCTGTACGAGTCAAGCCTGTGTGACTACCTTGACTTACAATTTCAATATTGCTAGATATGAAAAATGAACAATTCAATTTATCCAGAAGCGACTCACCTGCCCTTCAACTTTTCATCAATAAAAAATGAATTTTCATTCCTGGCACGGCCATATGACACGAACCTGTGCGAACAAACCTGGGTAATTATTCAAGCTGCTGGGGTGGTGCTGGAGCATGCAAATCAGGGACTGGGCCTTCCGGGCGGCAGATTACCGGATTGGCTGACCCCGCAGCAGACTCCGATATGTATCGGCACCTGGCGAGATAAACCCTTATATACCTTCACCATCAGCTCCGGTCTACAGCTGAAACATCCGTACGTTTCGGCAAACTTTAACGCTGCTGATGAGCAGCTGGATATTCAAAGCCTGACAGTAGCCGGATTGGCGAAACAGATTCTGCACTGGGATCGACAAAGCCGTCATTGCTCCCGGTGCGGGGAGTTGACCGAGCCGCTTGCAGAGAGCCGGGGGAAACTATGCACAGCCTGCAAGGCCGAGCATTTCCCGCATATTCATCCGTGTGCCATCGTGCTGGTCAAGCGGGATAAAGAGCTGCTGCTGACGCGCAAGGCGGAATGGGCGCCTGGGCGCTACGGCCTGGTGGCCGGTTTTCTGGATCTGGGAGAATCACTTGAGGAGTGTGCTACCCGTGAAGTCCTGGAAGAGACCGGTATTGAAATTACAAATGTTCGTTACGTTGGCAGCCAGAACTGGCCCTTTCCGGCTCAATTGATGGCCGGGTTTGTAGCTGACTACGCCGGAGGAGAAATTGTCATGGATCATAATGAACTCGAGGACGCGCGCTGGTTTCCGGTCAACGCCCTTCCTGTCCTGCCCCCTTCCAGAAGTATCGCCCGCTGGATAATTGACAACTTCAAATAACCTCTTTACCACCCCATTTGCGGTACGCGCACAAATCTTCAATACTAAATATACTGATTTTACAAGATC
Organism: uncultured Geobacter sp.; assembly: GCA_964619855.1. Classification (GTDB taxonomy): domain Bacteria; phylum Desulfobacterota; class Desulfuromonadia; order Geobacterales; family Pseudopelobacteraceae; genus JACRCG01. The sequence continues at coordinate 3,279 of CAZUGI010000086.1, read as the reverse complement.
TTTACATCGGCATGCTCTTTGCGTACATTTTTACAGAAGTGAGAAAAGGTATTGAAATACAGATGCACACAGGGAGGCTTACATGCTGCGGATTGTTCTGATAGGCTTGCTATTCATATTATCCATTCCCAACTGGTCGCCTGCCGGTGTCATCGGACCTGCCAGAATCCGGTTCATTGACGGAGACGTTATGTTCAGAACTCCGGAGACAGCTGAATGGCTGCCGGCATCCGTCAATACTCCGCTTGATGAAGGTGACGCGGTCTGGTGCCCTGAAGGTACAAAAGCTGAAATTCAACTCTCGGACGGCACCATCGTTCGACTTGATAGCGACTCTCAACTCGGCCTACTGGCCAATGAAGATGGATTCACGCATCTGCATCTGGCGAACGGAAAACTCTATCTAAGAACAGCCCAGAATATCGGGAAAAATTCTCTCCAGATCGACGCCGATGATACCACCGTACTTCCTGAAGCCCGCACACGGCTTCGCATAGACCTGCTGCCCAACAGTCAGGAAGATGTGGCCATTTTCAAAGGGTCTGCTTATGTTGAGGGCAGCGGCAACCGCACAAAAGTAAGGGCCGGTGAGCATATTGCCCTGGAGGACGGACACAGCGAAATTCTTCCGCTTAATCCTCCCGATAAATGGGAAAACTGGAATATCGAAAGGGATCGTAGCCAGTCGAGCTCGGCCAAGGCTGACACCTATCTGCCTGATGAGCTGCGCAACCATTCCTACGAGCTTAATGCATATGGCACCTGGGTGAGAGTCCCCGAATACGGAATGGTCTGGCGACCGAATGTGGTGGCGTCCGGTGAATGGGCTCCCTATCGTAATGGCAGATGGATCTGGAGAGGCAATGATTACGTCTGGATATCCTACGAAAACTGGGGTTGGGTACCGTATCACTATGGACGCTGGGCTGTTGTCAGCGGTCTCGGGTGGTTTTGGGTACCACCTGTGCGTGGCGACGTCTTCTGGGGACCCGGTTACGTCGGATGGTACCGCACCGGAAGCCATATCGGCTGGACCCCGCTCGCGCCCGGCGAAACGTTCTATGGGTACGGACATTACGGCCGTCACAGTGTTAATATCGCCAATACCAGTACTAACGTCAATAGCATGACGATTACATACAGAAACCGGACTTTCAGCGGCGGCCTGACGGTACTGCAACACAACGACTTTCTGAAGGGACGTACGGCACCGCTTCAACCTGCTGCTGGCGTATCAGCTGCAGTCGCGGTTTCGGTCGGTAGCCCCCGCGTTCAGCCGCAACGTGAAACGCGTATGCCGATTGTCAAGCAGACCCCACCCAAAATTGCTCCTCCGAAGATAGAGTATCAGGACAACCGTGAATTACGCCAACGCTTCCAGCGTGTAAAACCACCAGCGGACTCACAGCAACGCTTTCAACAGCCAGTAACTGTCACAACTCCACCCAATACTCCAGTCATCCAGACGGCCCCGTCAGTCGAAAAGCGGACCGTCTATCCGGTGGTCATACCTCAGACCGCGCCCAGAACCTATGCAACCCCGCCTCAAAGGACCGAGCCTCAACAGCGTACCTCCAGCCCGGCACCGACACCACAGGTTGCGACACCACAGCCAACTGTTCCACAGGCGATTAGACCGCAGGTAACGGTACCGATACAACAGAGAACAGGGCAACAGCCCCACTCTGCGCAGCCGGTCAGAGATCAGAAACAGAAAAAAGTCTGGAAGGTCACGTCACCTGAGGAGAGTAAAGAGAAGGAGAGTAAGGATAAAGAACACAAGAGTAAGGAAAATAAGAACAAATAAGCCAAACAAAAGGGCATCCGAATTTAACCGGATGCCCTTTTGTTTTATCGTTGTGAAAATTACGAAAGCAGTTTCTTTATCAACATATGACCTTCCAAAGTCAATCCGGTGGACTTTGCCTGAGCTTCATCATATGAAACAGCCCCATTCCCCGGTCCTTCTCCACCGCGATAAATGATAAACGGTACCGGCTCAGAGGTGTGAGTCATCAATCTGACCGGCGTAGGATGGTCCGGTGTACAGAGGATGGCGTAGTCACCAAATTTTTTTACACCTTCCAGAACAGTCCCGACTACCAGACAGTCAAAATCTTCAATGGCCTGGATCTTGTGGTCCATTCGGCCGGCATGCGAGGCCTCATCCGGAGCCTCGACATGGACATATACAAAGTCATGGTCTTCAAGAGCTGCAAGGGCAGCCTGACCCTTTCCCAGGTAATTGGTATCAATATAACCGGTGGCACCATCCACTTTAACTATATCCAGACCGGCGCAGATACCAATCCCCTTGATCAGGTCAACCGCCGAGATAACAGCACCAGTCATGCCGAACTTATCTACGAAAGGAGCAATTTTAGGGGTTTTGCCATGCCCCCACAGCCAGACTGAATTGGCCGGCAGACCGCCTTCATTTTTGCGCTTGATATTGACCGGATGGTCATGCAGCACCATCTGGGCATGATTCATTATATTATTCAGTATATCCGCCCCGTCACCGCTTGGCAGATAATCGAGTACAGCTTTCCCGGTAATGTCATGCGGCGGAGTCGCCTTCATACTGTCTCTGCCTCCGCGCCAGACCATCAGGTGCCGGTAACCGACACCGGGATAAAATTCGAATTCACCGTTGCCGATCTCTTTTTGAAGGGTTGCCACAAGCTCGCAAGCCTCGGTAGTTGAAATATGCCCGGCAGAGAAATCCTGCATATAGATTGAACTGCCTTGCGGCTTGAGGGTTATCAGATTCATGCGAAAGGCTACATCTTCCGGATCGAGCGCCACTCCCATGCTGACAGCTTCCAGAGGCGAGCGACCGGTATAGCAGTTGCGGGGGTCATACCCGAAAACCGAAAGGTTGGCCACATCACTGCCCGGCGGAAGGCCTTCCGGCACCGTATGAGCCAGACCGACCTGCCCGTGTTGAGCCATAAAATCCATATTCGGAGTACGCGCGGCCTGAAGTGGGGATTTGTTACCAAGTTCACTATAAAGTTCGTCCGACATGCCGTCGCCGAGGAGGACAATAACCTTCATACGTACCTTTCAGATAGGAGATGCGGGTATATTAGTTTCTGAATCATCCCCTTGTCAACCTCCTAGACTCTCGAAAAATGCTATTTCCTGACAAATATCTCCTTAGCCAGATTTGTATCTATAGCAAATTCCGAATAACCAACCCTGAAAATATACGATGGAAAAGCCTGCACCAGCACAATACGGTGGCCGGGCAGCACCCCCATTGCCATCAGTTTC
>CAZUGI010000085.1:0-12257 GCA_964619855.1 uncultured Geobacter sp. | reverse complement strand
TCACCGGCGGCGTGGATGCCAACGCCCTGCAGCGCCCGAAGCGCTTCTTCGGCGCCGCCCGCAACATAGAGGAGGGTGGTTCGTTGACCATCATTGCCACCGCCCTGGTCGATACCGGCAGTAAGATGGACGAAGTAATCTTCGAAGAGTTCAAGGGCACCGGCAATATGGAGTTACACCTGGACCGCAAACTTGTAGAAAAGCGCACCTTCCCGGCAATTGATATCAACAAGTCCGGCACCCGCAAGGAAGAGCTGCTGATTGAAAAGAGCGCCCTGAACCGAATCTGGATTCTGCGCAAGGTAATCCATCCGATGAATGTGGTTGACAGCATGGAATTCCTGTTGGACAAGTTGTCAGAAACAAAAACAAATCAGAATTTTCTGGATTCGATGTCGAAGTAGTTAGAAAATGGTTGCAAAAAAAATTACGAATCGCTACGATTACACTTTATCATTCACTTATGAACTGAGTCAGTCCCGTAAGCAATACTGAAGGAGGAAGAGATGAAAGAAGGTATTCACCCGCTGTATTCCGATGTAACTGTCAAGTGCCTGTGCGGCAACACATTCCAGACCCGGTCCACCCGTAAGGAAATAAATACGGAGATCTGCTCGGCCTGCCATCCGTTTTTCACCGGCAAGCAGAAACTTGTTGACACCGCCGGACGTGTTGAGCGCTTCAAAAAGCGTTACGGCCAGATCTGATCAGCTGTTACGCAGACACACGAAGGGGCTTTGTCGCGAGGCAAATCCCCTTTTTTTGCACCAGCAATTCAGAACTCCAGCAACAGAGCGGCACTAATTTACATTCAGGGCATAAGTTTCAGAATGCCTTACCCCTGAAGAAAGATTGCGCAGGACACTATGAACAATGTCAGCCTGATCGAACACACACCTAACCCCGAACAGACCGTGGCCCTGGCCGCCCGGCTCTGTTATTCTCCATCTTCAATCAGCGATCTACGTGAGAAGCTGGCATCATCCGACGTTGAAGCCTTTCTCGACAAAATCATGTCGTTGGGCCACCACTCGGTTCTCGAACACGCTTCTTTCACCTTCGGTATTGAAGGAATTTCCCGGGTCACAACGCACCAGCTGGTCCGTCACCGCATCGCCTCCTTCTCACAGCAATCTCAGCGCTACGTATCACACAAGGAAGACTTTACCTCTATCATGCCGGACACCATCGCTGAAAATGCTGAAGCCAGACAGATTTTTGCCTTCATGTCCGAAACCGTCCACAAGGCCTACGCTCAGCTGGTGGAGATGGGAATCCCGGCCGAAGACGCGCGATATATTCTGCCAAATGCCACCGAGACAAAAATAATCATGACCATGAACGCCCGCGAACTGCTGCACTTCTTTGCTCTGCGCTGCTGCCAGAGGGCCCAGTGGGAAATCCGGCAGATGAGTGTCGAGATGCTGCGGCTAGTCAAGAAAGTGGCACCGGTCATTTTCCGTGATGCAGGACCGGGCTGTGTTGGCGGACCCTGTCCTGAAGGCAAATTCTGCTGCGGCCAGACGACAGAAGTCAGAGAGTTTTACAAAACACTTGAGTAATAATGCCTATTACAAATCAAAAGATAACGCTTTGATTCAGAATTGGAATAAGGGGTTACATGGATAAAATACACGTTGGCGGCCAGGCGGTCATAGAAGGGGTGATGATGCGCGCCCCCCGTTCGGTTGCCATTGCGGTTCGCCGTCCAGATGGTGAAATTGTGGTCAGAAAAGAACTTGTCGTACCGCTCTCCGAGCGTTTTCCGATCGTAAAACTGCCGATTTTACGGGGTGCAGTCGCACTTTTCACCTCCCTGATCATCGGAATCAAAGCTCTCAATTTTTCGGCCAATGAAGCCATGACCGAAGAGGAAAAGGACAAGGAAAGTATCAAGGAAGGGGGCGGAGAGCTCTCTTCATGGGCCATGGCCGGCACTATGACGGTGGCATTCGGCTTCGGTATCTGCCTGTTCTTCCTGTTTCCTCTCTATCTGACCAAGCTGATGACACCGGTTATCGGCGATAACAACATCATCTTTAACCTCGTGGATGGCGTCATCAGGGTGATTGTGTTTCTGCTCTACATCTGGGCCATCTCCCGCATGAAGGACATCCAGAGGGTTTTCCAGTACCACGGTGCCGAGCACAAATCAATCTTTGCATTTGAGGCCGGAGATGAGTTGACTGTTGAGAACGTGCGGGGCTTCAGCCGCCTGCACCCGCGTTGCGGAACCAGCTTTCTGCTGATCGTCATGCTGGTAAGCATAGCCGTTTTCTCCCTAATACCGAAACTCTGGCCGTTCTATCTCAAAGCCGGCTCCCGCATTATTCTGCTGCCGATGATTGCCGGCATTTCCTACGAATTTCTTAAATGGAGCGCCACACACGAAAACCACCCACTGGTGAAAATGATCATCGCCCCCGGACTAGCCCTGCAGCGGCTGACCACCCGCGAACCGGACGACAGCCAGCTTGAAGTTGCCATCCGCTCTCTGAATGAGGCCCTGGAGGTCAATTCAGGCTACAGGGATGATCGTATCGTAGTTTAGCAGGGAGAACCGATTATGTCCTGTACCCGCACCGGAAATGATTGCAAATGTACATACTCCTCATGTTCCCGCCGCGGCAACTGCTGCCAGTGTGTAGCTTTCCACCGGGAACGTGCTGAAGCCACCGGCTGTATGTTCACTCCGGCTGGCGAAAAAAGTTACGACCGCTCTCCCAAAAACCTGATGCGCGATCGCGGCATCAGCCTCAACTGATCCTCATAATCCCCTGTCATGCTTAGCTATACAATAACTTCCAACGATCATTGCCGAAGGTTGGAAAGTTTTTTGAGAACATTGATGCCGACAGCACCGGCTGGCTATCCCCGTAAATTGATAAAAAACGGTGGTGCACGCCTGAATACAGACGTTGCCACTCCCGACCACCTGCTGAAAGTTAATGATGTCATCACGATCAAGGAAAGCTCCGCTGCTATAGCATTGCTGTCCGGAACTCCTCCAGCCCTTGACATCCTGTACGAAGATAGCCGGATCGCTGTCATCAACAAACCCCACGGGCTGCCGATGCATCGAACTGCCGAACAGGAAGAAAATCTGGTAGAATTCGGCCAGTCCTGGATGGATTGGCGAGGAACACCCTGCAAACTCTACCCGGTCAACCGGTTGGATCGCGGCACTTCAGGAGCGGTCATCCTCGCAAAAAATTCAAATTCAGCCGGCGCTTACGGTCGCCAGGTCAAGGAGACCGGCCTTGACAAACTATATCTGGCACTGGTATCAGGAATTCCTGACAGCACAGGGGTCATAAACGAACCGCTGGACGACAAGGAGTCCGAAACTCGTTACCGGATACTGTTTGCAGGAAACAACTGTTCCCTGCTGGCTGTTACACCGATCAGCGGGCGGATGCACCAGATTCGCCGCCATCTGTCAGCTACAGGTCACCCGGTGCTGGGCGACAAACGCTATGGCGGCGGCGAAACAGATGAGTTTTCAGGATTTGCCCTGCATTCGTTCCGGACTCAGCTGGTTCTGGCAGATGGAGGGGCATTGACTGTCTGTGCCCCTGTATCTGCTGAAATCCTGGCACGTTGCGAGCAAAACGGGATCGCAACAGACCCGCTTCTTGAGGCGTTATACCGATTGGCATAGAGTATTGCGGCAATGTTTGCTATGCTTCTGCCGCTGAAACAGAGAGGCTATGAACACTAAGACCATATTCATAACCGGCGCCTCCGCCGGTTTCGGCGCTGCCTGCGCCCGCGTGCTGGCCGGCCAGGGGGCCCGACTGGTGCTGGCCGCCCGCCGGATTGATCCGCTCTTGAAACTGCAGGAAGAGCTGTCCGGTCCTGCCGGAGTGCATATCATCCCTCTGGATGTACGCGACCGGGAAGCGGTACAGGGTGCAATTAAGTCCCTGCCGGAACGCTTCCGCGAGATCGACGTGCTGCTCAACAACGCCGGTTTGGCTTTGGGACTGGAACCGGCCCACCAGGTCGACCTGGACGACTGGGACACCATGGTGGACACCAACATCAAAGGGCTGATGTATTGCACCCGCTTCGTACTGCCGGGCATGGTGGCCAGAAATCGCGGCCATATCATCAACATCAGTTCTACCGCCGGAGCCTGGCCCTATCCGGGCGGTAACGTCTACGGCGGCACAAAGGCTTTTGTGACCCAGTTTTCCCGCAACCTGCGCTGCGATCTGCTCGGAACCCGCGTACGGGTTACCTGCATCCAGCCCGGCATGGCCGAAACTGAATTTTCACAGGTCCGCTTTAAGGGCGACGATGGAAAAGCGGCCGGTGTCTATCAGGGTACAGAGCCACTCAGGGCGGAGGATATCGCCGAGACCGTCCGCTGGGTTATCAGCCAGCCGTCGCATGTCAATGTAAACACACTGGAAGTCATGTCGATCGATCAGGCCTGGGGCCCTTTCGCCATACACAGGGAAAAGAAATAAGGGGATCATATATATGGCCAAAGAGCTCTACGTCGGACATATTTCAGAACAGGCCACCGAAGACGATCTGCGCAAACTGTTTTCGCTGATGGGTCCGGTTACCTCGGTACACCTGATCGTTAATCAGGAGACCGGAGAATTCAAACGCTGCGGTTATGTGCGCATGCTGGCCTCCGTTGATCTGAAGGAGGTAGTGGAAACTCTGGATGGCACCTGGCTGGTCGACCGCTGCATTGTCGTCAGCATTGCCAAGCCGCAAAAGGATCGCCCGCTGAAAGCCACTCACGCCAGAAGAAAACCGGGCAGCGTTAAGCCGCTGGAAACCACCGGGAACTCCTTCAAGAGCGGGCGGCCGGCACCAGCTAAAGCTGATGTAAAAAACAAGCGCCCCTCTGCGCCGGTCAGCCCGGAGAAAAGTCCGCGTCCGGCCGTAGCCAAAGACAGTGCCAAAGGCAGCCGCTCCGCCAACTCGGCCGGAGCAGCAAAAAGCGGACCTCCTCCGGCAGGCAGACGTTCGGGAGCCGCACCGCGCCCATCTTCAAAAAGGCGCTCATAACAGTCCGATATCATGAGATATTATCACCAAGGAGGATCACCATGAAATTCATCAGCTTCATTGCTCTCCTGACTCTGTTTACCCTGCCCTGCCTTTCCTATTCCGAGGATCTGAAGCGGATTGCAGTTCCGTCAAAGATTACGGCCGTAACCGTATATGCCGATCGGGCCCTGACTTCACGTTCTGCGACGCTAAACTTGAAACCGGGGAACTATCTGATCGCCTTCGAGGGGTTGCCAACCCTGATCCAGGACGATTCCGTCCGAGTGGAAGGGAAAGGGAGCGCCGGAGCGACAATAGTAGGGCTGGAAGTCAAACGTGCCTTTCTTGAGCGGAGCGGTGAGAAGCGTGTAAAGGAGCTGGATGAGGAGATTCGGGGACTGGAGCGGCGCTCCGGTTCACTGGATGCCAGACAGGCCGGCCTATTGTCCCAAAAAGCCTTTCTGGAATCAATCCGGGTGGCCTGGGGAGACCGCATTTCAAAAGAGCTGGCGATTGGACGCCCGACTTCTGCAGAGCTGTTGGATGCTTCCAGTTTTGTCGGAGCCGGAGTTACCAAAACCGAGGAAATGACCCGTGAGGCGGAGATAGAAAAGAAAAACATCAAGGACAAGATTGACGCTCTGCGCCGCCAGCGCGATGAATCAAGCGGTTCGCGCCGGAAGGAAGCTAAGAGCGTTGAGGTCATGGTGGAAATTGCCCGCGAGGGGAATCTGACTCTTGAGCTCGCCACGGTTATCCCCCAGGCGGGTTGGGAGCCATCCTACGACGTTCGTCTCTCCCCGGATGCAAAAACCGCCGGATTGACTTTTCGTGCAATGGTACGACAGCAGACCGGGGAGGACTGGAAAAATGTGGACCTGACCCTTTCCACCGCCCGCCCCGCCAGCGGAGGGGCGCCTCCCGAACTTTACCCGTGGCGAATATCCTTTTACCGGCCTCCTCCACCGATGGCAGCTCCCATGCTGAGGGCAGCCCCGGCGCCGACCATGTCAAAGAAAGCCTCCAGAATTCAGGCCGAAAGCTATAAATCCGACAGTGTAATGGAAGAAGAGGCACCTGCTGCCTTTGTTACTGCACAAGTCAGTGATGAACAGTCCTCGGTCGCATTTCACATCCCCCGGACGCTGGATATTCCATCAGACGGCACCCGGCACGGCACGGTGGTCGCAGTAGAGCAACTTCCGGTCAGCATCGAATTCATGGCGCTCCCGAAGCTCTCCCCGTACGTATTCCTGAAGTCAGAGATCGTTAATCGCGCCTCCTATCCGCTCCTGCCGGGCAAGGTCAACACTTTTGCCGGCAATACCTATACCGGCAGCTCGCAGCTCAAAAAAGTCGCCGCCGGGGAAAAGTTTGACCTGTTCTTTGGCACCGATGACCAGATCACGGTCAAGCGCGAAGAACTTAAACAGCACAAGGAAGCAGGAATGTTCAGTAAAAACCGGGTAAGTTACCGTTACCGCATTGAACTGGGCAACTTCCGCAAGGAGCCGTTAACAGTCACGCTGCGTGACCAGCTGCCGGTCGCCGGCGATGAAGAGATCAAGATTTCCTTGGATGAGCCGTCCGTCAAACCGGATGAGCTCAAAAACGACGGCACCGTCACCTGGAAGACACCATTACAAGTGGGAGAAAAAAAGGAACTGACCTTCGGCATCGTTGTTGAGTATCCTAAAGATCGCGAAATTACCGGACTGTAAATTTCGCCAGATATTACCGTTCCAACGCAGCGGAACATGATTCCGCTGCGTTGGAACGGTGCCAAAAACTAATCTACCGCACTATATGCTGAATCCTGTTGAACTTACCATCCGCCATCGTGAGACCGGAAAACCCGATCAACCAACTATCACGGCATTCCAGGCGATGATTCTTGCCCATTACCACCAAAACCCGCGTTCGATGCCGTGGCGCGAAACCCGTGATCCGTACGCCGTGCTGGTTTCTGAAATTATGCTACAGCAAACCCAGGTGGAGCGTGTCCGGCCCAAATACGACGAGTTTCTTGGCCGTTTTCCGACTCTTGCCACGCTTGCCTCGGCGCCGCTGACAGATGTCCTGAAAGTCTGGCAAGGCCTGGGATATAACCGGCGGGCACTCTATCTCAAACGCTGCGCCGAAGAAATCGCGGCACAGCACAACGGCATTTTCCCTTCTACGGTGCAGGAGCTGCAAGCGCTCCCCGGTATCGGCCCCTATACCGCACGGGCAGTGGCGGCTTTTTGTTTCGATGTAGCGGAACCTCTGATAGAAACCAACGTCCGCACGGTGTATATTCACTTCTTTTTTCATGTTCATGACAAGGTAAGCGACAGTGATATCATGCCGCTGATCGCGGCAACGCTTGATCGTGACAACCCGCGCCAATGGTATTATGCCTTGATGGATTACGGAAGCATGCTCAAGCAGCTTCATCCCAACCCGGGACAACGCAGCCGGCACTATACCCGGCAAAGCCGCTTTGAAGGCTCAAACCGGCAACTGCGCAGCCGCTTACTACGGCAGATAATCGCTCAACCGGGGATAACCGTGAAACAACTTCTGACATTAATACCAGCCGAACGGGACACGGTAACTGGAAATCTGGAGGCGATGCAGCGGGAGGGGTTTCTTGTAAGGAAAGACCGAGGGTATCGGGTTTGTGATGAACCGAAATAGGAACCACCTGACTTAAACTACGTGCATCACACCGTCTGCAGCACAAAACACTTCAGATATTCAGACTCCGGGAATGACAGCAGCACCGGATGATCGGGAGCCTGTGAACAGGTCTGTAGCAGCCGCACCTCACGCCTGGCCAGACGTGCCGCCTGCACCAGCAGGTCGCGGAATGCCTCGCGCCCCATGTGGTACGAGCAGGAGCAGGTGATCAGGTAGCCGCCCGGCTCCAGCAGTTCCAGTGCCCGGCGGTTGACGGTCAGATACCCCTTGGTCGCCTCGGCGATATTCTTGCGGCTTTTGACGAAAGCTGGCGGATCCATAACGATTACGCCGAAACGCCGTCCTTCCTGTTGCAGCGAACGGAGTCGCTCAAAAGCGTCGCACTCCTCTAACTGCACCCGGTCTGAAACTTTATTCAACTTAGCATTACTCCAGGCTTGCCCCATTGCCCGTGCTGAGATGTCTACCCCCAGAACCGACTTTGCTCCGAACGAGGCCGCATGCACGGCCCAGCTTCCGTTGTAGCAGAAGCAGTCTAGTATATTCTTCCCGTCACAGATCTCCTTCAACAGGAGATGGTTCTGCTTCTGATCCAAAAAACCACCGGTCTTCTGACCCTCCCGCAGATTTACGTGAAAACGGAGACCGTTCTCTTCCATCAGAATTGTTTCTGGTATCTCGCCGCACAATAACTCGATTTTTTCTTCCATCCCCTCAAGCCTGCGAACACTTACATCATTTCTGGCAATGATCCCGAGCGGCTCAAACACGCTCCGCAGTGCCGCCACGATCTGCTCACGGCGGCAGTCCATGCCGCTTGACAGCAGCTGGAGCGACAGGTAGTCACCATATCTGTCCACCACCAGTCCCGGCAGAAAATCGCTCTCACCATACACAGCACGGAAGGTGGTGAGGGCGGGATACATAGCCCTCCGCCAGGCAGCGGCAGCGGCGATGCGCCGCTCGAAGAACTCCACAGAGTCAATATCCTCCCTCTGCCTGGCAACAAGCCGGAAGGCGATCAGCGAATGCGGATTGTAATGACCGACACCAATGAAACCGCCGGATGCGTCGTACAGCTCGGCGGTAATTCCGGCCGAACGCTCTCCTGATACCTCGCGGATTTCATTGCTGAATACCCAGGGATGGCCGGACTTGATACGCCGGTCCTCGTTTTTGTTCAGTATGATTTTTGTCATCAGCTCCGCCTCTGTTCATCTGCAAAATGTGAATAGTCTCAGCCATCAGCCTTGACAGTATTTTCCTTGTACACCATTATGCACGAGATTACTTTCAGAAACGGCATGGGTACTTCCATGATTGAATCAAACCTGCTCTTAATGTTTTTCACCACATCCGTGCTGCTGGCCCTCTCTCCCGGTCCGGACAACCTGTTTGTCATGACCCAGGCGGCCCAGCAGGGATACAAGGCCGGTCTGCTGGTCACGCTGGGGCTCTGTACCGGTCTTTTGGTTCATACGGCAGCGGTCACCTTCGGACTGGCGGCGCTCTTCAAAACATCAGCCGCCGCGTTCAGCGCCCTCAAGTTCGTCGGCGCCGGATATCTGCTCTATCTTGCTTGGCAGGCGTTCCGGGCCGGCGCCGAGACCGGCCCGCTGAGTGCAGCCGATCGTATCACTCCGGCCGCCCTCTACCGGCGCGGAATCATCATGAACATTACCAATCCCAAAGTGTCGATCTTTTTTCTGGCCTTTCTGCCGCAGTTTGCCGATCCGGCCAAAGGTTCGCTCCCTCTGCAGCTGATGCTGCTGGGTGGGGTGTTCGTGGTCGCGACAATTATCGTGTTCGGCGCCATCAGCCTTCTGGCCGGAGCCCTGGGCGAGCGTTTCCGGCAATCAGCTTTTGCGCAGAAGGTGCTGAATCGTGCCGCGGCCGGAATCTTTGCCGGACTGGCTTTGAAGCTGGCCCTGACCCAACGCTGATGAAAACCGCCACTCTGTACATAATCGCCACTCCTATCGGCAATCTGGAAGATATGACCTACCGGGCGGTGCGGATTCTGGGCGAAGTCGATCTGATCGCGGCCGAGGATACCCGCCACTCTCTCAAGCTGCTCAACCATTTCGGCATCTCCAGGCCGATGACCTCCTATTTCGATCACAATCAGCAATTCAAGGGTGAGCGTATTCTGAACGCGCTGCGCCAGGGTAAATCGGTCGCACTGATCTCCGATGCCGGCACCCCTTGCGTTTCCGACCCCGGTTATCAGCTTGTCCGGGATGCCGTCGCAGAGAATATCCCGGTCATTCCTGTTCCGGGCAGCTGTGCTGCAATTGCCGCCCTGTCAGCCTCCGGGCTGCCGAGCGACACATTTACCTTTGCCGGCTTTCCTCCGTCACGCCAGGGCAGGCGACGCTCGTTTCTGGCGGAGATGGCGACCCTGCCCGGAACGCTGGTGCTGTACGAGGCTCCCCATCGTACGGAAGAAACGCTGCGAAACATCGCTGAAGTGCTGGGAGAACGCCAGATCGTTGTGGCTCGCGAGCTGTCCAAGATCTATGAAGAATTCATCCGGGGCAGCGTGTCGGAAGTCATCGGGATTGTGGCGCAGGGTAAGGTACGCGGCGAAGTTGTCATTCTGATCGCAGCCGGAGAAGCTGCGCTGCAGGAGGCGGAACCGCTGGCGGATCTGCTGTGGCGCCTGATGGCCGGCGGTGAACTTTCGGTGAAGGACGCTGCCAGGCAAGCGGCTGATATGACCGGCATTTCCCGTAATAAAGCCTATGAAGAGGCCCTGAAGTTGAAAAACAGTGGTGATTTGTAAGAAAAAGTCTGGAATAACAAGCGGATATTGTGTTATAAGCGGCCAATCAACTTGATCTGGAGTATTGAATGAAAATCTGTATTTTTGGTGCCGGATACGTCGGTCTGGTGGCGGCTGCCTGTTTTGCAGAAAGCGGCAACAACGTCATAGCTGTCGATGTTGATCACACTAAAATTGATAATCTTAAGCAGGGAATTGTCCCGATCTACGAACCGGGCCTTAAAGAGATGGTGCTGCGCAATCAGTCCGAGGGAAGGCTTTCCTTTACCACCGATATAGCCGAAGCCGTACAGTCATCACTGGTCTGTTTTATAGCCGTCGGCACGCCGCCGGGCGAGGACGGCTCCGCCGATCTGAAATATGTCCTTAGTGTGGCCAGTGATATCGGTCGGACCATGAACGGTTTCAAGATCATCGTCGATAAGTCCACCGTACCGGTCGGCACAGCTGACAAAGTTCGTGCTGCCGTGCGTGAAGAGCTGGCCAACCGCAAGATTGAACTGGAGTTCGACGTCGTATCCAATCCGGAGTTTTTGAAAGAGGGAGCCGCCATCGACGACTCCATGAAGCCGGACCGTGTTGTGATCGGCACCGACAACGTCCGGACCGCCGAAATAATGAAAGAGCTCTACGACCCCTTCATGCGCAAACAGAACCGCATGATCGTAATGGATATCCGCAGTGCTGAAATGACCAAATACGCCGCCAACGCCATGCTGGCCACCCGCATCTCCTTCATGAACCAGATCGCCAACCTCTGCGAGCGGATGGGAGCAGACGTCATGTCCGTACGTGAGGGGATCGGATCCGATTCCCGCATCGGCTACGACTTCCTCTTCCCCGGCCCCGGCTACGGCGGTTCCTGTTTTCCCAAAGACGTCAAGGCATTGATCCGAACCGCTGAAGAAAGCAACTACGACTTCCTGATGCTCAAAGCGGTTGAAGAGGTCAATGAACTCCAGAAAGAGATTCTGGCCGATAAACTGATCCGGATATTAGGCTCGCCTGACGAGGAGCGGCCATTGACCGGCCGTACGATCGCCTGCTGGGGGCTATCCTTCAAACCCCGTACGGACGATATGCGCGAAGCACCGGCACTTACCATCATCGAGCGACTGCTGACGGCCGGGGCTTCGGTCCGGGCCCACGATCCGGAAGCCCTAAAGGAGGCCCGGAAACATTTCGGTGACCGCATCGAATACAGCAACAACCAGTACGATATCCTGGCCGGAGCCGATGCTCTGGCTGTTATCACGGACTGGAGCGAATATCGCAATCCGGACTTCGACCGCATAAAGGCTGCGCTCAAATCACCAAACATCGTGGACGGCCGCAATCTCTATAAACCGGACCGCTTGACCGCCGCTGGATTCAGATATATTCCGCTGGGACGCTGCGGCGGCATTTGTGAGGCAAGATAGCATGCGTATTCTGGTCACCGGCGGCGCCGGCTTCATCGGATCTCATCTTTGTGAACGCTTGCTGGACGAAGGTCATGATGTAATCAGTCTGGATAATTTTTTCACCGGTAGCCGCGACAATATCATCCACTTGATGGATAACCGCCGTTTTGAACTGATCCGCCACGATATCGTCGAGCCGATCCTGCTAGAGGTGGATCGTATCTACAATCTGGCCTGCCCCGCTTCGCCGGTTCATTACCAGTACAACCCGGTCAAAACCGTCAAAACCAGCGTCATGGGCACCATCAATATGCTGGGAATGGCCAAACGGGTCAAGGCCCGCATCCTGCAGGCCTCCACATCGGAAGTCTACG
>CAZUGI010000084.1:0-12306 GCA_964619855.1 uncultured Geobacter sp. | reverse complement strand
ATCCGTAGCAGCCATCTTTTTTTGCCCCGCAGGCAGCCTTGATAGCCGGACCTGAATAATTGCCGGAGTTCTCGAAGTAGGTTTTGGAAAAATTTGCTGTAGGGGCCATGCGGCGCTGGGCCATCAGGTCCACCAGCACCGGTGTGCCGAACTCGGAAATACCCAGTGGGCCGAATACCACCGGTGAAGCCTTGAAGAGTCGCATCACATCTTTTCTGGCTGAATCAAACAGAGGTTGGTCGGTGATGACTGTTTTGACATTGCCTGTGACGGTTATGGCCTTAAGATTTTTGTGTCCCATCACTGCGCCAAGGCCGCCGCGCCCGACCGAATTGCCTTCTCCCATCATAATGTTGGCAAACAGGACGCCATTT
The DNA here is from genome assembly GCA_964619855.1 of uncultured Geobacter sp. Lineage (GTDB taxonomy): Bacteria > Desulfobacterota > Desulfuromonadia > Geobacterales > Pseudopelobacteraceae > JACRCG01. The sequence continues at coordinate 11,932 of CAZUGI010000084.1, read as the reverse complement.
TCTCCGGCCGGTCCGATAGCGGCCACACTGCCATGCTCGGCGAGAGCCGCGACAGTTGTTGGTATGTCACAGCCCCAGAGTTGTGCGGCTGGAACAAGTCTGGCTCCGGAATCCGTGATTGTAAGGGTTACAGGTCGGGGACTGCGACCGGAGATGAACAGCGCATCAAATCCGGCAGCTTTTAGCTGCCACGCGAAGCGTCCGCCTGCTGAACAGTCGTAGATGGTGCCGGTCAGCGGTGAGCGTGAAACAACGGAAAGGCGTGCGGCTGTTGGAGCCTGGGTACCGCACAACGGTCCCACAGCAAAGATTATAGGCATATCAGGATCGAATGGATCTAGTCGGAAATACTCGCGCATAAGGCGCACGCCGAGTCCGCGCCCCCCAAGATATTCCTCAAGAAACAGTTGAGGTATATCTTCGTAACATGCTGTGCCAACAGTTAAATCTATTTTTAGAATTCTGCCGGTCCAGCCACTCATATCACTTGACCGTTTTGGGTGTTTTTTCAGTTTGAGGAAGAATGATGACAGGTTTTTTTGCCGAGCGGTATAAGAGGAAGGTTTTACCAAGAATTTGAGCAACCTCGGCTGAACAGGCTTCAGCCAGCAGTTCGGCTGCTTCATGTTTGTCAAGCAGGCAGCTTTCAAGAAGCCTGACTTTAATCAGTTCGTGGTAGTCCAGAGCGGCGTTGGCTTCGGTGACAAGAGCACTCTCAATCTCCTTCTTGCCGATCAGAATGAGCGGTTTCAGTTTGTGTCCCAATGCCCGTAAATGGTGTTTCTGTTTTCCGTTTAGCATGATGCGGATAGCCCCCCGATTGGCTGAAAAATTATGAACTTGTCGCTTATAGCACAGCGTATGCCCGGCAGGCAAACCACAATTCCTTGTCAGGGTCGTATATACGAAGTCAGTAATGAAGATTAGAAAAATGGATGTACTCTTTTTGATTTATATGATACGAAAGCAGAGTTTGGCCCCTGTATAAATTTTATCCGTGCAGAGTTTTTTTGCGTGGGGAGTTTTTGATGAGTTCGGGAAAATACCCTATTTCTACCGCCCTGACATCCCTCAATACCGAGACCGCTGAGCCTGTTGTAGAGCCCAACCGTAAAATTCCGGGGAAGGTCCATCACCTGCCTCCGTCCATATGGAAGAAGATGGTCGGGGAGGCGAAAAGTCCTCTCGATAAGGCAGTTGAAAGAACACGTGACTTCTTCTTCCGTGAGCAGTTGCCGGACGGCTACTGGTGGGCAGAGCTCGAGTCAAATGCGACCATTACGTCAGAATATATCATGCTGTTCCATTTTCTCGGCATGGTTGACAAGGTGCGCGAACGTAAAATGGCCAGGTACATCCTCTCGAAGCAGACAGAGGAAGGTTCGTGGACAATATGGTTCGGAGGCCCGGGAGACCTTTCCACCACTATTGAGTCATATTTTGCTCTTAAGCTGTCCGGTTATTCTGCTGATCACCCGGCCATGAAGAAAGCCCGGACTTTCATTCTTGCCAATGGCGGAATTTTAAAGGCCCGCGTGTTTACCAAGGTTTTTTTGGCCCTTTTCGGTGAATTTTCATGGATGGGCGTTCCATCAATGCCGATTGAACTGATGCTGCTTCCCAACTGGGCCTACTTTAACATGTACGAATTTTCAAGCTGGTCTCGCGCTACCATTATTCCGCTTTCAGTTGTCATGTCTGAAAGGCCGGTTCGTAAGCTGCCGCCGCTGGCCAGAGTTCAGGAGCTTTTCGTCCGGCCGCCGCGGCCGACGGACTACACCTTTACCAAAGAAGACGGCATCCTGACCTGGAAAAACTTTTTTATCGGCGTCGATCATCTTCTTAAGGTGTACGAGTCTTCCCCTATCAGGCCTTTCAAGGAGAAATCTGTTTCTCTGGCTGAACAGTGGATTCTTGAACATCAGGAACCAAGCGGTGATTGGGGCGGAATACAGCCGGCCATGCTCAACTCTGTTCTTGCTCTGCACTGCCTGGGGTATGCCAATGATCACCCTGCTGTGGTTAAAGGACTGGAGGCTCTGGCAAATTTCTGCATCGAGGACGATGAAAGCCTGGTATTGCAATCCTGTGTTTCTCCGGTGTGGGACACTGCTCTGGTACTGGTTGCCATGCAGGAGGCCGGAGTCCCGGCCGATCACCCGGCTCTGGTCAAGGCAGCCCAGTGGCTGCTTGATCTGGAGGTACGCCGCAAAGGGGACTGGCAGGTTAAATCCCCGGAACTCGAACCGGGCGGATGGGCCTTTGAGTTTCTGAATGACTGGTATCCGGATGTTGACGATTCCGGGTTTGTTATGTTGTCGATAAAAGATATCAAGGTTCGTGACAAGAAGCATAAGGAACAGGCAATCAAGCGCGGTATCTCCTGGTGCCTGGGTATGCAGAGTGATAACGGCGGCTGGGCCGCCTTTGACAAGAACAATACCAAATACCTGCTGAACAAGATTCCATTTGCTGACCTTGAAGCTCTAATCGACCCGCCAACAGCTGATTTGACGGGGCGCATGCTTGAGTTGATGGGCAACTTCAACTATCCGAAAACGCACCAGGCTGCTGTCCAGGGCCTGGAGTTCCTTAAAGGTGAACAGGAGCCGGAAGGCCCCTGGTGGGGACGCTGGGGTGTCAACTATATCTATGGCACCTGGTCGGTATTGTGCGGGCTGGAGGCTATTGGCGAGGATATGTCTCAGCCTTATATCAAGAAATCGGTAAACTGGCTTAAATCAAAGCAGAATATGGACGGAGGCTGGGGAGAAGTCTGTGAATCATACAGTGACCGCTCACTGATGGGCTGCGGTCCCAGCACTGCATCTCAGACGAGTTGGGCGCTTCTGTCGCTGTTTGCTGCCGGAGAGGTTCACTCGAAAGCTGCCCTTCGTGGAATTGAATATCTGCTTGCAACGCAGAAGCTCGATGGAACCTGGGATGAAGATGCCTTCACCGGAACAGGTTTTCCAAAGTATTTCATGATCAAGTACCATATTTATCGTAACTGTTTCCCGTTGACAGCGCTTGGAAAATATCGCCGTCTGACCGCGGAAATCAACTGATTAGAAGAATTGTGCCCCGGCCATGGGCCATTTAAGATATAGAGCCCCGATGTTGAGAACATCCGGGGCTTTCCAGTTTTTCATATGAAAACATTTGTCACCGGTTCAACCGGTTTCATAGGTGCCAGTATTACGCGTGAACTGCTTAAGGATGGGCGGGAAGTGCGTGTTCTGGTGCGGTCAGGATCTGACACCTCAAACTTAAGCGGTCTGGATGTTGAGTTGTGGAAGGGGGACCTGCTTGACCACGACAGTCTGCGCCAGGGGTTAAAAGGGTGCAATGTCCTCTACCACGCTGCCGCTGATTACAGGCTCTGGACACGCACACCGGATGAAATGTTCCGAATAAATGTCGAAGGTACAGAGGCCATACTGAAAGCCGCTCAAGAATGCGGTCTTTCAAGGGTCGTGTACACAAGCAGTGTCGGCACGCTTGGAAATCCTGGTAACGGTACACCCGGGAATGAATGCACCCCTGTTTCACTGGCTGACATGGTTGGTCCCTACAAAAAGAGCAAATTTCTGGCCGAACGCGTAGCTGAAAAATTCATAGCGGAAGGCCTGCCGCTGGTGGTGGTTAATCCGTCCACCCCCGTGGGGCCGAGAGATATCAAGCCGACACCGACCGGCAAAATTATTGTAGACTTTCTTAAGCGCAAGATGCCGGCATATCTGGATACAGGACTAAACATCATAGATGTTGAAGACTGTGCCCGCGGACACATTTTAGCCGAACATAAAGGTCGGATCGGGCAGAAATACATTCTGGGTAACACCAACCTGACCCTGCGGGATATTTTCGGCCTGCTGGAGGAGATAACGGGTTTATCGGCACCCAGTGTGAGACTGCCTTATATGCCGATTCTGCTGGCAGCCTATATTAATGAGGGTATTTCCAGAATTACCGGAAGAGAACCCCTGATTCCACTGGCCGGTGTTCAGATGGCTTCCAAATTCATGTACTTTGACTCAGCACTAGCAGTTCAGGAATTGGGATTGTCGCAGAATCCGATCAAGGCGGCTTTGGTACGTGCGGTTGAATGGTTCAGAAGCAACAATTATGCATAGTCATGGGTATAAAATCTCTGTTTCTGCGGTTGTAGTTTTAAGTCTTGAGCCCTGAACATTGAACTCCAAGCAAGTTTAGAGGTTAAAATGTTACTTGAATCCATTAACAGCCCGGCAGATCTGAAGAAGCTTAAACCGGAACAGCTTCCTGAACTGGCAGCTGACGTGCGCCAGTTTCTTCTGGAAACCATATCCACGACCGGCGGTCATCTGGGCTCAAACCTGGGAACGGTCGAGTTGACCATTGCGCTGCACTACTGTTTTGACTCTCCCCAAGATAAAATCATCTGGGATGTCGGGCATCAGGCTTATACCCACAAGATTCTTACCGGGCGGCGTGAACGTTTTATCACGCAGCGGCAATACAAAGGGTTGTCGGGTTTCCCCAAACGTTGCGAGTCAGAACACGATGCCTTCGGGGTCGGTCATTCATCGACGTCAATATCGGCTGGGCTCGGAATGGCTGCGGCGGCAAGCCTTTCCGGTTCCAAGAATCATTCAATAGCTGTGATCGGGGATGGTTCCCTGACCGGAGGTATGGCTTTTGAGGCGCTGAATCAGGCCGGGCATTTAAAAAAGAATCTTATAGTCATTCTAAATGACAATGAAATGTCTATCTCTCAGAATGTCGGTGCTTTCTCGGCTTTCATCTCCCGCAAGATGACGGGTCGCTACTTTAGAGATCTGAAAAAGGAGATGCAGGGGTTACTTAAACACATTCCGGCAATCGGCACCGATATACTTCACTTTGCCCGCCGTGCAGAAGATTCTCTTAAAAGCTTTCTGACTCCAGGCTCTCTATTTGATGCGCTCGGTTTTGACTACCTTGGTCCGCTGGACGGGCACAATCTTCCTCAGTTAATAGAAGTGTTCAACAATATTAATGAGCTGGACGGCCCTCTGCTGGTGCATATCATGACGACCAAGGGCAAGGGCTACAAGCCTGCTGAGGATACCCCCGACAAATATCATGGTGTCGGGTCTTTTGATATTGCAACCGGCAAAGGAGCTGCCAAGGCCTCGATAAAATCTTACACCGATGTATTCGGCGAAACGGTTATTCAGCTGGCTGATGAGGATCCTAAAATTGTAGCAATAACAGCCGCCATGCCGGATGGTACCGGACTTAACGGTTTTTCAAAGCGTTTTCCGGAGCGTTTTTTTGATGTGGGTATAGCCGAACAGCATGGCCTGGCCTTTGCCGCCGGTCTGGCAGCAGAAGGATATCGGCCTGTGGCGGCAATATATTCCACTTTTCTGCAGCGTGCCTACGATCAGGTCTTTCACGACATATGTCTGCAAAAACTGCCGGTGACGATCGCCATGGACCGTGCCGGTCTGGTTGGAGATGACGGCCCGACCCACCATGGTGTATTTGATCTTTCCTACCTCCGCCATCTCCCCGGAATGACACTGATGGCTCCCAAGGATGAGAATGAACTGCGTCACATGCTCAAGACAGCTGTTTATTCAGGAGTTCCGATAGCACTCCGTTATCCGCGTGGTGCCGGATATGGTGTTGAGATTGATTCCGAACTTAAATCGCTTGAAATCGGAAAAGGGGAGCTGTTATCTGAAGGAACGGATCTGACGATCATAGCCATCGGGGCAACGGTGTATCCAGCGCTTGAAGCTGCTGAAACTCTCAGGCTTAACGGCATTAGTGCGAGTGTAATTAACGCAAGATTTGTCAAACCGCTTGATGCTGACCTGATTCTCTCGTCCTCAAGAGCTACCGGGCGTGTCATGACTGTTGAAGAAAACGCGCTTCAGGGAGGTTTTGGTAGCGCCGTACTTGAGCTTCTGTCCGATAACAATCTGTCGCATATCAAGGTCAGGCGTGTTGGCATTCCGGATCGCTACATTGAGCATGGCAGTCAGGCTCAACTCCGTAGAGATGTCGGTATTGATACTGAAGGTATTGCCGCTGCCGCATTTGAATTTATGAAATGAGACGCTATGAAGCCAGAAAACGCACGTAACAAGATTATATTCGCCCTGGATGTTAACGGTCTTGCTGAAATCGACCGTTATGCTGAGATGTTATCCGGTAAGGTTGGAATGTTCAAGGTGGGCAAGGAGCTTTTCACCTCCTGCGGCCCGGCAGCAGTCAAGGCGGTTCAGCGCCATGGTGGACAGGTTTTTTTAGACCTTAAGTATCACGATATCCCCAATACGGTAGCCAGTGCAATGCTGGAAGCTGCCAGGCTTGGCGTGCAGCTGGCCAACCTGCATGCCCTGGGGGGTGCTGAGATGATGGAAGCCGCTTCCAGCGCCGTTCACAAGGAGTTCGGGGGGGCTGACCGGCCAAAACTGCTGGCAGTCACAATTCTGACGTCCTCTACCGAAATGACACTGCGGCAGATCGGGATCGATCATTCCGTCAAGGATATGGTAGTGCGTCTCGCTCGTCTTGCAAAAGAATCCGGCATGGACGGAGTTGTTGCATCCCCGCTTGAAATCGAACTTATTCGTGAGGCCTGCGGCACGGAATTCCTGATAGTAACTCCGGGAGTGCGGCCGTCATTTGCTGCCGTGGATGATCAGAAGCGAATCATGACTCCAAGTGACGCGGTCAAAGCCGGGGCTGATTTCCTGGTAATCGGGAGGCCGATTGCCAAGGCGGCTGATCCTGTGCAGGCCGCTCAACTGATAACGGACGAGATTATGGCAGGTTGCGCGTGAAGGGCGAACTCATCTTTGGAGTGAATCCGGTCAAGGAGTCGCTGCGCGGTACTCGCGGTGCTTTCAATCTCTATGTGCAGACGAATGCAACCGACCACCGGGTCGAAAATATCATCAAGCTGGCCGAAGGTCGCGGAGTTTCTGTTCACCGCCGCGAGAAAATTGATCTGACTAAGATGTGTGCATCATCACACCATCAAGGAATTGCTCTCGAGGTTGAGCCATTTAGTTATGCTGACCTTGATAACTTGCTGGAGGTTTTGGCAAATTCAGAAGTACCCGGATTTCTGCTTGTACTGGATGGTATTCAGGATCCACACAATCTGGGAGCTTTGATTCGAAGTGCCGCCTGTGCAGGAGTTAACGGGGTAGTAATACCAAAAGATAGAGCCTGCGGTGTTACAGCTGCCGTTGAAAGAGCCTCCGCCGGAGCGGCTGAAACGATACCGATACTGCAAGTAACCAATATTGCCCAGACGCTTGAGTCTCTTAAAAAAGCAGGCTACTGGGTTTACGGGCTGGCCGGTGATGCCCCTGATTCTTTGTTCGAGACGAAATTCTCCGGCAGCATAGCGCTGGTTATTGGCGGGGAAGGGGAGGGAATCAGGCCACTGGTACGCAAACAGTGCGATGTGATCATGTCGATTCCACAGTTCGGCGGTGTCAGTTCACTGAATGCTTCGGTTGCCGGGGGGATTGCAATGTTTGAGATAGCGAGGAAGCTTCGGGGCTAGTGCCCACTGAATTTATCATCAAATCTTCTGAAATACTCATTTCTGCACCAGTTTTCCACATCAACAAGTGCCTGAAAGGCGGCTTGAAAGTTGGTCATTCCGATACTGAAGACGCCATGCCCGTATACAATGGCCCGTCCGGTTTGCCCTATCACCGGCGGGACGTTTCTGGCTATGCCTCCGGCACCGATCTCACCCGCCACAACCGGAGTTTCCCCCAGGAATCTAACTTTTTTACAATCCTTCCAGCAGTCAATAATTCCGCACGCACGCTGCTCTTCACACAGCATACTCATAACCACCGCAAAGCGCGGGTGACCGTGCAGTATGGCCCGGCAACCGGTAGTCTCGAAGATGCTGCGATGAGCCACCAGTTCACTTGAGGCTGTTATGCCGACTGTGGAACTGTTTTCAAAGGGTACCGGGTCAATGCATCCACCTAGTTCGTCAAGACTGGAGGCGGTCTGAGAGATGTAGATCAGATCACCATTTGAGTATGAAATATTGCCGAAAAATGAGTCCACCAGACCGCGCTGCACGGTATAGCGGCCAACCTTTGCGATCTCTTCCAGGATTGTGCCCTTGTCAGTCAGCGGTCCTTTCCGGAACTCAAGATCATCCGCTGAGAGTGGCAAAAGCCATTCATTGCGGAATCGCATAAAAGCTTCCCGTTCTCCGGGTAGTCTGAAGCCTTGCTCAAGAAGATCTTCCAGATATTTGATATAGGTCGAGTGAAAAACTGAGGACCAGTTGATATAGGCCTGTTCCACCGTCAGACCGCCGTTGGCGATGATGCCGATGCCTTCCACTACGATACCCTTGCGGTTGCCGAGCAGTTTTGCAATTGCAGGTGCCGGATCCGCCTCCATCTCTGATTGCCTCAGGATTGGAATGTCGTGCAGAAAGGTTCTGGTTTCGGTATCCCGCGGTACAATTTCATGCTCATTGTCGGCAGCTCTGCGGATCAGATAGTCGGCAAACGGCAGAGAAGGGCGGGCGGCAGTCAACGCCAGACAGTTGAGGCTTGAAAGTACGTTCGCTGCCAGATTAGTCAGGCCTGGGTTGCCGTCGGAGATCATGATGTCATCCTGAGCGGCGAAGGCGATGTAATCAGGATGAGCAGACCGGTCTGCTATCATCTTATGGGAGTATTTGCCGATCTGGTCAAGCATCAGGGGAGGGAGGCCGGGATATTGGTGAAAAGAACCGATCCGTCAGCCAGGACCTCTCTACGGAAATGACTCTTGGTTCTCACGGAGGCCAGTTGCACTTTTGGTAATTTCTGAGTGTTGCCAGGCATGAATGCAGGTGTTACATTAGTTCCAGACTGCCAGGCTTCAAAATGCAGATGAGGCCCGGTCGAACGCCCGGTGTTTCCAGACAGGGCGATTGGCGTCTCTGCATCCACTTGTTGACCGTGAATTGCCAAAAGCCTGCTGTTATGACCATACAGGGTTATCAGTCCGTTATCGTGTTCGACCAGTACCGTGTAGCCGTATCCGGATCTGAGGCCGCTATACACTACGATGCCGGGGGCTGCCGGCGTAACTGGAGTCCCTTCAGGAATGGCAATATCTATCCCGTTATGATGCCGCCACTTGCCGTCAATCGGGTCGATACGCATACCGACTCCGGATGTAATGCTGCCGCCCACAGGTGGCAGGCGCGGCTCAAAGTGTGATGAATGCGGATCTGGTTTCTGAAGCGAAGCATTCACAGTTTTTTCAACAATTTCATTTAGTGATACTTCGTGGACTTTTTCTGGTTTACTTCTTTTAGACTTCTTGGGCACAGAAGCTGATCGTTCCTTTATAACGACTTTAGCGTCATTATTTGTCGGTGCATCGGTAAAGGTTTCAACTCCGTCAATTGTAACAAACCTGTAGATATCGGCTTTTGCGTAAGAGCATAAAAATATTGAAAATGCTATAGCCATCAGCACGGCAGGAAACCTGAAACTGCAGTGAGGAGCTGAAAAGGTTTCGTATGAAAGTCTCATTAGTGCTTGTCGTCCCGGAGATTATCTGTTAATTAGAATTATATTTGTGAATATACAGTATTTAGTTTTATAGTTCAATTTATCATATTCCGGAGTATCTGGGTGTTTCAATATTACGACAAGGCCGTTAGAGGTACCGAGAACGAAGATATGCTGGTCATCCTCCAGTTTCTTAAAGGAATGATCGGACAGAAATTTTCGTTCTTGAATTACTACAAAGAAATTCCGGTTTCTTACGATGCCACACTGTTAAGTGTTGAAAATGAAATGGCAGAATTCGAAGTGCACGAGTACCAGGCCAAAGTTGTCAATATCGAACGCCGGGCACTTATTTACGCCCACCCAAAGAGCCCGTTTCGTGAAGACCTGATCGGGGAGGCCTTCTACGTCAATTCAGCAAAAAAACGTGTCATTCTGTGCAGATTTGCATACGCGCGTATTCGTTCAGATATGCGCAGATTTGTCAGGGTCATGCTTGATCATCCTGTTGAGGCGGACCTGATTTTTGACACTGATATACTTAAGGGCAATATAAAGGATATTTCTCTCGGTGGAGCATCTATGCATACCATGTCCCGAGACCTTCTGGAACCGGGTATGGATATTAATCTTTTTATCAAGTTTCCGGATCTTAACAGCGATACCATTACAGAGGTAGGAATGAGTGCCTCTGTCGTGAGGATTCTCGGAGAGAGTGCCCCTTTTAACTGCATTATCGAATTCCATCCAGAAAAACATTCCCAGCAGCAGATCTCATACTACATCAACCAGCGACAGGTTGAGATAATCAAGGAACTAAAAGATATTAACTCCTGAGAACCTCCTGCGGCACTGCCCATATTTTGTTCAGTTATGGTTTGTTGTGTATATTTGTTGTGCACTGATCAGAAATTTGCATTGCTGATGGTTGTTTATGAAATATTTAACTGCTTGAAATATGAGGTATAATTTTATGGCAGCAGTTGGCAAGAAGCTTGCAGAATCGTGCTTGTAAGTAACAGGGGCATTGCACTTGCTTTTTATTTGATAAGCCATATAATTCATATACTCGCAATTAACGTACAGGGGGTATTGCTGTGAAAAAAGTAGAAGCAATCATAAAGCCGTTCAAGCTGGATGAAGTGAAGGAGTCTTTGAATGAGATCGGAATTCAAGGCATAACCATTAGCGAAGTCAAAGGATTCGGTCGCCAGAAGGGTCACACAGAGCTTTATCGCGGCGCCGAATATGTTGTCGATTTTATACCTAAAATTAAAATTGAAATTATTGTGTCAGATTCAATACTCCCCAAGGTTGTCGAAGCGATAGAAAAATCGGCCAAAACCGGTCGTATCGGCGACGGGAAAATATTTGTGACTAACGTAGAAGCAGTGATTAGAATCAGAACCGGTGAAACAGGTGAAGACGCACTGTAGGAGTAAATTCAAACACCCGCGAAAGGAGTAAAAGATGACCCCGAAGCAAGTAGTAGATTTTGCCGCAGAAAACGGCGCGAAGATGGTTGATTACAAATTTATGGATTTTGTTGGAACCTGGCAGCATGTTTCTGTGCCGATAACTGAATTTGGCGAGGATACCTTTGAAGAGGGGCAGGGCTTTGATGGTTCTTCTATTCGCGGCTGGCAGCCGATTCACGCCTCCGACATGATCCTCCTCCCGGACCCAAACTCCGCAAAAATGGATCCTTTTATTGCCGTGCCCACCTTGTCGCTGATCTGTGATATCTTTGACCCGATCACCAAGGAGGACTACACCCGCGATCCTCGTAATATTGCAAAAAAAGCCGAAATGTACCTGAAATCAACCGGCATCGGCGACACCGCCTTCTTTGGTCCGGAAGCCGAATTTTTCATTTTTGATGATGTGCGCTACTCATCAACCGCCAACCAGTCTTTCTATGCCGTGGATTCGTCCGAAGGTACCTGGAACTCCGGCCGCGAAGAGTTCCCCAATCTCGGTTACAAGCCACGCCACAAGGAAGGTTACTTCCCCTGTTCACCGGTCGACTCACAGAATGATCTGCGCAATGAGATGGTGATGGAGCTGCAGAATGTCGGTATCCGCGTTGAGTGCCAGCATCACGAAGTTGCAACCGGTGGCCAGGCGGAGATCGATATGCGCTTTTCCTCGCTGGTTGACATGGCCGATCAGCTGCAGTGGTTCAAGTATGTCATCAAAAATGTGGCCTACCGCAACAATAAAACTGTAACTTTTATGCCCAAGCCGCTTTATGGCGATAACGGTTCAGGTATGCATTGTCATCAGTCGATCTGGAAAGACGGCGTCAACCTGTTCGCAGGAGACAAATACGGCGGACTTTCCCAGATGGCCCTCTGGTACATCGGTGGCATCATCAAGCATGCCAAAGCTCTCTGCGC
>CAZUGI010000083.1:0-12434 GCA_964619855.1 uncultured Geobacter sp. | reverse complement strand
GCGGCCGCTTCGCGACCTCCGACCTGAACGACCTCTACCGGCGCGTCATCAACCGCAACAACCGCCTGAAACGCTTGTGTGAACTGCAGGCACCGGAAGTCATCATCCGCAATGAAAAGCGTATGCTGCAGGAAGCGGTTGACGCACTGTTCGACAACGGCCGGCGCGGTCGCGCCATTGCCGGCCCCAACAAGCGTCCGCTCAAATCGCTTTCAGATATGCTCAAAGGTAAATCCGGACGTTTCCGCCAGAACCTGCTCGGTAAACGTGTCGATTACTCCGGCCGTTCCGTTATCGTCGTCGGTCCTGAATTGAAATTGCATCAATGCGGTCTGCCGAAGAAAATGGCCCTGGAACTGTTCAAACCGTTCATATACAACAAACTTGAGGAGCGCGGCTACGTCACAACCATCAAGAGCGCCAAGAAGATGGTTGAAAAAGAGCGCCCGGAAGTCTGGGATGTACTCGAAGAGGTCATCAAGGAACACCCGGTCATGCTGAACCGTGCTCCTACTCTTCATCGTCTCGGCATCCAAGCCTTTGAACCGGTTTTGATCGAGGGCAAAGCCATCCAGCTGCATCCGCTGGTCTGTACCGCCTTCAACGCCGACTTTGACGGTGACCAGATGGCGGTTCACCTGCCACTCTCGATTGAGAGCCAGGTCGAGGCCCGCGTTTTGATGATGTCGACCAACAATATTCTTTCGCCGGCCAACGGTAAGCCGATTATCGTGCCTTCACAGGATATGGTTCTGGGCGCCTACTATATGACCCGCGATCGGATCAACTCTAAAGGCGAGTTTTTTAAACCGTCTGAAGAAGATCTGAAAGCCGGTAAAAATGCTTCCGGAATCTTTTCTTCGCCGGACGAGTTGCGCATAGCTTTTGACGCCGGAGAAGTTCATCTGCAGGCAAAAATTAAAGTGCGCATGAAAAACCTCGTAACAGATGAAAAGACTCAACTTATTGATACTACAACGGGGCGCGTTCTGCTGCGCGAGATACTTCCTGAGTCAGTCCCGTTCTCTGCGGTAAACAAGGTCATGACGAAAAAGGAGCTTACGAACCTGGTGGACACCTGTTACCGCCTGGCTGACAGCAAGGAGACCGTCATACTGGCCGACAGACTGAAGGATATTGGCTTCAAATACGCAAATCTGGCCGGCATCTCCATTTGCCTTGACGACATGGTTATTCCGGAAGGCAAACCGGCCATCATTGACAAGGCCAACGAAGATGTTATGGAAATCCAGAATCAGTACACAGAGGGTCTGATTACCGATGGCGAGCGCTACAACAAGGTCATCGACATCTGGGCCAAAGCAACTGAAGATATTGCAATAGAGATGCTCGGCAATCTCTCCAAAGAGATCGTAATAGGCCGGGACGGCAAGAAGATAGAGTCCCCCTCCTTCAACGCCATCCATATGATGGCTGACTCCGGCGCTCGTGGTTCCGCCCAGCAGATCCGGCAGCTGGCCGGTATGCGTGGTCTTATGGCCAAGCCTTCGGGCGAGATCATTGAAACACCTATTACAGCCAACTTCCGTGAAGGTCTGACTGTTCTCCAGTATTTCATCTCAACCCACGGCGCCCGTAAAGGTCTGGCTGATACCGCACTCAAGACCGCCAACTCCGGTTATCTGACCCGCCGACTGGTCGACGTAGCCCAGGATGCGATCATAACTGAAACAGATTGCGGAACTCTGGACGGCCTGGTCGTTTCATCATTGACAGAGGGTGGTGAAATTATTGAGCATATCGGCGATCGTATTCTGGGGCGTGTAGCCTTGGAAGATATTCATGACCCGATTACCGATGAAGTACTGGTTGAGGCAAATCAGGAGATAACCGAAAACCTGGTCAAACGCGTAGAAGATTCCGGTCTTGAAAAAGTGAAGATTCGTTCCGTGCTCACCTGCCAGAGCAAGCGCGGTATCTGCGCCAAGTGCTACGGACGAGACCTTTCGCGTGGACACAGTGTCAACATGGGTGAAGCTGTCGGAGTTATTGCAGCCCAGTCCATCGGCGAACCCGGCACCCAGCTGACCATGCGTACCTTCCATATCGGTGGTACCGCATCGAGACGCGCAGAACAGACATCACTGGAAGCCCGTAACGATGGTACCATCAAGTACATCAACCTGAACACCGTCGTGAACAATGAAGGGCATCATGTCGTCATGAACCGCAACGGTGAGGTGGCGGTAATTGATGAGACCGGACGCGAACGGGAAAAGTACACCGTCGTCTACGGCGCGAAAATAAAGATTGTTCCTGGTGGAGCTGTCAAGCAGGGAGCGATACTCTCAGAGTGGGACCCCTATACAATGCCGATTCTCACTGAGTTTTCCGGTAAGGTCAAATTTGGTGACATCATCGAGGGTGTCACAATGGAGGAGCAGCTTGACGATGTAACCGGGCTTTCGCGCAAGGTCATCATCGAAACCAAGGACTCCGACAAGCGGCCGCGCATCGCTATAAAGGATGCCAGAGGGGAAGGCGGAGGCACTATCGGCCGCTACTTCCTGCCGGCCGGCGCCAATATATCCGTTGTTGATGACGCCATCATCAGCGCCGGTGATATTATCGCCAAGATTCCTCGAGAAACGACCAAAACCAAGGACATCACCGGTGGTCTGCCGCGCGTTGCTGAACTGTTTGAGGCGCGCAAGCCGAAGGACTTTGCCGTTATCACCGAGATTGATGGTCGCGTTTCCTTCGGCAAGGATGCCAAGGGCAAGCGCAAGGTCATTATCGCTCCGGAGCAGGGTCAGGGTGAATCAAAAGAGTATCTGATCCCCAAAGGAAAGCACATCAGCGTTCACGAAGGTGATCATGTCCGGGCCGGTGAGCCTCTGATGGATGGTTCTTCCAATCCGCACGACATCCTGAGGGTACTGGGTGTCAAGGAACTGGCCAAATATCTGGTTGATGAGGTTCAAGAAGTGTATCGCCTGCAGGGTGTCAAGATCAACGACAAACATATCGAAGTCATTGTACGTCAGATGTTGCGTCGTGTACGAGTAAAGGACATCGGCGATACGAACCTTCTGGTTGATGATCAGGTTGAGCGCTATGTATTTGAGCGCGAAAACGAGAAAGCCTTTGCAGAGGGCAAGCGTCCGGCCGTAGCCGAACCGCTGTTGCTCGGCATCACCAAAGCTTCACTCTCGACCGAGTCATTCATTTCGGCCGCTTCCTTCCAGGAGACGACCAAAGTCCTGACTCAGGCCGCCATTGAAGGTAAGATTGACCATCTGCGTGGTCTCAAGGAGAACGTCATCATGGGTCGCCTGATCCCGGCCGGCACCGGCATAGCCCGCTACCGCGGTATGCGCCTGCAGACCGAAGCTGCGGCCGATGCGGCCAAAGCCGCTGTGACAGATGAAGTGACAGAAGAAATTGTTGAGGATGTTCAGGAAGCTGCCTGAGATATTACATAGATGAGAAGTTATAAACCGGCCGTGGGATTCCTCCCCGGCCGGTTTTTTAATGCACTTTTCCGGTCAGTTTTTTCCAGCTGTTCCCGGCCAGCTCCACCAGACCATTAATCGTCCTGGTATAAAACTTCCTTACCGGTATGCTGTTAACCATAATCGAGCCGTTCACACGTTCGACTGAGAGCTGATCTCCCGCCGTAAAATGGCTTGTCTGAGAATAATGCTCTCCATCAATACCGAACAGAAACTTGTAATTTGCACCCTCATGCCGGCAGGCAACGATAAGAATAACCGCTTCCGGCTGACCGGTCTTATAGTTAAAGCGGACCGTAGACGTAACAAATGAGGCTTCAACCGGCATTCCGGCAGCAAGCAGAGCATCCAGAGTCACTCCCTTCGGTTTGAGTTTTCCCAGTGATGGCAATCCCCAAGGCCTGTAGGGTTCATGAGCGCGGGACCGATAGTGGTCGCCGCACTCCAGCAGGATCACGACGTTGTTGTTTATCGGACCACCAATCGAGTGTGACAATCCGGCCTTGAATCCTCTTTCCCTGATCAGGCGATGATTCTCGACCACCTGAATCATGCCGGTTGCGCCCAGGGGATGCCCCCTCCCCTTCAGGCCACCGGTCAGGTTGGTCGGAAAAAGCCCGTTCTCACCTGTCAGGGAGTCATCTAACAGCGCGTCCATAAGGCGGTTCCGTGGGACAACCCCCAGATCAACCAGATTGACAGGACCGAAACCATTGAAGGGGTCGTGCATGTTTACGTGCATCCTGCCCGTCAGAGCCCGTATATCTTTAATGCCGGCCATGCCGTACGCATAGCCGGCAGCTATGACTGTGGCCGGGAAGGAGTGGAAATAATTCCGGTCGGCAATAGTCGGTATGTCGGTAGCGCTCCCCACTCCGCTCACCAGCACATCCTGCGGCCGGGATGTCAAGATAACCGCCGCAACACCATCCGACATGGGGCAGAAATCATGGTAGCGCAGTGGGTCCCAGTACCGATAATTTTTGTTGCTTGATATCTGGCGGAAATAGTCATCAAGTTCGATCGTGAAATTGAGGTGAGCATCAGGATTGCGGGCTGCAAACCTTTGGCTGCGCTGGGTCAGCAAGGCCGAAAATGCCGTCCATTCCTCATCAGACAACTCCAGACGCTCTTTTAATGCCCTTGCCACCAGGGCTCCGCAGGCTGGCATGGTCAAACCGAATTCCGATTCATCCCGATCGATAACACCGGCTATGATCCGGGTCGATTCAAGGGTTGAAGCATCACTCATCTTCTGAATGCCTATGGCAAGTACATGATCGTGTCGTCCGGACGCAATCTCCAGATACGCGTTTTCGAAAGCGGAGGCTCCGGAAGAGGATGCGGTATCGATCAATACCGAGCTGGCACCCGAGATTCCCAGAATGCCTGAAATCTTTGCCGCAGTGTTGTCAACTCCGGAAAAGGCCGCCGGATTCTGACTGCCGACAACAACCGCCCCGATATCCCGGCGCCGAACAGGGCTACCGGTAAAAACCTCACCGCAACGCTCAGCCATCTCCAAAAAAGAGAGGTTCTCCTTCTCCTTGCCGTTATAACGACCGACCGGGGCCATCCAGGATGCCGCCAGATACACCGGACGAGGACGAAATACAGAGCCCATTGCCAACTCCCTTCCACCTAACACTTGTCGTGACAATCAGAATAGACAAAAAAACAGGCGCCCGCTATCCGGACGCCTGCAACTATATCATACCTGTTGAGCCACGCAATGCTACTTGCGCAAAACCTTGATAACCGCTGAAAAATCCTCTTCACCTAAACCATCCTCGACACCCTGTTCGTAAACCTTGTAAGCTGCCTCGGCAGCGGGAAGATGCAGTCCTACCAGCCTGGCTGCATTCATAACAATATGTAGCTGTTCGTGGACATATTTGAGTGCCAGGCTGCGCGAAAAATCGCCGCGGGCCATGGCACGGCCTTTTTGATGGAACAGCGGTGAGGCAACTCCGCGGGTATCAAGAACTTCCAGAATCTTGTCGGCGCTGAAACCCATTTTATCACCGAAAACCAAACCTTCTGCAAGCACCTGCACCAGTTCGGCCTGAACCAGATTCACGATGAACTTCATCTTGGTGGCATCACCGATCTGACCGACATGGATGGTGTTCAGACCAAGAAATGAGAATGGTTCACGACATTTTCCGGCCAAAGCGGAATCACCGCCGGTAATAATCGTCAGCAATCCGTTTGCAGCGTGATCTTTGCTTCCCCAAACCGGTGCATCAAGATACTGAACATGTTTTTTAGAACATTCTTCCGACAACTTCAGGGTTGTGTCTAGCGAATGTGATCCCATATCCGCCAGAATTGTTCCTGAATCAATACCTGCAAGAATGCCGTCTTCACCAAAGAACAGGGGACCAAGCTCATCACCTTCCGGAACGATGGCAATAACCAGATCACGCCCTTTGGCAGCCTCCTGGGCTGAGCCGGCGGCCTTCGCCCCCAGTGACACCAGCTCAGCCATGGCAGCCTGCTGATTATCGAATACTGTCAGTTCATAACTTCCCTTGATAAGATTGGCGGCCATGTGATGCCCGACTGTGCCTAAACCTATGAAACCTATCTTACGTAACATTTTATTTCCTCCCATGCACGGATTGCGCTTCGATAATGTTCAATTTCTGCTTTATACCAGTTTTGCCGACCGGCAACATCCAAAAAATTACACATAATCAGATTTTAATTGCGATTTATCATCGAGCCGTCTTGACTCCGATACGAAGGCAAAAATCAGCCAGGCAGCAGCTTGAACAGCGCGGTGACACCGGATGACAGTGGTTCTGCCCAAACGCCACCAGCAGATCATTGATCTCAATCCAATATTCAGATGGCAGTTTCTTCCTGAGTTCGAATTCTGTCTCCTCCGCGGTTTTGGTTGCAACGTATCCCCAGCGGTTGCAGATACGGTGAACATGAGTGTCAACGCATATTCCGGGCTTGCCGAAGCCGAGCGTTACCACCAGGTTGGCCGTCTTGCGCCCCACTCCCTTGAACTTCAACAATTCATCGATAGTATCCGGAACAGTGCCGTTAAATTCCTCCATCAGGCGACGCGAAATCTCCAGAATCTGAGAAGATTTGTTCCTGTAGAATCCGGCCGGGTAAATCAATCCGGCAATCTCATCAGATGCAAGTGTCAACATATCCCGTGGCGTTCCGGCTCGTTCAAAAAGCCGCGCGGATGCCTGTGCCGTAACCTCATCCTTTGTACGCAGGGAGATGATGCAGGAAACCAGTACCTTGAACGGACTTTGCTCGCACTGGGCCACGATTGTGACTGCCGGAGTTTTCCAGTTTCTGTATTCATTGCGCAGAATGCGTATGGCTGTATGAATTGCGGCAGATTTCATGTGCGGATAGTAGCTCAATGACCGAAATCCCGCAATAGCGGTTTTACTTTTACGAAGCTTGCTGTAGTATGGCGACCATGAACTTTGATCTTCACGTACACTCCAGTTTTTCAGATGGCGCCTTCAACCCTTCAGAACTTGTGCTAATGGCAAAAAAACTCGGCCTGGCTGCGATTGCCATTGCTGATCACGATTCCGTTGCAGGGGTTAGCGAGGGTATTACTTTTGGTGAGACTCAGTCAATCGAAGTGATACCGGCGGTTGAACTTTCAGTCCAGTTTGAAAACTGGAAGGATGTCCATCTGCTGGGATACGGCATTAATCACCATGACAGGACTCTTTTGGAGCGACTGGATGCTTTCAGGAACAGACGAGAACAGCGAAACAATGAAATTCTTGCGTTGGTGAACAATCTGCTTCAGGACGAAGACCGAGTTCCTGTAGGATTAGACGAAGTCCTGAACTACGCACGGGATGCCATAGGCCGCCCGCATATTGCCCGCGCTCTTATGGAACGGGGATATGTCGATAATGTTGAAGATGCCTTTCGCCGCTATCTGGTAACATGCAACGTGCCAAAAACGTATTGGCCGATTGAAGAGGCAATCGCCGATATTCACAGAATCGGCGGAGTGGCAGTGCTGGCACATCCGACCAGCATCTCCAAAGATCGCCAGGAGCTACGTCGGATAATCACTGATCTTAAGGAGCATGGTCTAGATGGAATAGAAGTTTACAATAATCTGGCGTATGAGGAGGAGATGGAGTTTCTGCGCCGGATGGCTGTAGAACTGGAACTGCTGATCACAGGTGGTTCGGATTTTCACGGAATTGAAGATGGCTTGGAAATGGGAAAGGGGCGCGGAGGCATCCGCTTCAGCGAAAACCTCATCACCCCTTTGAAATTTATCAGAGCTTCGAGTAGTTCCTGAAAAGACTGGGAACTTTAAGTGTGCTCCTTATATGCCTTGTAATTTACCACATGAATATCGGCAGCTACCGACTTCACCCCTTTAACCGCCTCTACAACCTTGATCGCGGTCTTTTTTTCCTGTTCTGAGGCCAGATAACCGCTTACTGCAACTTTGCCCTTCTTCGCAACTATCGAAAACGGCCGATAATCGAGAGTCGGCGTGTTTAAGAGGGCCGTTTCAATCTTCTTCATCAGGATCATATTATCAATCAGCTCTACTGAACCTTTTTCTGACTCTTTAAAAACCGGATCCTTGATGGTAGCCAATATGCTGTCGATAATCGTATCTTCAGACAGGCGAGAAACATTGAAGGTCAGATCGTAACCCAGTGGATCACTCCAATCGCGATCA
This sequence comes from uncultured Geobacter sp., assembly GCA_964619855.1. Taxonomy (GTDB): domain Bacteria; phylum Desulfobacterota; class Desulfuromonadia; order Geobacterales; family Pseudopelobacteraceae; genus JACRCG01. Next base: position 4,256 of record CAZUGI010000083.1, on the reverse strand, counting down.
AAATAAAAGTGTATGAATCCGCCCCGCTGATGATCGCTGCGGCGAATCAGCGAGCGGGCAAGATCTGGATCAATCCACTCCCGCTCAGCGAAACGCTCGACACGTTCCTCAATGCAGCCGGTGAACCGCAAACGGAGAACATTACCGCAACCCCGCAGAAGATCCTGCCCGCCACGACCGTAGAGAATTACATTCCCCTTGCGGGCAAAATCAAGCAGGAGCAGTTCGATAGTATTCAGTGCTGCCGCGCGTTTACGATCTTCAGCGGTGATGTATGACGGCGGTTTCTCGTCCACCATCTGCAGCACCTCAGGAGTAAGGCCGTACTTGGCGGCATTGGCACCAATTCGAGCACCGTCGACCAATGTGTATTTGAGACGCTTTGCCAGCTCTTCCGCTATGTGATAGGCACCTGTGCCCATTTCTCGCGAAATTGTAATAACCGCCATCGAAAAACCCTCCCTGAAAATGTAAGCATTTATCCGCTTATAGCACGATATTGTTGAGCATACAACCAGCTAATACAAACCATCTCGAATGTGCCCGGCCTGAATCAGCAAACCGGCTTGAACTGAAATTTACTTACTCCGGATTCACAGAAACCGTAACGACAAGTCTATGACTAGCGGTTCCGCAGGATATCACCAGAGGAATTCTGAGAACTCCCTCCTCTGCGCTGACCTGGTGACAAGCCAGGGAAACGGGAGGGAGCTCTACGGACATCGGTTGTGAACCCGAAACTTCAACCAGATGTCGAGCCTCGTCCATAATAGTATCAGGAGAAAGTTCGAGTGCCTCACCCGCATTTTCATCAGGCAATTCCACCGCATTTCCTGTGGATCGGATATCCTTTTCAGAGACACGATCCAAAACAAGCCTGGAAAGTGTCGTAAGTGACTCAAGGACACCTTCTCCAGTGGCAGCACAGGAACTGCAGAGTGGCAGTTCTGACAGGTTGATTGATGCAGCAAGTTGTTCGGCACCCAAAACATCCTGATTGCGTTCAAACCTGTTTAGCTGCAAGACTGCCGGAGTATCGTGCAATCCGACTCCATATGCAGACAGAAAGTCCCGCAGCTGAGTGATGCCTGCCTGTACATCTGAAATTCTGGCAGGCGAAGCATCCACCATAATTATAAGCCCATCCGCTCCTTTAAGCGTCATCTTCCAGGTAGCCGGATTTGCAACCTGCCCGGTCAGAGTGTACACATGCAGACGCACTCTGTAACCATCCCGTAATGGTCCGTCAAACGGGCTGAAATCGAAAAAAAGCAGGTTGTCGGCACCTGCAGGAATATTTTTGAGTTCACCACGCAGTGCAGGCTTGATTCTTGAAAAAATATACTTCAGCGCCGTGCTTTTGCCACTTCCGGCCGGGCCGAAGTAAACAATTTTGGCGTTTATTTCCTTTTTGGCGTGGTTGACGAGTGCCATCAATGCTCCCCGGGAGACTACTTCTTCTTGTTCAGCAGAATACGTTTGGCCATCGTAGATACAACAGAAGAAATGTTCTTACTCTTGGCAAAAGAGGCCAGATCCTTTTCTCCCATGCTGTCCAGATATCTCATGGCATTCTGGACCGGAGTCCGGCTGTTGGAAATCAGAGCCTTTCGAATGTTGTAGTTTTTAATCCATTCCTTGTTGGCACATATCAGGCGCATGATTTCATCGTTTTGAATACCGGACTTGATCAGTGCCAGCACTTCCGCCTCGGTTATGCGCGGGTTTTTAATAACACTGCCCGAGACCAGTTTGTTAGCATCCTTGACTAATATTGCACGCCACTCTTTGTCACCGGACAGCGCCATCTTGATCTTTTCACCGATTCCCATTAACTGGGCCATCTTGTATTTGCTCAGAAACTCCTCGTCCTGAACGTCAAATGACTCATCGCCATTTTCCTCTTCTTCATCATCTTCAACTACGGCCTCCTCGTCAGGCGTCTGATCCGCTTCAACGTCTTCTAAGTCTTCGGCAGGAATTTCGGACTGTCCCGGCACATCGGCCTGATCAGGCGGAACATCGGCAATTGATGAGCGGGCAAGAGTGAGGCGGGATAACATGTCCAAAACAACCGGGTGCGCATCGGATGAAGCAGAGTAGACGTCAATCACATCTTCCGGCAGCATTCCAAGTTGCTGTATTGCAGTTGATTTGACAGCGCTGTCAGGGTCCTTCGACAGGCAGAATAACAGGGTAATCCGTTCATAGGGAAGTAAGCCCGATGCGGCAGCACAACCCGCCAGCCTGGTTTCAGCCGGGGTCCCCGGCCGGCCGTACTGCGCCACGGCCGGGGATATTTTCATTTTGATTTTTTCAGACATCCGGAAAAATTACCTGGAAAGGGCGGCCTTGACGCCTGCGGCTTTCAACTTACCAAGTGCGGCATCGGCACTCTTTTTATCACTGAATGGCCCCAAAGTCAGGCTCTGGGATGGGATCGCTATTTCGGCCCGCTTCAGGGTGACCTTGAAACCGGCGGCGCTCAAACGTTCCGTCTCCGAGGCAGCACGGGCATCCAGCAGATAGGATCCGGCATAAACCGCGTGCCTGCCTCCCTGATCAATAATAAAGGCATCAGAGGTATGGCGCTTCAGCTTGTCCAGTGCCGCCAGAGCGGATGGGCGATCACTAAATTCGGACAGGAACAGTCGGTTCATGGAAGTCTTTTTTCGAGCTCCTGGCTTGACCACCGGGTCAAGACCGGCTTTGCGTACACGACCCATGTCGGCAGAAAGAGCATCCTCGAGAACATAGCTGCCGACCAGAATCGACCAGGGGCCTCCGGAACCGGCTGAAGCCGTCGCCGCTTTAGCAGATTTTTCAGGTTTTGCCGGAGATGCTTTGGGTTTGGGCGCCGGTGCAGCGGCAACCTTCTTAGCATCAGCCTTGGCGGGCTCCGGTTTTTTATCGGCTACAACAGATTTTTTATCTGTGGGCTTGGCCAGTTCAGCTTTCTTTGGCTCTTCTTTGGGTTTGGCAGGCTCGGCTTTCTTCGGTTCTTCTTTTGGTTTGACCGGTTCAGGTTTCTTCGGTTCCTCTTTGGGCTTTGCTGGCGGCGGTAACGGCGCCTTGACGGCCGGAGCTGCTGCCGCGGCTACAGGGGGTGCCGGAGCTGCCTTGGGCGGCTCGGCCTTCGGTGTAGCGGCTGCCTCTTTCTTCACATCAGCCGGCTTGGAATCGGCTTTACCGGTTTCGCCATCGCGTGGTGGCAGAGGCATCTTTACAACCTGAGCTTTTGGAGCTTCAACAGGCTTTGGCTCCTCCTGAGGCTTGATTATTCCGGTAAAAAAGTAGACGTATGAAAAGCCTCCTACCAGAAGCAGAATCAGGATCAGAAGGGCATTCTGATTCTTTTTTTCCGGAACTGGCTGCGCCTGTACACTTTCTTCGTCACCTTTGCTGAATTTGAACTCCATGAATAACCTCCATTCCTAGGCTACAAATTATTCCAGTACATGGTTTGGTAAAATAACCTGAATTATGTGTGTCCCGGTCAGGCGCTTCAATGAGACTCTTTCTTGCCGGCTTGAGATTCTGCTATTACCTTCTGGGACAGGTGCGTCGGCAACTCCTCATAGTGCGAGAACTCCATACTGAACAGTCCACGGTCACTGGTCATTGATTTAAGATCGTTAGAATAAGCCAGAACTTCCGACATAGGCACCACCGACCTGATAATCTGCGAGTTAGCCTTTGGTTCCACACCTACAACCTTGCCGCGACGGGAGTTGAGATCACCAATGACATCACCCATGTTTTCGTCCGGCACGGTGACTTTCATATTCACAATCGGTTCAAGCAGTACCGGCTTACAGACCTCCATTGCCTTTTTAAAGGCCATTGACCCAGCCACTTTGAAGGCCATCTCGGATGAGTCCACCGTATGGAAGGAGCCGTCATAGAGTGCAACCCTGAAATCCACCACCGGATAGCCGGCCAGAAAGCCCTCAAGACAGGCCTCCTGGATTCCTTTGTCCACTGCCGGGATATACTGGCGCGGAATAACTCCACCGACGATCTTGTCGTCGAAAATATAGCCCTCGCCACGACCGGTCGGAGACATCTCAATCCAGCAGTCACCGTACTGGCCGCGTCCGCCGGACTGCTTCTTGTATTTACCCTGAACCTTGGCGGAACCTCGAATGGTTTCCAGATATGGGACCTTGGGTGTTTTCAGCAACACCTCTACGCCGAATTTCCGCTTCATCTTTTCGACAATAACTTCCAGATGAACCTGTCCCATGCCGGAAATG
>CAZUGI010000082.1:0-12506 GCA_964619855.1 uncultured Geobacter sp. | reverse complement strand
CGTGCTGCTACGACCGCTGCTCCGGGGTGGACAGTGTCGCCGGATTCTCTTGAGATCCAGGACGCGTTGAGGCTGAACTACTGCAGCGACGCTCGCGGAACACACCCATTCTATCCGGTCATGGCCGGGCGTCGTTTTCATACCATACAGATACCGACTACTCTACCGACCGCCGACGAGATTCTCGGCACCAACGGTATCAATGCTGAAAATATTCATGAGTTTTACGCATCCAACCTTCAGGACGGCCTGAACGTGCTGACCATTCACGCTGAACTGGAAGGGAATGCCATCCGCCCGGCTTTTGTGCGTCTACTGGAGTGCCTCAGGGCTGAAAACATAAGCTGCATCTCACTTGGCCAGGCTGCGCGGGAGGTGGTTTCGGCTCCAGCCTGTGAGCTGTTTATGGGAGAAATTCCGGGCAGGGCGGGTATGGTGGCAATTCAAGGGTCGTCCGCCCAATGATTTATCGTTATTTCAAAGTCGCGCACCGCGATATGGTCTATCTCAAATTCATTCTGGAAGCCTACGAGGGGATGAATGTCATGAGTACGGTCGACAACAAGGCCGGCATCATTCGCATCGCTGTTCCGTGCGGCTTTGAGGCCGACATGGATGGATTACTGGCTTCTCTGGGGCAGAAGGTAGTGATGGAGCCGGTGGAGTGGACTGCCGGAGCAGAGAATAGTTTATGATACTGCAGCTTATGAATTCAATGTAAAGGAGAGAGCAGATGATCAACGTAAGATTTAATCTGATTTTTTTGCTGCTGCTTGCAGTACTGGTATTAGGTCCTGGCAAAGTATCAGCGGATGATAAGCAGGATTTTATGTACAATGTTATCGGTGTCTACTACGGTGTCATGGTCAGCGGCGGGACTGATTGTCCAGGTAAAACCACTTTTGTTCTCGATAATGAGGGCAAATTGTCCGGCTCCTACGACTTCATAGAACCCAGCGGACGACTTTTCGGCACTCTTACTGATTGCGAATCAAGTGGATTTAACAAGTTGGTGTGTACATGGCGTGACAAGGAGGGCAAAGGCAGCCTGGAAATGAAATTCAATACAGAAATAACGTCTTTCAGCGGGTTTTGGAGTATGCCGGGAAGCAAGGCTCGCTACCCCTGGAACGGTACAAAGTGATCAAATCATTAACTTCCGGATGTAAAGATTTCTGGTTTGAGCTGCAAAATTACTCTGCATCATTATCTTCAATTGGTATGGTCTTCAGGTCATCGATGTATGCCGTCGTCTGATCTGCGCAACTCCTCACCTGCCTATGCCCTCGGCCTTTTGCTGGCGGTCAACCTGCTGAATTACATTGACCGCCAGGCGCTTTACGCTGTTTTCCCCCTGATAAAATCTGATTTCAGACTCTCCGATACCGCTCTTGGATTTCTGGGGAGCGCTTTCATGCTTTCCTATATGTGCGCCGCCCCTTTCTTAGGGCGGCTGGGAGACCGGATGAATCGTGCCCGTCTGGCTGCCGGTGGTCTGGCGGTCTGGAGTTTGGCCACCATGCTGTCAGGTCTGGCGGGCGGTTACCGGATGCTGCTGGGGGCCCGGGCGCTGGTGGGGATCGGAGAGGCCAGTTTCGGCACGGTTTCACCCGGTCTGGTGGCGGACTATTTTGGCAAGCAGCAGCGGGGGAGAGTCATGGCGCTCTTTTTTCTGGCTACTCCGGTCGGCAGCGCTTTGGGGTATGTACTGGGGGGGCAGCTTGGGCAGCACTTCGGCTGGCAGCAGGCTTTTTTGATAGTCGGCCTGCCGGGGCTGCTGCTGGCGATCCCGCTCTGGCGGCTGGCCGATCCAGGTAGAGCTGCCGATCCGGTGGCACCTGCTTTCAATCAAGGAATCTCAGCCGAATTGAGGGAGTTCTCCTCTAATCGTACTTTTGTCAACGCCACTCTTTCAATGACCGCCATGACCTTTGCACTGGGAGGGCTGGCTCAGTGGGTTCCTTCGTTTCTGAACCGCTCTTTCGATCTTGACGTCGGGCGGGGTAATCTGCTGTTCGGTGCGATCACGGTGGTATCCGGAATTATCGGAACAGTTGCAGGCGGCTGGCTGGGAGACCGGCTGAAACAGCGTACGCCGGCCGGGCAGCTCTACGTAACTGCGGCCGGCTTTGTGCTGGGGGCGCCGCTGGCTGCCATCGCTATCCTCTCACCATCGCTGCCGCTCTGTCTTTCAGCAATTGGATTGGCCGAACTGTTTCTGTTTCTGAACACCGGCCCGCTCAACACGGTGTTGGTGGATGTGCTGCGCTCCGATCGCCGGGCCACCGGTTTCGCCATAACAATTTTTACCATTCATGCTCTGGGAGATGCCATCTCTCCCGCAATTATAGGCTTCCTTTCGGATGTTTGGGGACTGCGGAGTGCCTTATTGATCACACCACTGGCCATCGCAGTCGCAGCTCTCTTTGCCATGCGCGGCTGCCGTTTCGTGGAAGCGGATCAGCGGGCGGCCGAATCATGATCGTCCTGAGGTTGACTCTTGTCCTCGCCATATTGTTATGCCCGGTATCTCTGATTTATGCGGCGGTGCTTCCCGGCATCGATGTACTCGAACAGCGCGAATTTGATATCATTCTGGGGAAACGGGTCGGGCTGATCACCAACCATACCGGCCGCTCCCACGACGGCCGCAGCACCGTCGATATTCTTCACAAAGCACCCGGAGTCAACCTGGTGGCCCTCTTCAGCCCGGAGCATGGCATCCGTGGCAGTGAGGACGTCAAATTGCCATCCGGTATCGATTCCGGCACCGGTCTGCCGATCTACTCACTTTACGGGAAAACCTGTCGTCCTACGCCCGAAATGCTCAAGGGTATCGATGTGCTGCTGTTTGATATCCAGGATATCGGTGCCCGCTTTTATACATATATCGGCACCATGTCTCTGGCCATGCGGGCTGCCAGGCAGGCCGGAATCCCCTTTATTGTGCTGGACCGTCCCAATCCGATTGGGGGAGAGGCGGTTGCTGGCGGAATACCTTCGGCATTGCTGTCGGAAAAGGCCAGCGGCTGCGGTGCCATTACCTCCATTCACCCGATACCCACCCGGCACGGCATGACGATAGGAGAACTGGCACGGCTTTTTAACGCCGAGTTCGGTATCGACAGTAATCTGACCGTTATCCCGATGCGTGGTTGGCAGCGCTCCATGCATTACGATCAAACCGGCCTGACCTGGATCAATCCATCGCCCAACATGAAGAGCCTGATCGCAGCCTTGCTCTACCCCGGATTGGGTGTTCTGGAAACCACCAGTATTTCGGTGGGGCGAGGTACAGAGCGCCCCTTTCAGCTCTACGGGGCTCCCTGGATGGATGCCGGGGCAGTTGCAGCCAATCTGGCCCGGCGTTCAATTCAGGGCATCAGCTTTACCCAAGTCATTTTTGTCCCGGCGGCAGCTGGACACTCCCACAAGGGTAAAACCTGCTATGGAGTAGGCGTTACCGTAACGGACCGGAATAAGCTCGATCCGGTTCTGGCAGGTCTGCACCTGCTGCAGGCATTTTACGAGACTCATCCGGAGCGTTTCCGGGCATATGAGGGGTTTGCGACTGAAGTGGGTGACAGGGAGGCCTGGATGCTTCTTACCGGGAAACGGATGACGCCTGAGGTAGTGGCTGAACGTTGGAAGCCTGATCTGGAGCGTTTTAGGAGGGTGCGGGAGCGCTACCTACTTTACTAGGTTAAGAAAAGGCCGTTCTCCACCAGCAGGATGAACGGCCCTTTTTCAAGTATTATTTGTCAGTGGGTTACAGTAAACCCTTCAGCTCTTTGATCTCAACGCTTGCTTTATTGCGCAGGTCCTTGGCCCATTGGCTGAAACGCTCTTCAGACTTCTTGCGATAAACGGCCTCTTCTATTTCCGCCTTCAGGCCTTCATACGGTTTCAGTTTGCCGGTGATCCGCTCTTCCAGCTTGATAATGTGAAACCCGATCGGAGTATATACCAGCTCACTAACTTCCCCCGGCTTCATGGCAATTATGGCCGATTCCAGTTCAGGCTGCATATCCCCTTTTTTGAAGATGCCCAGATCTCCGCCATCCTTACGGGCCGCCGGATCCTCTGAATAGGTTTTGGCAAGTTCAATGAAGTCCCGGCCACCCTTGGCTTCTGCCAACACCATCAAGGCGCTGGTCATGGAGCGCTTGATGTCTTCGGCACCGGCTTTTTCGTTGGTCTTGAAGAAGATGTGCCTGGCGCGGTAGGAATCATCTTCGGTGTATTTCAGGGTGTTTGCATCATAGAATTCCCGCTTTTCAGCCTCGCTTACATGGATCTTGTCACGAACCTCCACGCTGACCAGTTTCAGCTTTTCAATCTGCTCCTGCATCTGGGCGCGATACTGATCATACGAAAGCCCCTGACCTGCGAGTGCCGATACCAGTGCTTCCTGTGACGGGATGCTGTTCTGCTTTTTTATATCTTCTATGGCCTGTCGGATTTCCTCTTCGGTCACTTTGATATTGAGCTCTTTGATTTTTTGCTCGATCAGCTTCTTCTCAACGACCCGTTCAAGAACAGTTCGCCTGATCTGGCTGCGGGTGGCGTCATCAAGAGAGTTCTTTTTTTCCGCTTCACGGATTACCGGTTGAGCTTCGCGGTTGATCTCGTACAGTGTCACAACTTCATCGTTCACTATGGCGGCGATGGCGTTTGTCACTTTTCCTCGCGGAGCGATGGTCGCCGGTGTCTGATCCGGCTTGACGGTTGCGACAACCGGTTCACTCTTGATCGCTGCTTCCTTGCTTGCGCAGCCGCCGGCCGGGATCAGAAACATGCAGAAAATCAGTGCAGCATATTGACGTTGCGTCATGATTGGACTCACTTTTTCGGTTTAACTTCGTGTCTGGCGATGAAAGCCCAGAATTATTTTTTCTCCGGGGCTGCCGCTTTAGAGGCTTCAGCCGGCTTCTTGTCAGCCGGTTTTGTTTCTTCCTTTTTGCTGCCGACACTGTTCAAGACATCTTCCTTGACTGTAATCTTGGCGGCCTTCTTAAGTTCTTCCTTGATCTTCTGGAAAACTTCCTGCTGCTTGGTCGGCATGATGGCACCCTTGATCTGATCTTTGACCTCTTCCAGGGGGCGGATGCCGGCGGCACGCTTGCCGGTCAGTTTGATAATATGGAAGCCGAAGTCAGATTTAACAACATCCGAAACCTGATTTTCCTTGAGCGCCAGTGCTGCTTTCTCGAAGACCGGCACCATGCTGCCTTTGCCGAACCATCCCAGATCGCCGCCTTTAGCGGAGGATGAGTCAACCGAGTTCTTTTTAGCCAGCTCCTCGAAATTACCGCCGGCTTTGATCTGAGCCAGAATATCTTTAGCCTCTTTTTCAGTTTTTACCAGAATGTGACTGGCTTTGATCTGTTCGCCGGACTTGAATTTATCCTTGTTCTGCTCATAGAATTTCTGCAGATCGGCATCAGAAACCTGCGCTTCGGTCTCAACCTTCTTCTTCAGGAACGACTCCACGATCAGGCGTTTCTTAAGATCCTGAAGTTTCTCCTCGATTTCCGGACCCTTGTCGAGACCGTCTTTGGCAGCCTGCTGCAGGATCAGTTCGCGGATCACCATGGTGTCCAGCATTTCCTTGCGTCCCTGAGGGGTGTCTGCCATTGCCTTCAGATATTCCGGAAGGTTTTTCAATTCGCGCTCAAAATCGCCGGTGGTTATGCTGCCGCCGTTGACTTCAGCCATAACCTGCCCCTCTTTTTTCCCTTCCGATTTGGCCCCGCCTGATGTCGATCCGCCCTGACATCCGAAGAGCGCGAACGCGCAGATGGCGGTTGCAATAAGTTTCACAGAGGTAATGGTCTTCACGTAAAGCTCCTTTTTCTTGCGTTTATATGTGGTTAAAAACCTTGAAAAAATAACATACTAGCACTGTTGTTGCAATACCTATTCTGGTTTTGGAGCAAAAAGTAGTACTTGAAAAGATCAATTTAATGGTATTCTTAGCCCTCCCTTATACTGAAAAAGAAACGGTGCAATTAATGATCACTCCCCATAAATCATTTCCATGGCAAACATTCTCTCTGCGTGTGGTACTTCCTACGTTCCTTACTATCATACTTTTCACGTCTGTATTTATGTACGTATTTATTCCGACAATACGAAACAACAGCATGGAAAGAAAAAAGGAGATGATCAAAGCACTTACCACCTCGGCCTGGAGCGTTCTTGCAAAATACCACCATGACGAACTGCAAGGGCTGATCACTCGCGATCAGGCCCAGAAGTTGGCTGTTGATCAGATAAAAAACATGCATTACGGCCAGGAGATGAAGGACTACTTCTGGATTAACGATATGACTCCCACGATGATCGTCCATCCCTATCGCAGCGACCTTAACGGGCAGGACTTGAAAAATTATACCGATCTTGATGGTAAAAAAGTTTTTCTTGAAATTTTAAATGTAGTACGCGCATCAGGTTCGGGGTTTGTAAGCTACAAATGGCAGGAAAACGACAAAACTTCACTCATTACACCTAAAATATCATACGTCAGACAGTTTGCACCCTGGGGATGGGTTATAGGCACCGGCATCTATGTCGAGGATATTGATAACGAAATATCCAAACTGGTTCAAAACGGGATAATTGCTGCTGTCGTAATTTGCATATTTAACTTCCTGATACTGATCAGCATTATTACAATCAGTTATTCGACCCATAAAAAGGAGAGAGAGGCAACGCTCGAGCTGGAAAAAATGAGATCATCACTGGCCTTGTCCGAAAAAATGGCGTCTCTTGGCACATTGTCAGCCATGGTGGCCCATGAAATAAACAACCCACTGTCAGGAATTTTATCCTATGCAAAATTATCAAACAGATATCTGCTGAAGGAGAATCTTACCGATTCTACAATCGAGACCGTGAGCAACAATCTGACCGTTATTGCGAGTGAAGCCAAAAGATGCGGCGAAATAGTCAAAAATCTCCTGCTCTTTGCCAAGCAGTCCCAGGCTGATGTGCGTGAAATTCACCTAAATGAAGTCATCCTGTTAAGTACCAAAGTAATTGATCACAGCGCGAAAATGAAAGAGCTGGAATTGATTACCGAACTAGACACCGGTGATGACATAATAAACTGTGATCCCGGTACCATTCAGCAGATACTTGTTTCCCTGATTGTGAATGCAATCGAATCATCTTCAGAAGGCAAGCAGATTATCGTACGGACTGATTACTCCGGCAGTGAGAGCATCCAGATTAAAGTTATCGATCATGGGCATGGCATCGCAGAGAATGATCTCCCGTTTATTTTCGATCCGTTTTTCTCCACGAAAGACTCTAACAGCAGCCTCGGGCTCGGGCTATCAGCTGTTTATGGCATAGTACATCAGCACTCAGGCACGATACAGGTCGAATCCAAGCTCGGTTCCGGAACAACCTTCACTATTACCCTGCTCCGGGAGTATAAAGAAAATTCAGATAAATAGGTGGTTACAGGATATGAAACCTTCGGATATTAAAATACTGATCGTAGACGATGAGGCTTCCATTCGCGATGCTCTCACCCAGTGGTTTACCCTGGATGGCTTTAACGTAAGTTCGGCAGAAGATGCAAACGCGGCTCTTCTCAAACTCCAGCAGGGGCCCTGGGATATTGTCATGCTTGATATCAAGATGCCCGGCATCGACGGCCTGGAGCTGCAGAGAAGAATCAAGAAAATTGACAAGAATATTATTACCATCATGATCACGGCTTTTGCGTCCGTCGAAACAAGTATACAGGCTTTGAAGGAGGGTGCCTTCGATTATATCGTAAAGCCGGTCGACCCTGATGAAATGAGCCATCTGATCCGAAATGCCGTTGAACAGAGGCGGCTTCTCCATGAAAATAATCAGCTGCGCCAGCATATTGAGGAGATCTCTTTTTCTGACGAGATAATCGGTGAGAGCCCGGAGATAAAAAGAGTTCTGGAGAAGGTTCTTGAAGTGTCACAGACGGATTCCACTGTGATTATCAAGGGCGAAAGCGGCTGCGGTAAAGAGCTGATTGCAAGGGCGATACACAGCCATAGTAACAGGAAATATTTCCCGATAATTACAATAAATTGCGGTGCGTACTCGGATGGATTGCTGGAGAGTGAATTATTCGGACACGAGAAAGGTGCTTTCCCCGGTGCGCTGTACAGGCGTCAGGGCAGGCTTGAGATGGCTGACAAAGGCACGATATTTCTTGATGAGATTGGACAGATCAGCGAGAAAATGCAGGCCGATATTCTGAGAGTGCTGGATAGCAAACAGTTTGCCCGTCTTGGAGGCGACAAGAAGATAGATGTTGATTTCCGTGTAATCTGCTCAACCGCTCACGACCTCGAGAGTGCGGTTCAGGAGGGAAGTTTCCGTGAAGATCTCTATTACCGGCTCAATGTGGTGACTATTTCCATTCCTCCGCTCAGGGACCGAAAGCTCGATATACCGGCGATAGCAAGATTCTTCGTAAAAAAATATTCGCAGTCCATGAACAAAAATGTACTGGATATCTCCCAGGATACCCTGGATATGCTGGTTGAATACAGCTGGCCGGGAAATGTAAGGGAATTGCGTAACGTGATAGAGCGGGCCATGGTTGTCGCCAAGGGAAATCTTATTGAGCTGAGTGACCTCTCCTTCTTTTTTCCGATTGCCGAAATGAATTCAGGCGAAACAATTCCATCACTTGAAGATGTTGAGAGAATGCATATTCAGAAGGTTCTGGAGTTGACCAATGGCAATATCGCCCAGGCGGCAGGGATACTTAAGGTAAGCCGGCTGACCATGTATAATAAAATTGAAAAATATCAGTTGAAAAAAAGCAGAAATGATATTTCCAGCTGATCATGCCTTACATCTACATTCAGCCAATAAAAACAGACCATACCTTATGGATTGAAGAGCTGGAAAAAAGCGTTTTCAGCATTTTCGGATACCATACAAAAATCGGCAATCCGGACATAGATCTCGAAAGAACTTTTGACCATGCGCGGCACCAGTACAATTCTTCCCAGATACTGCTGCAGCTTATTTCAAAGCCCCCCGCTGATGCGCTAAAGGTTTTGGGCGTTGTAAATGTCGATCTGTTTATTCCCATCCTGACTTTTGTTTTCGGCGAGGCGCAATTGAGGGGTGTCGGTTCAGTAATTTCGCTGCATCGCCTTAACAGCATATTTTACGGGCTGGCTGAGGATAAGGGACTTCTCGGAGAACGGCTCGTCAAAGAGGCGATACATGAATTGGGGCACAATTTTGGCCTCATTCACTGCGATAATCAGAGTTGTGTTATGAAATCATCGACGTATGTGGAAGAAGTTGACCAGAAATCCGGGGAGATGTGCGGCAGATGTCAGGAACTGCTCAGAGGAATGTTATGATCAGCGCGATAATTCGTCCAGAATTTTGCTGTACTGGTCCGGCGTGAGCATTTCGGAAGCATTACCTACAAGCTCTCCGCCGTCGTGCATGGTCGGTCCAATATTTTTATTGTTGGAGGAATAGGCAGCCTGGATTGCATCACCAATGCTCCTGTCCTTGCCCCGGTACCATTCTGCGGCCCTGCTTCCAAAAGAAAGTGTTCTCAGATCTTTTTCCAGATTGACTGATTTAACGGTCAGTAGCCAGCCTTTTCCACTGAATTCTGTCCGAAGCAATTCCGGGCGCTTCCCAAGGAGAGTGTTGACGGCGGTTACGATGCCGTTCACCGGCATTATCAGCGGGATGATGTGCTTATCCTGAAGCAGGTGGGCAAATATCAGATCCCTTGTCACAGCATCCCCGATTTTCGGTAGCACGACTGTCTTTATCCCATAGATAAGTTTCGCCAGAATTCCATTTATGCCGACCACCACCTCATCGGGATTTACAACTTTTACCCAGCAGTGATTTTTGTGGTAAAAAAGAGATCCATCCAGCCGCTGTGTTGACTGGCCTGTCGTTGTTAATTCCTGTTTCGGTGCACTATCTACATCCTGCTTTAGTTGGTTTGAAGCGGCCTCATTATGCATTACTCTGTCAAAGGCACAATCTTCGCAAAAGAAATTAAGGGAGCAGAGCTTGTAGGATATTATTCCGGAAGTCATCCAGACGCACTTCATGCCATGTTCTGATTTTTCCTTGCAATCCCCGGTATACATCACTGCGGCCCTGCTCCCTTTAATATGATGTCGCTGATGTTATTATCGCTCTATATCCCAATGTTTGTCGGCAATCTTTATCTCCTCAGGATGGATTTTTTCACCACCGTCAGCCATTGTCAGGCCAAGATCCGGATGAAAAAATACATCCTCAGCGACTGCTTCCTCCGCTTTCGAACCTAACGTCATCGCAAGCATTCCGCTGGCGCCGAGAAGTATGGCTGCAAGTGCAAATGAGGAGTTCATGCTTCCTGTGCCCGCATTCAGCATCTGTGAAACCTTGCTGAGGACAAACCCGCCAACACCCCACGAGGTAAAAAGAATGCCATAGTTGACGCCATAGGATTTGATGCCCCAGAGGTCTTTGGCAATAGCAGGGAACAGCGCCAGATTGGCTCCGTAATTGAACCCTATCAGCGTTGCAAGAAGTACAATCGCAAGAGCGCCGGTGTTGTTTGAGCCAATAAGAGGAATGGATGCAAGCATCAGAAGCGTCTGGAAGAGGTGGACAGCCACAATGGTCTGATATCGTCCGATTTTATCTGACAGGATACCGGTAACAACCCTGCCGCCGGCATTGCCGATCGCCATGATGGCAACTGCAATGAAGGCCAGTTCCCCCATACTTTTCTTTGCCATCCCGGCAACACTTGAAATAACCATCAGGCCAGCTCCTGAGCCAACAAAGAAGATAGCCCACAGTTTCCAGAATTCGGCAGTTTTTACGGCAACTTTCCAGTGCACATCATTACTGGCCGTTTTTTTGTTGAGAGAAGCCTTGCCCGTTTCTTCGGGCACATATCCTGCCGGAGGATTTACCAGAAGCAGTGACAGTCCGCAGACAACACCTATAAATGAGATACCGTATATAAGCATTGAATTACTGATGCCGAATGATTTTATCAGGTGCCCTGACAGGGGCGCGATGTAAACCGGCGCCAGACCGAAGCCGGCAACAATCAATCCGGCGATAACTCCTGTTTTGGACGAGGGGAACCATTTAAGGCCGGGAGGGGTTGATGCTGAATAGCCGAATCCCATCCCTGATCCAACTAAAACACCAAAACCGAGCACCCACATTGCGTAGCTTGTTGTCTGGGAGATCAGGATCAGACCCAGGCCCACGAGAAGGCCGCCGGTAAATGCGGTAGCGCGTGGTCCGAATTTGTCCTGGCATTTGCCGGCAAGGATCATTGCAAACGCGAAAACAAGGCAGCATACGGAATACGGATCATTGACTTTCGCGAGATCCCAGTTGAATGCTCCCGCCAAGCCGGAATTAATGGAAGATTCAATGGATGCCTTGAAAATGCTCCAGGCATAAAGAATACCAAGAGCCAGATTGATTCCCAACCCGGCAAACGTTACGGTCCAACCTCTGTTTTTCACGGCTTCATTCATGGCTCTCTCCTCGATAAATTATTTTTACATCCGCGGGCAAGAATACCCTTCACAATTCTGAATCTGGCATTAATGTAAATATTTTATACATAATGAGTGCGTATACAGCATATTGAAGGTGATAATATTGTAATTCGTAATAAAAGTAAACATATTTTTTTGAGCTTTTTAAAATAATGTAAAATAAATGTACATTATGTGTTTTGGGGGACGGTTCGAATAAATAACGCGGAAGTAAACGGGATGGAGAATTTCTGAAGAACGAAAGAGTGAATAAATTGAGTGAGACAGCATAAGGGGAGGAAGCAGCTTACGACGTTGAAGAAGCCTCAGGCAGCAACCGCTTTAATACGTTCTTTGAAAGAGTGAGAATTCCCTCAAAAGAGGTGTCCTGAAGCGCACAGACCAGTTTGTAGTCCGGCGTGAACTGATAGTTCTTCGGCTCACTTTTCATCATGCCGATAATGGTGTCCGGCTTGGCCGGCGTGCGCGGGTGAAATGAAATGACGATCGTCCGGCCTCTGAAGTCAATCTGGCGCACCAGCAGTTTTTTCAGCATTACGCGCAGCTTCATGATCTCGAACAGATACGAGGTAGCCAGAGGATATTTCCCGAACCGGTCGATTACCTCGTTCTGAACATCCAGGATATCATCCTCGCAATCGGCCTGGGTAAGCTTCTTGTAGATCACCAGGCGCTGGCCGGCATCCTTG
Organism: uncultured Geobacter sp.; assembly: GCA_964619855.1. Taxonomy (GTDB): domain Bacteria; phylum Desulfobacterota; class Desulfuromonadia; order Geobacterales; family Pseudopelobacteraceae; genus JACRCG01. The sequence continues at coordinate 253 of CAZUGI010000082.1, read as the reverse complement.
ACGTAGGCCTCCGGAATGAAGGCCGGTACCTTGAGATTGATTTCAGGCTCGACGCGCTCTGCCATCTCTTCACCACGCATCCGGCAGATGGTCTCCTCCAGCATCTGATTGTAGAGCTCAAAGCCGATTTCAGTCACGGTGCCGGACTGGCGATTGCCGAGCATATCTCCCGCACCGCGGATCTCCATGTCGTGGGTTGCGATGCGGAAACCGGCACCCAACTCGGAGATGTCCTGCAGGATCCGCAGGCGTT
>CAZUGI010000081.1:0-12587 GCA_964619855.1 uncultured Geobacter sp. | reverse complement strand
CATCACCGATGGCCCACAGCACGCTGTTGCATGCTGATTTGCGGGAGGAACCGGTTCCGACAACATCGCCTACAAAGGCCACCTGGTAACCCTCTTTACGGAACTTGGCGATGGTAGCCAGACCGTCCTTGAAGCGGGTCTTGCCCATGGCCAGGGCGTGCAGTGGAATGTCGGGGCGACTCCATGCGTCACCGGCCGGGGAGAAGTCGTCGGTGTTGATCTCACCGTCCACCTTGTAGACCTTGACCTTGATCGTATCGGGTACACCTTTGCGCTTGGTGAACCAGTCGGCATCTGCCCAGGATTTAAGGACTTTTGCAGCTGCGGCGTTCTTCCCGCTGGTGGCCAGTTTTGCAACTTCATCAAAAGCGTCATATACCAGTGTAATGCCGGACAGGGCACAGGCGGCCTCATCAGCAAGCTTTTTGTCCTTCAGAGCTGCCACCAGAGGAGCCACGTTATAGCCGCCGATCATAGTGCCAAGCAAACGGATAGCAGTAACCTGGTCAATCAGAGGCGACTTCTTTTTGCCGGCAACGATTTCGGCCAAAAATTCGGCTTTAACCTTGGCAGCCGGGTCAACGCCCGGAGAAACTCGGTTTGTGATCAGGTCCAGCAGGAATTTTTCTTTGCCCTTGGGGGGCTTGACCAGCAATTTGGCCAGTTCGGCGGTCTGTTCCGGGGTCAGCGGCAGTGCGGGGATGCCTTGTGCCGCCCTCTCCTTCTCATGGGCAAGATACGCTTCAATCATCGGTGTTCCTCCTTCGTGGGTTATGGTGGAGTGTCAAGCAGACGTTTTAACTGATAAAAAGTGCATACTGTATACATTTTTAGAGGAGGGCTGTCAATTGAAGATTTGCAGCAATATCAGGTGCCTCAATCATCATCCAGCATGCGATGTTTCGGCTTTTCAACGTCATCAAACTGCCTTTTTTTAACCGCCCAGATGAATATCAGCCAACAGCCGGCACCAAGGCAGAGAGACAGCACTATCAGAATTATCAGGCTTTCATCCATGGTGTTCAAACCTCATCAAGCGCAATGAATTCAGGGAGACCAGCAGAGAACTGGCGGTCATTGCCACTGCCGCGTAGACAGGGGTCAAATGTCCGGACATGGCCAGTGGGATGCCGATCAGATTGTACACAAAGGCCCAGGCAAGATTCTGCTTTATGATCGTCATGGTAGCACGACTGATGTGATAGGCTGCGGCAATTTTGGAGATATCGTCACCGGAAATGATCACATCAGCATTTTCCAGAGCTATATCGCTGGAACCGGTCAATGAGCAACTTATCGAGGCTGCCGCCAGGGCGGGTGCGTCATTGACACCGTCACCGGCCATCAAGACCGTCTGCCCCTTTTCCTGAAGCGACTGCACATAGGACAGTTTTTCATCAGGAGTCAACCCTCCACAAGCTGTAGTAACTCCGATTTCTGCCGCCACCCTCATTACGACAGATTGATCATCACCGCTGAGAATCCTGATATCTACGGCATGAGACTCAAGGTCACTCACCAGTTCCCGGGCGCCGCTTCGGAGCTGATCCAGCAGAAGAAAACGGCCAACCAGCTTTCCATCAATCGCCAGCAGCACCGGTGTTGCGGCAATCCCTTCAATATCAGTACATTCGTCTATCGAGACCCCGTTCTCCCGCATAAAGAGCAGACTGCCGCAGTAAATCCGTCTTCCATCCGGCAGAGCAGCTGAAATTCCCCGGCCCGGAATTGAGCGGAAATCGTGGCAGGATTCCGGCAGAATGCCCTGCCCGGCCGCATACTGCACGATTGCTCTGGCAAGCGGATGAGCAGCCAGATTTTCTACTGTGGCTGCCACCTGAACGACCATTGAATCATCCTGTTTCCCATAGCATTCAAAGCGAAAGACAGTCGGTTGGCCCACAGTTATAGTGCCGGTCTTGTCAAACAGGGCAACCGTTACACCTGCCATCCGCTCGATGACATCACCACCTCTCAGGATAATGCCAAGTGAGGCGGAACGGCTGCAGGCAGCCAGAACAGCCGCCGGCACAGCCAGACCCATAGCACAAGGACAGGCTATCAGGACAACTGCAAGAGCAGTCATGACAGAAGCGCCCACTCCATCCCCGGTTACAAAAAAACGGCTGATACCAACCAGCAGGGCCAGCAGAATAACAACCGGAACAAAGCGGCTTGACACCTTGTCAGCCAGCTGTTGCAGCCTTGGTTTTCCGGCCTGCGCCATCTGAACCAGTGCGGCAACACGCATCAGGTAGCTCTGGCCGACCTGTCGCAGAGCCTGAACCGTGACCGGAGCAGACACGTTGACACAACCCGAACGCGCTTCATCACCGGTTTTAAGAAGCAGCGGTAAACTCTCACCGGTAACAAGCGACTGATCGACTTCGCTCTCGCCTTCAATAATCAGGCAGTCAACCGGAAAACGTTCACCCTGCCTGACCAGCAGCAGGTCTCCCGGACGGATCTCTGAAACTTCAATCTGCCGGCTGCCACCCTCCCCCACCAAAACTGCCCGCTGAGGAACTGAGGCGTACAGAGCGCTGATACCGGACATGGCTTTGCGGCGCACGGAAAGTTCAAGCAGCCGACCCACCAGAACAAATGTCACGATCATGGCCGCACTCTCAAAATAGGTTTCCTGAAAAGCAAAGAGCGCCCAAACGCTGTAGCTCCAGGCCGAAAGCGCACCCACTGCAATCAGCAGATCCATCCCGGGTGCCCTGGTCATGAGTGAACGCCAGGCACCGGTCAGGAATGGAGCACCGGAATAGAATACTACCGGCGTCGTCACGGCCAGCGAGACGTACTGCAGAAACTGTTTCATCCCGGGGGCCATCCCCTGAAAATATCCGGCATACAGTGCATATGAATATGCCATCAGCTGCATGGTCAGAAACAGTGCCGTACCAAAGCGCAACAGCAGGTCATCGCGCTCTCTGAGGGCATCCTTTTCAGACTGCTCTGGCGAATACGGGCGGGGAGAGTAGCCCAGACGGGTTATCAGACTGAATATCTCAAGCGGTGCAAGCTGTTGGGGATCAAAACGGAGTGAAGCAACACCGCAGCTGTAGGACAGGCTTACATATTCGACACCCGGAATTCTGCCGAGCATCCGCTCCAGAAGCCAGACGCACGAGGGGCAGGTGATGCCGGTAATCAGAATGTCAATTCTGCAATAATTGCCTTCTGAAACAATATTTTTAGCCAGATCAATTTCAGTAAAGCTTGAATCTGAATCCTCAGTAACAGTCGGAATTGATCGTTCGACTCTCTGATAAAAGCGTTCCAGGCCCGCACCACAGATAAGATCGTACGCTCCCTGACAACCGCGACAGCAGAATGTGGTGACACAGCTGTTGTCTACGGAAGTCACTTCGAGCGGTTTCCAGCTGAATCTGATCCCGCAGTGGCTGCAGATATGTTCCTGGAGCGATGTCATGGCTCGATTGACACCCTGGCGACAATCCTGTTATCGCGGACAAGCTGTAATTGCGCCCGGACCGGGCCGTTTCCGGATCGCTTGTGCCTAATCATGAAAGTTACTTCCCGATGTTCATTGGCCAGAATCCGGATGTCGTCCACCGGCCCGAGCAGACTGATTTTGTCAGCCTCCAGAGAAACGATCCGGATACTGTAGGTCTTTATATTTTCAGAACGATTGCCGAGTGTTGCTCGCCAGGGCTGCACCTGAAAGCCGTCGGGCATCTGTCTCGGCTCCACTGATGCCGTACGCTGGACTGCGAACGCATCCTGATTTCTTCCGATTAGTCCCCACACCAGCGCGACACCCAGCAGCAGCGAGAGTACACATAGCGAGATCGTTTTGCGTCCAAAGATGGCACGACTGCCCGGCATCTCACCAAAACGGTAATCGATCAGTCCGGCCTGACCCGCATGTGTATCCATAACACCCCGGCAGGCGTCGATACAACGGCCGCAGCTTATACATTCAATCTGAAAACCTTCCCGAATATCAATGTTCATCGGACAGGTCCGGACGCATGCTCCGCAACGAAGACAGAGATGACGTGTCTGCTCAAGAAAAGCCAGATTCAGGGTTCCTGAATCCAGCAGGGCCGCCTGAAACCGGCCATAGGGGCAGTAACTGCGGCAGAAACTTCGCCGGACGATAATGAGGTTCAGATATCCGAACAGAGTAACAAGCAGGAATGTTGTGAACAGAATCGGATGGAGCTGGAAATTCAGCAGCCTCATCAGCACCTGATCTGGGGCAATGAACCAGCAGAACAGATTGAATGCAATAATTTTAGAAATAATAATTGCGGAGAGATGTTCCATCAGGTCTGAAATGAAATCAGATCGGAATCTGCGGAAATAACTTCCAAGCAATTCCGCCAGATCATTGAAGACTGTCTGGGGACAGAGCCAACCACACCAGACGCGACCAAGTACAACTGTTAACAGCAGAAAAACCGCACTGATAAAGAGCGTGGCCAGCAACAGCAGATAGAACTGGTCGACCCGGACCGGAATGCCGGCCAGAAAGAGTGTTCGCAGCCCGATATCCATCCGCAGAAAGGGATTTCCGGCAACAGTCAGAAAAGGTAGCAGCAGGGCAGCAGAAATCAGCAATGCCTGAACAAGCTGACGTTTTGGGGTTATTCTGGATAATGACATCAGGCGGCGATCTGCCCCATCCTCTTGATGATATGCTCCATGCAGACCTCCGGCGCTTCATACTCACTCTGCAGATGCACTTCTGCCTGTTCCGGTGGTTCATAGGCACTGTCAATACCGGTAAAGTTTTTCAATTCTCCGCGCCGGGCCTTGGCGTACAGCCCTTTGGGATCGCGCCGTTCACACTCAGCCAGCGGAGTATCAACAAAAACCTCAATAAACTCTCCAGCCGCAAAAAGCTCGCGCGCCATCTGCCGCTCGGACTTGAAGGGCGATATGAAAGACACCAGCACGATCAACCCGGCATCCACCATCAGACGGGCAACTTCGCCGATCCGGCGAATATTTTCCACCCGATCTGCTTCCGTAAATCCAAGATCCCGATTCAGGCCATGCCGGATGTTGTCTCCATCCAGAAGGTAAGTGTGACGCCCCTCAGCGTGAAGGCGTTTTTCAAGTAGATTCGCAATTGTCGACTTGCCGGAACCGGACAGGCCGGTGAACCAGATACAGCGTGGAGTCTGCTGTTTTATCAGCGCCCTGGATGTGCGGTCAACTTCCAGTGACTGCCAGTGGATATTACTGGAGCGCCGCAGGGCAAATTCAATCATCCCGGCCCCGACCGTTTCAAAGGTCATCTTATCGATCAGGATAAACCCGCCCAGAGCACGATTGACTGAATAAGGCTCAAATGGCACGGCCCGGCTGAGACTGAGATTTACGACCCCGATCTCATTCAGACGAAGTGAGCGGGCCGCCAGGTGAGCCCCGCTTCCAACATCGACAAGATGTTTGATGGTTGTGACGGTCGCAGTAACTTCATTGAAATTGAGCTTGAGCAGATACGGACGGCCTGCCAGAAGAGGTTGTTCGGACATCCAGAGCAGACGGGCCTCGAACTGGTCAGCAACCTGAGGAGGATCGAAAGCGGAAACAATCATATTCCCCCGGCTGACGTCAACTTCATCCTCCAGTACCAGCGTGACCGCGTCCCCAGCATCGGCACAGTCAAGACTGCCCTGCCAGACTACGATCTCGCTGACCCGGCTTGTAACTCCGGCAGGGAGAATCCGGACCGGGTCACCCGGTCGCACCTGCCCCTGAGTCACCAGCCCGCAAAACCCCCTGAAATCCGGATTGGGACGATGTACCAGCTGTACCGGCATGCGGAAGGAGGAACCGGTTGCAGCAGTGATATCTGTTACGATCGTATCCAGATAGACCAGCAGGCTGGGACCGTTATACCAGGGGGTATTCGGACTGGGTGCCGAAACGTTGTCACCATCCAGTGCATTGAGTGGAATTGCCTGAATGCTGCTGAAGGCCAACTTATCTGCAAATTTTGCAAAATCAGCAACTATGCCGTTAAAAGTTGCTTCGCTGAATCCGGCGAGATCCATCTTGTTGACGGCCAGTACCACGTGACGAATGCCCATCATGGCTGCAATTCGGCAGTGGCGCCTGGTCTGTGTCAGTACCCCCTTACGGGCGTCAATCAGGACAACGGCCAGATCGGCAGTTGATGCTCCGGTGGCCATGTTGCGTGTGTACTGTTCATGCCCGGGGGTATCGGCAACAATGAAGCGACGCTTTTCGGTCGAAAAATAACGGTAGGCCACATCAATGGTAATCCCCTGCTCACGCTCGGCCTGCAGGCCATCCACAAGCAGTGCATAGTCGATCCGGTCACCCTGAGTGCCGTAACGGTGCGAATCAGCCTCAAGCGCCGTCATCTGGTCGTCATAGATGGATTTTGACTCATGCAACAGACGACCGATCAAGGTTGATTTACCGTCATCCACGCTGCCGCAGGTGATAAAGCGAAGGCTAGAGTGAGTGCTGCTCATCAGAAATAACCACTCCAATAGTTTTTTTCATAATTTCTCCATCTTAAAAAACTTCAAGCCCAGCGGTTATATGTAATCTTGTTGCGTTGAAGCTTGTCACAGGATATCGGCTCTTTCTTTTCGGCAGGGTGCCCGATTCCCAGTATGCATTCAACCTTTATCCGCTCAGGCAGACCGAGTAGAGTCTGGACGAAGACTTCAGCCGATTCTTCATTATTGTGCGGCCTAGTTCGGATTTGCGCCCAGCAACTGCCGAGGCCCAGTGACACGGCCGTGAGCTGTATGACAATTGCGGCTATGCTGCAGTCTTCAACCCAGACGTCCGACTTGGTGCTGTCGGCACAGACTACAATTGCAAGAGGCGCTCTTTTGAGAAATTCCGAGCCATGCTGTTTTGATCTGGAAAGCTCGGCTATCAACTCCGGATTATCAACCACTATGAACTCCCATGGGTTGATGCCCCGGGATGAAGGCGCTCTCAGCGCAGCCTCGACCAGCGTTTCGATGGTTTCCGGAGTTATCATTTCGGATGTGAAATTTCGGATACTGCGGCGTTTGCGGAGTATTTCAATCATAACCACTCCTGATATTTTTCGACTTTTTTGTTCTGAAGCACTTTCCAACTGGAATTTTTCTGATACGATTATTCTGACAGATAATTATGCCTTGGGAGCAGAGTTATGACTGAAACAAACTGGACTCACAACTTCAAGCTACTGGATAGCATTAATGCCGCCTGTCAGGAAATCAAGCAGGCCCTGACGGACCATCTTGATAAAACATCCAATGCCCAGTACAAGGCAGATATTGAAAAAGATGTAGTTACAATCGAGAACCTCAAACTCATAATTCTGGCAGTTAAAGAGGACTTTGAAATTAAGAAAGTCGGGGCAAGCACGGAATTGCTTCTGAGAATAGCCGCCAACGATTTTAAAAACAAACTGGCCCAGATTCCGGAGAAGAAAAATCTTCGAAAAGAAATTATAAAATCACTCAAAGACATACACAGCGACGTTCTTCATCTGAAAATCAGTGAGTCAAACTCCCGGCGCACGTAAAGGACATAACGTGCTGCGAGAAAGCTTTTCCGTGTACGTCTAGCAGGTGCCGCAGATCCGGCTATTTCTTCTTTTCAGCCTTTTTTATCTTCTTATCCGCTTTCTTTTCCTTCGGAGTTTTAGCCGGTGCTTTCTTTTCGGCCTTTTTGCTGTCTTCGCCTTTGCTCATACTAGTCTCCTTTTCGTTAGTAGTACTCCTCTGAATATTCCGGCACCTCGTCCAGAAAACCGGGATACATTTTGGCACGTTCCATAGCAATGTCTACGTCTTTGATCAGTCTCTCCCGATCTTTGGGATAGCTGCCTTCAAGCGTAAGGAAATTGGATACATGATTCGAGCGCAGAATCGTACGGGCCGGATTCAGGTTTGACAACAGTTCCCGAGCTTCCTGCATCAGCTCTCTGCGTGAGCATTGATCAAGCGTCCTGACAAAATCTTCGTTGTGGCGCTGGAACAGTGTCAAAAGAGAAAAATACTCCGGGTTCACCCGATTGATCCAGGCTGCGGTCGCTACGGCATGTTCCAGGCTGCGACCTTTGCCGGCCAGGCCAAGAATGGCGGTTACCGACATCTTCATCCCGGCATCCCGAACCTTGATTGATAATTTTGCCATTTCGTCGGCTGTGAATCCCTTTTTGATTCTGACAAGTGTTTCATCGTCTCCGGATTCAAGACCGAAGTAGAGGATGCGTAACCGCTTTTCGCGAAGCACGGCCAGCTGTTCCGGATTTTTTGTTGTCATACTGTTTGGAGAGGCATAACTGCCGACCCTGGTAATGCGTGGATAGGCAGCAGCAAGGGCATCCAATATCTGCACAAGCCCGTCAAAAGGATAGACCAGAGCGTCTCCATCGGCTAAAAATACCCTTTCAATCCTCTGCTTGTAGGCTTCCGGAATTCCTTCAATCTCTTTGATAACATCAGTTACCGGTTTAAGGCGAAAACGTTTACCCTTGTACATTCCGCAGAAGGTGCAGGTATTCTGGGAACAGCCCAGAGTAACCTGAAAAATCAGACTTCTGGCCTCACTTGGCGGCCGGAAAAGCGGTTCCTCATATTTTGGCATAGTTGGCATGTACTTTCTGGCAAGGCCGGCCCGTTACGGCAAGAGCATTAATTGAGTATACTGAGATGGTCATGCTATCTCAGCGGGAAAAGAATCTGAATCAGATTCTGATTTATAAGCTGACACAATTAAAAATGGCATTTCAAGCTCTATCCACTGCACTGTGATCTGCTTGAAACCGTTCTGTGAAAGGCGTTTCAGATTCGGATGGTAGCAACGCTTTGACATTATAACAAGGCAAAAAATGTTGAATCAACTTCCCATATGATGGGCATTTATTGTTAAAACTGGAAAATTCATTCAATTACTACCGCACCAGTAACTGTATGAGTAAATATTCCATGATCCAATTCAGATGTTGTCAATGGTGGATAATTGCTCTTCACACGCGATACCAAAACGGTTCGATGTCAATTTCTAATACTTAATTAACATGATTCTAAGTTGTAATCTTCCACACCTACCCTAAGATACGGCAACATTCCTTATCCCCTCCGGTCGCCAGGCGGGTGAGATAACGTGGCTCCCTTTTGCCTCCTGATCCAGCAGGCTGGCGTAAATGACAACAAAATCACCGAAGCGGTTGTTGACATCGTCCATAGCCTCGGTCAGCTTGAGTCTGGTTTGATCTTCTGGGAACAGCGGCAGTTGGCTTGTCTGGTATTGCAGGTTGGTGATCCGGATGCCCAGCAGCCTGATCGGCTGAGTCAGCTCCAGGCTGTCCAGAATCTTTACAGCAGCTTTGTAGATATCATTACTCAGATTGATGTAACTGGGCTGGCTCTCCTGCTTGCCGAAGGTGGTAAAATCGGCATAGCGGATGGTCAGATGAACGGTCTTACCCCGGACTCCATAGCGCCTGGCTCGGCGTCCGACCATTTCAGAGAGCTGCAGCAAGTGCCTTAGAATATCTGGCCGCTCATGGATATCCTGCTTGAGCGTCATGCTATGGCCGACACTCTTGACATCCTCTGCCTCTTCGGCCGGTATCACCGGGCTGCCATCAATACCCTGCCCCATCTGCTTCAGTTTGCTACCGACAATGCCGAACTTCCTGATCAACCTGCCCTCGTCGCAGCGTCCCAGCTCACCACAGGTATAGATGCTCATCAACAACAGTTGCCGTTCCATCTTTCTGCCGATACCACACAGTTCCCTGATTGGAAGATGTTCAAGGGTTCTGGATATATCTCCCATTTTTATGATGGTCAGACCATCCGGTTTTTTCATCTCGCTGGCCAGCTTGGCCAGCAGTTTGTTGGGAGCAATACCGATGGAACAGGTAATACCGAATCTGGCCTTGATGCGGGACTTGATCAGGTAACTGATGCGCTCTATTCCGCCGAAGAGTTTGACTGAGCCGGTGATGTCCATGAAGGCTTCATCAATAGAGAATACTTCCACCAGCGGGGTGTAGTCATGCAGGAGTTTCATGATCTGGGATGATACGTGGGTGTAGAGGCGGTTGTTGCCACGCACCAGGATCAGCCCGGGGCATTTCTGTTTTGCTTCCCAGGTGGTGAGGCCGGTCTTTACTCCACAGGCACGGGCTTCATAGGAGGCGGTCAGGATGACCGTGCGACTGCTGCTGCCGGTGACGGCCATCGGCTTGCCTCGCAGTTCCGGGTTGGACTGCTGCTCGACCGACACAAAGAAGGCGTTCATATCGATATGTATAATGGTTCGCTCCATCATAGCGCCTCAATCTGTTCAAGCCTCCAGCTGGCATCTGCCATGTTGTAGATCAGTTCATACAGGGCACCTTCATCGGTGACGTGAAAGTGCATATACGTAGTTTTACCCTTCCGGTCCTTCCAGCTGTTGGTAATCTGCCGGATGGTGTGCTGCTTGCGGTTGAGGTCAAACCATACCGGCTTGATTTTCAGGCCGGGGCCGAATACCACCGCTACCCGTATGTCACTGGGGTGCAGCTGCATGGTCTAATCCAGGGAGCGGTAGATGCCGACTACTTTGCCCACAATGGAGACGTCGGCCTGCCCCTCGCGGATGATGATCGGCTCCATGGCCGGATTTTCAGGTTGCAGGCGAATATGATCATTCTCGCGATAGAAGCGTTTCAGGGTGGCTTCACCATCCACCAGGGCAACAACAATATCCCTGTCCTGTGCTATATCCTGGGAGTGTATCAGGGCCAGATCCCCTTCGCGGATGGAGGCATCAATCATGGAGTCGCCTTTGACCTTCAGAAAGAAGCTCCCTCCTGATCGGGCCACATTGCGATCAATGGAGTAGTATTCCTGGATGTCCTCCAGCGGCGGCTGGGGCTGACCGGCCCGAACGGTGCCGACTACCGGCAGAAATATTGAGAACTGGTCTTCGCTGTGGATCATTCGTGCCGTGGTTTCAGGATAAGAAAAATTGGGAGAAGTCAGTCTGATGCCACGGGAGTTGCCGGGAGTCCGGGTGATGTATCCTTTTTTCTCCAGGGCGTTCAAATGCTTTATCACTCCCAGGTTGCCGGTCACGCCGAGATGCCCGGCGATCTCCTGCATGGCGGGGGGATAACCGTGCTGTTTGCTATAGGAAATAAGGAATTGATAGACGTTTCGTTGGCGGTCGGTTAGTTCTTGCATGAGATGTCTCCATGATAGGTTACTTAAAAGTAACCTATCATGGTGAAACAGAGCCTGTCAAGAGGAGGATGCTACTAGGCTGAAGATGCGTGAATATTGGATAAGTGCTACTGTTGGACGATCTCATTCATATCAGAAGAAATAAGGATTTTCTTTTCGGCCCTGGTCAGCGCCTTGATTTCCAACTCTCTCTTGCTGGCTGTACTGCGGGAATGTCCACTCTCTTGATAGATCACCCGCCCTGGCTGTCTCCCCCGGAAATACTTGGCTCCAACCCCATCTGCATGTTGGCGGAAGCGTCTTTCCACATCCGTGGCAATCCCGGTATAGAGGGAGTTATCGGAGCAGAAAATGATGTAAACCTGCCAGGTAACAGCCGGTTTCTCGGTACTGTTATCTGGCAATTTTCCCCACCGGAGCTATATAGACGGTAAATTCATCATCCCCGTCAACTCCCAGGAGAGCATCTGATAGGATCTGATCGTATGCTGCTATAGCACAGGTTCCGGACCCTATAACTTCACATGCCAGATATAGGTTCTGGCAGACATGGCCGGCATCCAGCGCGATCACCTTGTAGGATGCTTCAGCATAACGCCATTCGGTACGCTCCGGAATAGCGGTCCAGATAAAGGTAACCGCAGCCTGACCGGCAAAACTCTGACCGTGAGTTGCAGCAGCGAGATGCCCCGGCAGGTTATCAATAGACCTGACGAATATCAGAGCGTGTTCAAGCGACAGATAACGGTAGATGCCTTTCTCAAGCCCCTCCACTCTCAATACGGCAAGATATGTTTCAAACGGGTGACGACATCCGGCAGAAGGTACGGTTCGCAAAACGGCTGCTTCATGAATAAACTCCCGGACACCCTGGGTAGACCAGAGCAGAAAGGCCAGCTCATCCAGGGAGAGTGGCTCGACAGTAAAACGTCTGTGGCTTTCGCGGTTGGCAATGGCGGTTTGTAGATCACAGGTCGGAATTGACCATGTATCCCGATTCGGTAGCTTGATTATCCTGCTGCCGGGCGGAACCGGTTTCTGGACTGGCGGAGGGTCCATCCCCCTGGATTGAGGAGTAGAGCGAAAATCAACGACCTCTCTGATCAGATCAGTCAGATAGTATCTGCCGCTATCAGTATCGATTATCGGGAGCTTTTTCATTCGTTAATGCCGGCCAGAACCATGTGGAAAAGAAAATAGATGCCGAATAAGTTAGAGGTCAACGAAAAGACATCTTAAAATGCCAAATTGACGCTCCAACTTGTTACCTATGTGTTACCTATGAAGCAGAACAGCCACTAAGGAAATCTCCTAAGTGGCTGTTTTTTATGGTCGGTGCGACAAGATTTGAACTTGCGACCACTAGACCCCCAGTCTAGT
>CAZUGI010000080.1:0-12854 GCA_964619855.1 uncultured Geobacter sp. | reverse complement strand
TGATGGAGAGGGTAAACTGACCTATATGGCCGGCAGCCAGTGGCGGCTGGACAATACCGTTGAAAACTGGAAGGATCTTGAGTTCCATGAGACCAGTGAGCACAGCTAGGGTATGAAATCAGCAACGAGACGGAAAAAGAAGGTAAAAACAAAACCGTCCAGCTTCAAAGCTACATTAGTCGCGCTCCTTGGAATGTCGTACTCACATTTCCCGCTGATCCTGCCCGGAGTCCATCCTTTGGTCGCACCGCTGATCATGTTCAGGCTCAAACGGCGGGGGTTCTCCAACTGCCGGGTGGAGATTTCCGGCGGGGGGCTGGTTGTGTTTGCACAAAGATAAAAGTTGAAAGGGCGACCAGTTCAGTCGCCCTTCGACTTTGTTTCGGAATCAGATTTTCATCTCACCCCATGAATTTAGAAATTTCAAAGCCAATCTGACCTAACGGCAGCACTTCATCTGCCACGCCTCCATCAACGCAGGCCTTTGGCATGCCGTAGATGGTCGAGGTAGTCTCATCCTGGGCAATGGTGACTCCACCCTTCTGTTTCAGAAGCTGCATACCTTTAAAACCGTCACTCCCCATACCGGTCAGGATGACACCCAGCATCGAACCGTTGGTCGCCTCCGCCATACTTGATATCATCAGGTCAACTGAAGGGATATAGACATATTGCGGGTAGCTGCTGGTAGGTTGAATTTTGACAACGACGCTGGCACCCTGACGCACCAGAGTCGTATGCATGCCGCCCGGAGCGATCAAAGCCAGGCCCGGCTTGAGCACATCTCCGTCAACCGCCTCACGGATGGTCATGGAACATTTTGCATTCAGCCTGTCAGCATACGGGCCGGTAAAGGCCTTGGGCATGTGGATCCCGACCATGATGCCATACGGGAAATTTACCGGAATCCGCGAGAGTACCTCCTGAAGCGCAACCGGACCGCCGGTGGAGGCTCCGATGCCGACATACTGGATCTTCTTGCCGGCAAATTTTGACGATGAGGGGCGCGGCGCAGAGACTGCGGCTGTAGCAGCAGGTCGTGCAACGCCGGAAGACACCGGCACTGTTCTGCCAAAGCGTGAGGAGACCGCTTCTTTCAGCTTGCGCAGCAGTTCCTGCCTGAAGATATTCTGTGCATCGGTAGAATCTGTGACATTCTTGGGAATATAGTCGATAGCTCCAGCATCCAGCGCCTCGAAAGTGGATTTGGCCCCCTCGTTAGTGAGAGTGGAGACCATAATGACTTTGGTTGGCGCTTTGGCCATGATCTGCTTGAGCGCAGAAATGCCGTCCATTCGCGGCATCTCCACATCCATTGTGATGATGTCCGGTTTGAGTGCGATCGCCTTTTCAACACCCTCCAGGCCGTCTGCAGCGGTGCCGACTATGTCGAAAGAAGGTTCTTTGGAAAGAATGCTGCGTATCGCCATACGCATGAAGGATGAGTCGTCAACGATCAAAACTCTGGTTTTGGCAGATTGTGGCATGAGCATCAGGATTGCGCCTTGTCAGCCGAATTAAATATCGATGCGACCAGGTTTTTGACATCTGGAATAGCGTCATCAAGTTCATAACAGAATCTCTCGACATCCATCTGGGCCAGATTAGGCGATGCCTGCTTCAAGATTTTCCAGGCTTCTTCATCGCTCAGATTGAAGCTGATCCACTCACGACCGCCGTAATTAAGCTCTCTGACGGTGCAGAACAGATCTGACAGGTTGACAATGGCGCATAGGAGCGGGTCCACAGTTGCTTCACCCGGGGAGTGGTGACAGGCTATCACTTCGCAGTAGGCTTCCGGAAAGTTCCATTTGTGAGCCATGCAGAGCCCGATTTCGCAGTGGGTCGTTCCAAGAATCTCCGCTTCCGCATCAACCAGCTTTACCGGATGCTTTGCAACGTACTCAAGTACTTCCGCAAAGGGTTCACGCAGGAAATTGCTTAAGAAAACTTCCCCTAGATCGTGAATAATTCCGGCAATGTAAGCCTTTTCAAGATCCTTGTAGCCGGCCTTTTCGGCAATTATCTTGGAGACCATGCCGACCCCGAAGGAATGTTCCCAGAAAGCATTCAGTTCAAGAGCTCCGGAATCTCCGTCAAACGCATTTATAACCGATGTAGTCAGGGCCAGCTCCCGGACATGGCGCAGACCGAGGTAAACCAGAGCCCGCTTCAGAGAGGTGACTTCCTGGGCCGGCCTGTAGACCGGAGAGTTGATCAGTTTCATGACCCGTGCCGTCATTACCTGATCAGACAGCATCAGATCAGCAATCTCCTCGATACTGACATCCGGGTTGTCAAGCAGACTGAGTACCTGGGTCGCGACGACCGGTATGGTAGGCAGATCATCAATCGCACCCACCAGAATTTCAGCTCGTTCCATCATCAGATTCTTATCCATATCTAAAAACCTTTCAGGCTATTTTTTGTAGCCAAAACCACCCGGAAAATGAACAGTCTTGAACTTGTCATTAACCCCGTGCAGGGATTCTGACTGCCCGACAAAGAAATAGCCGTAGGGCTGCAGGTTGTTGTAAAAATGTTGCACAACCTTGGACTTGGAAGCGGTATCAAAGTAGATCAGCACATTGGCACAAAAGATAAAATCAAAACTCTTCATGAATATCATCTTGGAATCTTCGTACAGGTTTAGCTTGTTGAAAGTAACGAACTTTTTGACATCCGGCGAAAGAATGAACTTGCCATTGTCCTCACGAATGTACTTGCGCTTATATACATCCGGGATATTGCGGACAGAGTAGGCGTTGTAGATTCCTTCCTTGGCCTGGGCAATAACCGTTTCATTTATATCTGTTCCGACAATCTCGATGATCCAGTCCTTCAGCAGTGTTGCCCGTTTTTCCAGCAGAATCATCGCCATGGTATACGCTTCTTCACCGGAAGATGAAGCGGCGCTCCAGATCCTGAGTTTTCTGAAACCCATCTTGTTCTTGGTTTCAACTATCTCCGGCAGCAGCTTGGTTTCCATGGCGGCCAACTGCGGCACATTTCTGAAAAAATATGTTTCGTTGGTGGTAATCTCATCCATCAGATATTTCAGCTCTTCCGAGCCTCTTGGAGATTTGAGGAGCAGGTAGTATTCCTGATACGTCTTGGTAGCAGTGGCTTCCATTCTGCGAGTTAGCCGGCTTTCAAGAAAATATTTTTTGGTCGTGTGGAAGTACATTCCGCAGAGGTTGTAGATAAAATCGCGGAGTTGTTCAAAATCTTTATCGCTTATTGCCACGTTTCACTCCTTTGGCGTGTCGTACATGTGTTAGTGTGCTCTACATTGAGCAGAGCACCGGAACTAACGAGCGAGTGTCTCACACCCTTCGGTCATCCCAACCGGATCTACGATCAGAGCCACCCGGCCATCTCCAAGAATGGTGGAACCTGCAATACCGGGAATATTGGCCAGATAGTTTCCAAGTGACTTGATTGCAACCTCCTGCTGGCCGACAAGACGCGTTACAACCAGCCCCATCCTCTTTTCCGCAGCGCCGACCACAACCACATAGCAGAAGTCGCTGGCTTCACTACGCTGCTGAACGTTAAAAACTTTCTGCAGACGGATCAGAGGCAGCACAATGTCCCGCAGCTTTAAAACTTCCTGACCGCCGATCAGATGGAACTGGCGCTGGTCAACTCGGATTGTCTCAAGCACCGACGAGAGCGGAATAGAGTAAACTTCACCTTCTACTTCCACAAGCAGGGACTGGATAATAGCCAGAGTCAGCGGCAGCCGAAGAATGAATTCCGACCCCTGCCCCTTTGTACTCTTGATTTCAATCAGTCCGTTCAGCTTTTTGATATTGGTTTTGACCACATCCATGCCGACGCCGCGGCCGGAGAGATCGGTAGCTTTATCTTTGGTGGAAAAGCCGGGCAGGAAAAGCAGATCAAAGACCTCACGCTGACTCATGCCGGCAAACTGCTCCTCGGTAATAAGTCCTTTTTCGATCGCCTTACGCCCTACCCGCTCGGTATCAATCCCGTTCCCATCGTCCTTGATGCTGATGATGATCTGATTGCCTTCATGAACAGCAGCCAGGATCAGGGTGCCGCCCCTCGGCTTTCCGGCTGCCAGACGCACTTCCGGAGTTTCAAGCCCGTGATCCATGGCATTACGAATCAGGTGGATCAACGGATCTCCGATTTCATCAACAACGGAGCGGTCCAGCTCGGTCTCTTCGCCGATGATCTGCAGATCGACCTCTTTGCCCAAATCACGTGACATACTGCGCACAATACGTGGGAACTTCTTGAAGACTTTCTCCACCGGGATCATCCGCATTTTCAGAACCTGCATCTGCAGTTCGGATGTCACAAAACTCATCCGCTTGGTCAATTTGCCGAACTCCTCATGGAAATCGGCCCGACCTGTGTCACTCTGCTGCAGGTCCTGATTGATCTGGATCATGCGGTTGCGCTCCAGAACAAGCTCTCCAACCTGATTCATCAAATCGTCCAGGCGCTTAACGTCAACACGTACGGTTGTGTTGTCCGAAAGATCATCCCCTTTGCCTTCTACTGGCTTTGGGGGAGCAGGTGCCTTCTTGGCGGAAACATCTGCAGCCGACTTGGCGGCAGGAACAGGCGCGGAGGCGGAGGGTTGCGAAGTCGGCGCTTCAGGAGCCGCGGCCGGTTCACTGGAAACTTCGGAAGCAACAGGCTCTTCGGGTTTGGCGGCGGGAGTCGAAACCTGTTCAGTTACCGCCGGCTGAGGTGTGGCCGCCGGCTTGGCGGCCGCCGGCTGCGATGCTCCGGCATTTTCAAGCAGAAACGGCATCAATTTGGCGATAGTGCTTTCCGTTTCACGTTCCTGTATTTCCCCCGCTTTAATGTCGCTCACCAGCAATTTAACCAGATCCGTGGCCTCAAGAATAACGTCCATGATCCCGGAATCCACTATCAGTTCACCCTTTCGGAGCCGGTTCAGGACGTCTTCCGTTTTATGGGCAACCTTTACCAGTAGGTCGAACCCAAGAAAACTGGAAGCGCCCTTAATGGTGTGGATGGACCGGAAGATTCTGTTCATCAACTCGGTATCCCCGGAAGCCTTCTCTAACGCAATGAGATCATCGTCAAGTTTTTCCAGCAACTCGGTCGTCTCAGAGAGAAAACCTTCCAACAGTTCCTGGTCTTCACAATCAATTGGTGGCATAGTTTGATGCTCCTGGTTAGTTTTTACCGCAGGTACTGAATTGACTACATTCCAGTGAAGAAATTCTTTTCATCACGCGAAAACATCTTCTCCAGGTTGAGCAGAACCAGAAGACGCTCGGCCTGATTGATAACCCCGGCGATGCACTCCTGGTCGATTCCGCCGGCGACCATTGCCGGTGATGGTTGAATCTCGCTGCCGGATATACGGATAACCTCCGATACCGCATCGACAATAAAACCCATCAATTCGCCTTCCATATCCATAACCATAATCCTGGTCTGTTTATCGCTTTCAGTCTCTGTCAGACCGAATTTTTTCCTCATGCAGATAATCGGAACAACCTTGCCGCGCAGGTTTATGACCCCTTCAACGTAGTAGGGGGTATTGGGGACACGGGTCACAATCGGCATCCGGATTATTTCACGTACCCGTAGCACATCCACACCGTATTCTTCCTGGTCAAGGTTGAAACTGACCAGCTGAATGAGTTCGCCGAGAGCGTTATCAGCTTTTATCGGCACCAATGCGTTGTTCATCTTTTTCTCCTCACGGTCCGCACGAAATGGGTGGAGCGGCTTCCATACTGCATTTTTGTATACCCCGCCAATCTACCATGCAAATGGCCCTATATCAAGTGACTTAAACAAAAAATATCTTGTTAGTTGAGGGTCATTATTTGTAAGAGATCTGACTGAATCTATTCACGTTCAGAAAAAAATGAGTGCTTTAAAGTCATTTTATTGACTTTTATATAAAGCCTAGTATTATCAGTCAAAATTCAACTCATTTCAGGGACATCACAGTATGCACGCTAACGGCACAATCTTTATCGCCGACAATGATCTAAAAACCCGCGATCTGGTGTCTGCATTTTTGACATATCAGGGTTACAATATCGCTCACACTGAAATAAGTGCCTCCTTTTTTGACACTCTCCAGAAAAATTCCGCCGACATAATCATCGCCGACCTGGCATATCTTCAATCGATTGTTCCTGACTTTCGCGAACATGCCGCCTCTGCAAATCCGCTGCTTGTGCTGATCGGTTATGGAGACCGGGGAGCCAAACAGGCTGCCGGTGAAGTGAATGAAAACGTATTCACACTTCCGAAGCCTCTGAATCTGGACGAACTGGAAAGCCTTGTCATGAGAGCCCGTGAGTTTCAGTCCATGAAGATGCTGGACAGTGCCGCCGGCGATGACGGACAGTATCAACTCCTCTCGGCTTCAATGATCGGCAAAAGCAAACCGATGCAGGCCTTGTTCGAAATGATCACAAAAGTAGCCGAATCGAATGCCACCGTACTGGTGCAGGGCGAGTCCGGCACCGGCAAGGAACTTGCAGCACGTGCAATACACCAGTTGAGCGGCAGAAGCGGCCGTAATTTTGTTCCAGTAAACTGCGCGGCCATACCGGATGACCTGCTGGAAAGCGAGCTTTTCGGGCACGTCAAGGGTTCGTTTACCGGAGCTTACGCCAACAGAGCCGGCCGCTTCGAAATGGCCGACAAGGGCACCCTCTTTCTGGACGAGATCGGCGATATGAAGGCCAATCTGCAGGTCAAACTTCTGCGGGTTCTTCAAAACAGGGAGTTTGAACCGGTCGGCGCATCAAAATCACAGAAAGTGGACGTAAGAATAATTGCGGCCACCAATAAAGTTCTGGAGGATCTGGTTGCCAGCAGGGATTTTCGGGAGGATTTGTATTACCGGCTCTCGGTCATACCGATCACCATACCTCCGTTAAGGGATCGGCGTGAAGACATCCCGCTGCTGATCAATGCCTTCCTGACACGCTTTAACAACGACAAGCGCCATGCGGTAAAAGGGTTTTCACGCGAAACACTGGAAGCTCTCTGCAATTACGAATGGCCGGGTAATGTGCGTGAACTGGAAAATCTGGTTGAAAGACTGGTTATCCTCAAAGACAGCGGTTTCATTACTCCGGATGACCTGCCTGAAAAATATCTTTCCGGCAGACTGACATTTCAGATACAGGTGCCTGAGTCAGGCGATGAAATTCAGCTTCCGGAAGGTGGTATCTGCCTGAACTCTGCAGTTGAAGAGTTTGAGAATCGTCTGATCCTGCAGGCTCTTACCCGCACCGGTGGAAACAAGAAGGAAGCGGCCGTGCTGTTGAATCTTAAGCGTACGACCCTGATAGAGAAGCTTAAAAAAAAGAATCTGGCAATTGGTGAGGATTAGTCAAAATGTCGGTCCACATTATAGACAATCTTGCTCAGCTGGCTTCCCAGAACGCCATCCGCCAGAAGCCTGACAACAATTCCGTAAAGAATGAGCGCGGGTTTGCCGGCCGACTCGAACAGGCTCTGTCAGAAAATGCCACGGAGGCAACTGCCGCTGAGAAAGCCAGAGCGCTGGCTGAATCCTTCAGCCTGCAGATGCTGCAGACGTCACTTTCATTGGCGAGCGATCCACCATCGGAAGCCGTCACCGCTCGCCCGCTGCCTTCTGCTAGCTCTCTGCTTCAAGCCTACGGCAGTAACCTGGCCAATCCGGGAGACAGCAGCCCTGCATCAAAACCCACCCCTTCCAAGTTACCCTCGCAGCTGCGGGAACTAACCGAAGTTACAGAAGAAGACAGACCCAGGACGGAAGTTCAGCCCAGACATCGCGATTCCTCATGGCTCGACCCGATCATAGCCAACGCATCCAGACGCCACGGCGTCGATGTCGGACTTATAAAAGCGGTCATCAAAGCCGAGAGCGACTTCAACCCCCGTGCTGTTTCCCATGCCGGCGCGCAGGGTCTGATGCAACTCATGCCGGCTACGGCCCGTTCACTGGGCGTCAGCGACTCCTTTGACCCGGAACAGAACATAATGGCCGGCACCCGCTTCCTGAAGGATCTTCTGCAGCGCTACAACGGCAACATTGACGCAGCCCTGGCGGCTTACAACTGGGGGCCTGGCAATGTCGACAAACGACCTGACCGTCTGCCGCGTGAAACGCGTGATTATCTGGTGAGGGTCAAGCAGCTGTATTCGTCTTATTCCGGCTGAATAAAAGTATCTGCTTCCCAGTCTCTGCTTGCATCTTTCCTCGTTTGAAGTGTAGAATCCGGCACCGTTTTTCCCCATTTTACAATGAGGCATCTTATGGCTCCACTTTATATTGTCGGCACCGGTCCCGGCGCCGTCGAACATTTGACCGACGCGGCCAGGCATGCCATCGCTGCCTCCGGAACCATTATCGGATATGGCAACTACATTGACCTGGTGCGGCCCCTGCTGGAAGGCAAGCAGGTCGTAGCCACGGGGATGATGCAGGAGATTCAGCGCTGCCGCGAAGCTATCCATCGCTCCATATCCGGAGAGTCGGTTGCCATGATTTCCGGTGGGGACGCTGGAATTTACGGCATGGCAGGGCTGGTCCTGGAACTTCTTGAACTGGACCTCAAAGAGAATCCGGCGGCACCTCAGCCTGACGTGCAGGTTATTCCGGGCATATCGGCTGTGCAGGCTGCGGCGGCACTTCTTGGCGCACCCCTGATGCATGATTTTGCGGTCATCTCACTGTCAGACCTGCTCACACCATGGGAACTGATCAAAACCCGACTTGATAACGCTGCACAGGCCGACTTCGTCATTGCCATATTCAATCCCAGCAGCAAATCCCGCAAAAAACAGATAAAAGAAGCGGTCGGCATTATACAGAACTACCGGCCATCAGAGACTCCAGCCGGCATAGTCAGAAATGCCTGCCGGGATGGTCAGGCAGTCATCGTTACGACCCTTGGTCAGCTACTTGAACATGAAATTGACATGTCCAGCATCGTCTTTATCGGCAACGCCAGCAGTTTTATTGACAGGAGCGGGCGAATGGTTACTCCCCGTGGCTACGCCGGAAAATACGGGGCCGCTTCCCCGCCGATGGAGACAATTAACGAGCAGGGACCACTCCCGCAACCGGGAGCAGTCATGTTCTGCGGCACAGCCTCAGATGTCGGAAAGTCGGTCATTACAGCCGGCTTCTGCCGCTATCTCGTTAAACGCGGCATGGCGGTGGCACCCTTCAAGTCTCAGAACATGTCGCTCAACTCATATGTCACCCCTGAAGGGGGCGAAATCGGCCGGGCCCAGGCTGTACAGGCTCAGGCGTGCGACATCAACCCACATACCGACATGAATCCGGTACTCCTCAAGCCCAACTCTGACACCGGCAGCCAGATAGTTGTGCAGGGAAGACCGGTCGGCAATATGAGCGTGCGCGAGTATGATGCATACAAACCGACCGTCTTCAGCAAAATATGGGAAAGCTTTGACCGGTTGCATCAGGCCTATGAGTTTATTGTCATTGAAGGGGCGGGCAGCATCGCCGAGATCAACCTGAAGGACAACGACATCGCCAACCTGAAGGTCGCGATGATGGCCCGCTGTCCGGTTATCCTGATTGCGGACATCGACCGCGGCGGAGTATTTGCTCAGATTGTCGGCACTATTGAGTTGCTGGAACCTTCGGAGAGGGCTTATATCCGGGGCATAATCATCAATAAATTTCGCGGCGACCCGCAAATCCTGGCGCCCGGAATTGATTTCATACAGGAAAGGACCGGAGTGCCGGTACTGGGAGTACTACCATGGTTTTCGGATCTCAGCCTGCCGGCCGAGGACAGCATGGCTCTCGGCCACTATTCAAAAGTTGTCAACATAATGACCGGGCTTAAGAAAATCCACATCGGTATTTTAAAGCTGCCGCGAATATCAAACTTTACGGATTTTGACCCGCTGCAGGGTGAACCGGACGTACGGCTGAGTTATGTAGAAGTGGCGGATCATCTCCAGGATCTCGACATCCTGATCATTCCGGGCAGCAAAGCCACTATCGCCGATCTGTACTTTTTGATGGAACGTGGGATTTACGATGCAATTACACATTTCAAAGGGCATATTGTCGGCATTTGCGGCGGCTTCCAGATGCTGGGCACACGTGTTCTTGACCCCGACGGCTTCGAATCATCTGTAAGGGAAGCCCAGGGACTCGACCTTCTTCCCTCTGAAACCACGATACTTCAGGAAAAGGAAACCCACCAGTCTCTGTGTTACCTGGAAGAGGCCGGCCTTCTTGTGGCGCCGGAATGCAACGGTGTCATGACCGGTTACGAAATCCATATGGGTAAAACAACGCTGGCACCCTCTGTCAGGCCGTTTGCCAGAATCTTCCGGCGCGGTGAATCATCGGTAACGGTCGAAGATGGTGCCGTCTCCGCTGACGGCAGGATATTCGGCACCTATATGCATGGCATTTTTGAAAATGCACGTTTCCGCGAGATATACCTGAACCGCATCCGCCTCGAAAAAGGCATGCCGCTTCGACGCGGCGTCCAGAAACAGCCCCAGAACGACCCCTTTGATCAATTGGCCGAACAGCTTGAAAAGCACCTGGATCTGCCGCTACTCCTGACCATTTGCGGAGTGGGCAGTGATAACCCCTGATCCGCAGATCATCACTCTGGCGCTGATACTGGATCTGCTCATGGGTGATCCGCGCTGGCTGCCCCATCCGGTTATCTTGATAGGTAAAATGATCAACGTACTGGATCGTTGCCTGCGGCGTCCCTGGCTTGACCCGCTGCTGGCCGGGGTCCTGCTGCTGATTATAACAGTCGGTAGCGCAGCCGGCGCAGTCTGGCTGGCCCTGAACGTCCTTTTCTATCTGCACCCTTTAGCCGGTCTCATAGGCACCGTAATTATCTCATCCACATGTCTTGCCACCCGATCGCTGCACGTCGAGTCGGCTCGTGTCGCAACAGCCCTCTCAGCCGGTGACCTGCCAACAGCCCGACATTACCTGTCATGGATCGTCGGTCGTGACACCGGACAGCTTGACGAGCCTGAAATCTGGCGGGCACTGATCGAAACGGTTGCAGAAAACACTTCCGACGGAATAATTGCTCCGCTGTTCTGGCTTTCAGTCGGCGGTCCGGTCACAGCCATAGCCTACAAGGCGGTCAGCACTCTGGATTCAATGGTAGGCTACAAGAATGAGCGTTATCTGCTTATTGGACGGGCTTCAGCCCGCATGGACGATCTTCTCAATTTTATCCCGGCCCGCCTGACGGCCCTGCTGATGATCATTTCAGCTGCAGTGGGCGGCTGTTCTGCATCCGGCACCCTGCGAATCATCCTGCGGGACAGACTTAAACATCCTTCACCGAACAGCGGCCATCCTGAGGCTGCTGCCGCCGGGGCTTTGGGAATACGCTTGGGTGGAAAAGCCAGCTATGACGGAATACCTTCATGGAAAGAGCATATCGGTGATCCGGGCCGGGCACTTGACGAACGGTCATACCGCGGTATGATAAAGCTCATGTACATCACAACCATCCTGATGGCTGCCGCCTGCGTCTCGGCAACTCTGCTCCTTGGGAGGATACGTGTCCCATTCTTATGATCATGGCGGCAATATATTCACAGTAGCCAAAAATCTTGGCGTGCCCCCTGACGAAATATCTGATTTTTCTGCCAGCATCAACCCCTTCGGCCTGTCTCAAATGGTAAGAAAGGCTCTGATTTGTGCACTCGACAGTCTTGTACATTATCCAGACTGTAATCACCGCGACCTGAAACAGGCGTTGGCAAAATACCACAACCTTTCACCGGCTAATTTCACAATTGCCAACGGTTCGACAGAGTTGATCTACCATCTGCCGGCCATGCTGCCAGGCAATAGAGCCTTGATCATCTCCCCCTCTTTCAGTGAATACGTCCGATCTCTGAGCCAGCAGCACTGGGAGGTGCAACATTTCATTCTCACCCCCGCCACCAATTTCTCCATTGATACTGACGCACTGGAGCAGGCTCTGGCTGGCGGCATTGATGTCCTTTACCTATGCAATCCAGGCAATCCCAACGGAACACTCTATCCACAGCGGGTAATCGAAAAAATCTACCAGATCTGCATCGATGCCGGCACCTTTCTGGTTCTTGACGAGGCCTTTATGGATTTCTGCGAAGAAGCTTCAGCCAAGCGCTTTTCTGTGCGGGGTGACAATGCCATAGTACTCCGTTCCATGACCAAGTTTTTCGGCATCCCCGGCTTGCGCCTCGGCTACTCAATCAGCAACGCCAATCTGGCTGAAAGACTGGATTCCATGGGGGGACCCTGGAGCGTCAACACCATGGCTCTGGTTGCCGGAGTAGCCGCACTCCAGGACAGTGAGCACAACCGGCAGACAATTGAATTTCTGCGTCAGGAGCGTCGCAGCCTCTTTGAAAGCCTGGAAAAGTTCCGGCAGTTCAAGGTATACCCGTCCAGCGCCAATTTCCTGCTGATTGAAATTAAAGAGGGTATGAGTGCCAGAGAATTGAAGGAACGCTTGATACACCACCGTATACTGATCCGCGACTGTTCAAGCTTTATGGGACTGACGGCCGGTTTCTTCCGTATAGCGGTGCGAAGCCGTGAAGAGAACCAGCGTCTGCTGGAATGCCTGAGGAAAATATTTAAGTAGAGAAAGCCTTTTTGAGGTAACTGCCTGAAAACGCAAGAGGGATGACCGGAAAACGGTCATCCCTCTTTTATTCATTCTCTCCACCCTGCCGTCGGCATAAAGGGCCTCCGGCGAGTTTCCTCAACCGTGGGGGTCAGTATACTGTTTCAGGCAATTCCCGCGTACTGAGGGCAGCACACCACAGCAGGGAACGACCCCCGTTTTTTTAGC
>CAZUGI010000079.1:8820-13063 GCA_964619855.1 uncultured Geobacter sp. | reverse complement strand
TTCCGAGTCCGGCAACCATGCCGCAGATAGCGCCCCACTTGTTGGCACGTTTCCAGAAAATGCCGCATACCAGTGCGGGGAAGAACGCTGAAGCCGCCAGAGAAAATGCCCCACCTACCAGGAACAGGATGTTGCCCGGCTTGAGAGAAGTAACATACGCAGCGACTATGGCCACAAACAGCAAAAAACCTTTGGAAATGGCCACCCGTCTGGCGGTTGAAGAGGATGGATCAATCATCTTGTAGTACAGGTCGTGCGACAGGGCGTTGGCGATGGTCAGCAACAGACCGTCAGCAGTTGAAAGCGCGGCGGCCAGGCCACCGGCGGCCACCAGACCGGAGATAACGTAAGGCAGTCCAGCAATTTCCGGAGTTGCCAGCACTATGATATCTGTTCCGAGGGCTATTTCAGCCAGCTGTACTACGCCGTCTCCATTAAAGTCAGTAAGCGAAAGCAGAGTCGGGTCTATTTTGGCCCAGCTGGCTGCCCAGGCCGGTAAGGCGGCATACTGTGAACCTACCAGGAAATGATACACATCGAATTTGGCTAAAACCGCCAAGGCCGGGGCTGTAAAATACAACAGAAATATGAAGAACAAAGACCAGAAAACCGACTTGCGAGCCTCGCGAACGGAAGGGGTGGTGTAGTAACGCACCAGAATGTGCGGCAGAGAGGCGGTGCCGATCATCATACAAAAAACAATGCCGAGAAAGTTACGCCGGGATTTGTCTCTTTCGGCCTGATTCTTACCCTGAAATGGCTGGGCGTGCGGCGTAATAGGTTCAGCGCGTTCTTCTAGATTTTTGTCCTTTTTCCATTTGGCTTTGGCAGTCGCTACATCTCTTGGATACTCGAAGATATTTTTCTCGGCCTTGGCTATTAAACCGGCCGGAGCATTGGATGATTTCAGCTTGGCAAGCGTGTTTTCAAGATCAGCCCGGCCTTTGGCAAAGGCATCTTCCGGATTTTTAAGAGCTGCAACAGCCGAATCGGCGCGCCCCTTCATGATGGCCCGCACTTCCAGTTCTTTCACATCAGCGTTCAGTACCTTTTCCCGCTCTGTCACCTTGGCCAGCACCCCGCCATAGGCGATCTGCGGGATGGGATTGCCGGTATGTTTGATTGACAGCCAGACTACCGGGGTAAGATAGGCTACAATCAGGATAATGTACTGAGCCACCTGAGTCCAGGTAACCGCTTTCATGCCGCCCAGAAAGGAACAAACCAGTATGCCTCCCAGACCTACAAAAACACCTGCTCCGAACTCAAGGCCGGTAAAACGGCTGGTTATAAGACCAACGCCGTAGATTTGGGCAATAACGTAGGTAAACGAGCAGAGGATGGCGGCAAAGATCCCTACCGAGCGAACAATGTTACCTCCATAACGCTCTCCCAGAAAATCCGGAATCGTGTACTGGCCGAATTTTCGTAAATACGGAGCCAGCAGCATTGCCACCAGACAGTAACCACCGGTCCAGCCGGTAACAAAGGCCAGGCCGTCAAATCCGGCCAGGTACAGGGTACCGGCCATGCCGATGAATGAAGCCGCGCTCATCCAGTCGGCCCCGGTTGCCATACCGTTGAAGAGGGCCGGAACGCGTCTGCCTGCTACATAATACTCGGATGCGTCGGTTGTGCGGGACATGACACCGATACCGCCATACAAGGCAACTGTGGCCAGCAGAAATATATAACCCATCATCGAGCGAGACATACCCATCTGCTCAGCAATCGCAAGAACAACCAGGAATACAAAAAAACCGCCTGTGTACCAGGAATAATACTCCTGAAGCTGCTTAAAAAAGGCCTTGCTGCTCTGCTTTGAATGGCTCATTCATCATCTCCTTCGTGAACATCATACTCGAGATCGAGCTTATTCATATAGTGCTGATAGTACCATATGATGATGACGTAAATGATCAAAGAGCCTTGGGCGTTCATGTAGAAACCGAGTGGAAAACCTGCGATGATAATGCTGTTGAGTTCACTTGAAAACCAGCCCACAACGAATGTGGTAAGGAACCAGAAGAAAAGCAGAATTGAGGTGATTGCCAGATTTTTATTCCAGTAATCACGATGCTTCTGAGTCAGTTGCATTTATTCCTCCTCTTTCTCCAATGATCACATAACAAAAGCGAACCGTATCAGATAAACAGTCGAGACACTTTCTGCCAAACGCGTTCTATTAAGGACTTTGATTTATTATTGTCAATATTTTTTTTGCTATCAGAATATCTTTCCACAGAATTGTTTTCATCATTTGAGACCAGTAAAACCAGACAGGGTACTGCGTCCTGTTATAATCAAATATTCCCAGTTGTCAATAGCAGCATAGTAACAATTCTGACAGGGCCTGATCGGTCTTGAACAGTCGGAAATAGCTCTGCAGACGACCGTATCGTCCAGAGCAAAAATGCGATTTATATTGATGGATGTTGCGGCAGAATAACTTCGGAATGCTACGGACTTAAAAACAGATCGTCATCATCTGCATAATCTGAAAATCAACAGATCATCTGTAGAAATTTAACCCGCCTGATAACGCAGAAAGACTTTCTTGCGGAGATATTTGTCGGCCTCAAGATGTTCCAGCAAAAAGTTGCACAAATGGTATCGTGATATGCGTGAATAGGCATCTATCATCAGCTCTTCGCCATGAACAAAACGGGGCTTTTCATTTTCCTGGATCAATTCGGAGGGTTTAACGATCGTCCAGTCAAGGCCGCTCTCTTCAACCGTCCGCTCCTGCCGGACCCTGTCCGAAGTCACCTCGGCCCGTGTCAGCCTTGAAAGCCAGGCCATAGCTCTCATAAAAAACGACAGATTTTTTGTACAGTCGCCGGCAAATACATTGGTTATGCAAAGCAACCGGCTGACGCCATGTTTTTTCATGGACTCGATGATTCTAGCAGTCGCATCGGCACAGAAGACTTCTTTGTATGGCTCGCGCGGCCCGTAGGCACAAATCACAATATCCGCACCGGCCACAGCCCGTTCGAGGTGGTCCATATTCGTAATGTCACCAACAACAAAAGCCACATCCTCTGGCAGATACTGCCTGTCAGACTCGTTCCGGCAGAAGGCGGTTACGGAATATCCACGATCAACCGCGTTATTGATAAGCATCAAACCGGTTCGGCCACTGGCACCGAACACGCACAACTGTTTCATAATGATCCCATTCAAATGCAGAATTAACTGCATTACTGATTTGATTCAAATTACGTACGGTGACAAACTATAAGCCAGAACTATTAATACTGCACAAAACAAAACCGATTATTTCATTTTACTTTCCAGGCCATCCTGCATTCTCTCTATCCAATGTTTCTTAACCGGTGTAGCCTCAGTAACTGCGGCCTTTTGAGTTTCAGGCTTGGCCTCAATCGCCTGCACCATCGGCTTGGGCAGAATGGCGGCCAGCTGCTCATCAGAAAATTTTTCAAGTTTCTTGACGGCAACATTAAGTGAAATAATCAGCAGCTGAAGATTAACAGCCTGTTCACTCAGCACCGTGATGAACAGGCGCGGCATTGATTTAACGATTATCCGACCCAGCTCAGTTCGAATATCGATAAGTTTGACCTCGCCGGTCGCCTCCTGAAGACCTATGCTGTTATCATTTACAAGCTCTGACACACTTTTGAGAGAGCTCTGGTCAAAAAAATCAGGGAAGGAGTGAGCCAGCAAGTTACCTCTTGAATCCGAGAGCATTGCTCCCATAACCCCTGGAACCGACTTTAACCCAAGCATGATCGTCTGCATAGAGACTCCTTAAGGCCGGCTATCAGGCCACAAGACCTGATAGCCGGTTTTGATTACTTCTTCGACGGCTCAGCGGCAGGAGCTTTAGCTGGTTCAGCGGCAGGGGCCTTGGCAGGCTCTGCTGTCGGAGCCTTTGCAGGCTCAGTTACAGCGGGCTTGTGAGGTGCCTCAACCTTGTGCTCCTCCTGCATCTCCAAGCCGCCCCCCTTCTTCAGTACATAAACTGTGCCTCCGATTATAATCACCAGAATAATAATAATCCATTTCATCATGATGCAATAACCTCCCATACTTTGTTTATTGATTTTTCGGGCAACGCCGAACAATTTTCTGACCAGACTACTTTGCCATGTATTTATAGTACACAACTGTTACAACAACTACGTACAAAAAAGCAAACCCATATTTAATAAGACCTCTATAGTTGTATTCACCGCATTGCGGACATTTGACCGCATTGGGGGTTAGTCCTTGATTA
>CAZUGI010000079.1:0-8720 GCA_964619855.1 uncultured Geobacter sp. | reverse complement strand
TCGACCGCGACCCCTTTTTTGCGGATTTCGTCCAGTTCAATTTCAAGCTCTTTCGAATTCGGTATGCCGCGCCTCTTGCCTACACGGCTGAAAAGATCGATTGAGCTGACCGATTTGATGACCTTGCCGGCGGCGTTGGTAAAGAACGGGAAGCGCTTGCCGACCAGATCTGCCGCCTTGACCTGCTGGAAGGAATCAACCATATCAAGGAACAGGACTTCATCGTTGTTCATGACCGTGATGTAGATCGCTTCGTCCAGCTTACGCGCCAGCTCTTCCATGATCGGATGTGCCAGACGGATCAGGCTGGTACTTTTGAGGATATGCTGCGCCATTTCGAAAGCCTGCAGACCCAGATAATACGTGCCGTTATCTTCGCTCCGCCCGATCAATCCCTTGTCTTCGAGGGTAGCCAATAAACGAAAAGTTTTGTTACGACTTAAGTCAAGACGTGTTGCTAGAACCTGCACAGTCGGCTGGGCACCGTCTTCGGCAAGCGCCTCAAGCAATTCGATAGCTTTGACTACAGCCTGTACTGAATACTGACCTTTATCTCTCATCATTTTGCACTCCGATTCACATAAATATGCATGAGCGATAACGTCCTATAGAAAAGCCGTTTTATTTGAATAAGTTTTATACATCAGTACGCTGTTTTATTTATTTGTCAATCTTTTTTGACTAAAAAAAAGATATTTTATTAATTAACAAATAATTTCAAGCAATTGTCATATATTTAAAAGTAAACATTATATTGTTTTTTGCAATAGATTAATGTTTAAACAGCTATATACTTGCATTTATTCAACACGGTAAGAGAGGTGTTTTCAAAAAATCCATGTATTTTTTTAAACCGGCGTTGTGCGAGGGCGTACCTAAACGAGACCATTTTGTGGGCTTTACTGATGTGATATTGAACCAATAAGAATCGGTTTAACTCAGAGACACCGAGTTAACAGAGGATAAACCTTTGATTAGACAGCAGGTTAGACGCTTAAAAACAAAAAACACTGTTCACCCTTATGCTGACGTGTTTTTTGTTTGGAAACGCAATGATTGCTCTGTGTTCTCTGTGCCTCAGTGTTTCGAATGTCGGTTTTAGGTTGAACGGTATACGGGCAGAGGCAGGACGGCGCAGTGTTAGCGCCTCTTTAAACAAATTAATCCAGGGTATATTTGTAGGGTGGAAGGAAGAGGCAACTTATTCCAATTTCAAATCAAAGATGACATTAAGGCGGCGAGGATTGAGGCAACGAAGGTGTACAAAACAGTATGTTGAGGAGCCGAAGACGAGCCAAAAAATGGGGCTTTGATCTGGAATTGGTACTACATTCTTTTTTCAAACCAATCCTGCAGCGTAACAAGTGCATGTTTCTTTTCAGGCTCTACCTGGGCAGCCTGTTTTACAGCGGTCGGCTTCGGAACCGATTCTGACAGCTTGGGGGCCAAGGCCTGCAACTGCTCATCGGTGAATTTTTCAATTTTCTTGACAGCAACATTCAGTGAAATCATCAAAAGCTGAGCATTGACAGCCGGTTCACAGAGCACCGTTAAAAACACCCGCGGCATGGTTTTGATTATTATACGGCCAAGCTCGGCGCGAATGTCAAAAAGTCTGACCTCGCCGGTCGCTTCATGAAGACCAAGACTGTTGTCGTGAATAAGCTCGGCCAAACCTTTCAGTGCGCTCTGGTCAAACAGTGCCGGAAATGTGTGTGCCAGAACGTTGCCCCTTGAATCAGAGCACATGCTCCCCATAACTCCCGGGACCGATTTCATTCCAAGCATGATCGTCTGCATAGAGACTCCTTAAGGCCCGGCTATCAGGCCGTCAGACCTGATAGCCGGTTTTGATTACTTCTTCGGCTCAGCGGCAGGAGCTTTAGCGGGCTCAGCAGCAGCCGGAGCTTTGGCAGGCTCTGCTGTCGGGGCCTTGGCAGGCTCAGCTGCAGCGGGCTTGTGAGGCGCCTCAACCTTGTGCTCCTCCTGCATCTCCAACCCACCGCCATTCTTCAGTACATAAACCGTACCTCCGATGATAATCACCAGAATAATAATAATCCATTTCATCATGATGCAATAACCTCCCTTGTCTTTTTTTATATATTTTGCTGCCTATTTGTTTAATTTAAAGTGAAGCACCGTCACTCTTATTTTGCTATCCATCTGTAATACACAATCGTAACAACAATCAGATACAACAGTGCAAAACCGTACTTCATCAAACCCTTTACGTTGTATTCACCGCATTGCGGACATTTGACCGCATTGGGGGTTAGTCCTTGATTACATTTTGCACAGATGTTTTGTGCCATTATCGATTCCTTATGACTTTTGCCTGCTGTGATATGGAGAAGAGCCCGGCAGATGGCAATTACACCATCAGCCGGGCCCGGTCTTCAAAAGGCATTACGCTTACAGCCTTAAATGCCAGCTACTGGTTAATGATCGCCATGCTCGTAGGTATTGATATCCCTGTCTTTTGTTTCTCTCAGGAAGATAAATCCAACGACAACGGTCATTAGTGAAACAATGATTGGATACCAGAGACCGTAGTAGATGTCGCCTTTAAGCGCAACTATCGCAGTCGCGGTCAGAGGCAGCATTCCGCCGAACCAGCCGTTACCGATATGATACGGCAGCGACATGGAGGTATAGCGGATACGGGTCGGAAACAACTCGACCAGGAAGGCTGCAATCGGACCGTAAGCGCCGGTTACATAGACCATGAAGATGAACAGAATCAAAATGGTCATCGGATAGTTGACCTTCTTCGGATCGGCCTTGGCCGGGTAACCCTGCTTTTTGAGTTCTTCGTTGATGGCCTTGGCATCAAGACCTACGATCTCAACCGTGCCGATGGTTGTAACAACCTTATCGCCAGGTGCATTGATCTTCTTGAAGCTGAGACCGTTTTTGGTCAGCAGGTCGTTAACGCGGTCAACATCGGAGAACTTGGTCCAGGGACCGACAAACAGGTTGAAGCTCTCTTTAGAGGTATCCGCAGTAACGGTGATCGGAACGTTCTTCTGGAACTTCTCCAGATCCGGATTTACATAATGGGTAAGAGCTGCAAACAGCGGGAAGTAGGTCAGGGCTGCAACCAGACAGCTTACCAGAATGATATTCAGACGGCCGATCTTGTCAGACAGCCAGCCGAAGAAGATGAAGAGCGGCGTACCCAGAATCAGCGAAGTGCCGATCAGTGTGTAGGTGGTCAGGAAGTCCAGCTTCAGCGTGATCTGAAGGAAGAACAGTGCATAAAACTGACCGGTGTACCAGACAACACCCTGGCCGGCGGTGGCGCCCAGGAGGGCCAGCAGAGCGTACTTGTTGTTCGGGTATTTCAGGAAGCTGTCGGAAAGAGGCGATTTGGAACCCTTGCCTTCTTCTTTCATCTTGGCGAATACCGGGGACTCATTCAGTTTCATACGGATGTAGATGGAGATGCCAAGCAGGAAGATAGAGCACCAGAACGGAATCCTCCAACCCCACTCCTTAAATACGGCTTCACTCATCTGTGTGCGGCAGAGACCGATGATCAGAAGTGCCAGGAAGAAGCCGACTGTGGCTGTGGTCTGAATCCAGGCGGTGTTCAGACCGCGCTTGTCGTGCGAGGAGTGCTCGGCAACGTAGGTTGCAGCGCCACCGTACTCGCCCCCCAGAGCCAGGCCCTGTGCCAGACGAAGGGTAACCAGGATGATCGGGGCCCACCAGCCGATCACTTCAAAAGTCGGCAGAAGACCGACGATGAATGTGGCCAGACCCATGACCAGAATCGTCACGAGGAATGTGTACTTACGACCGACGATGTCGCCGATACGGCCGAACACCAGCGCGCCGAAAGGACGGACCAGGAAGCCGGCGGCATAGGTTGCAAAGGCCGAAAGGAGTGCTGCTGTCTCATTGCCTTTCGGGAAGAAAAGAGCCGCAAAGAACGGGGCCAGGGTTGCGTACAGATAGAAGTCGTACCATTCGAATACGGTGCCGACCGAAGAAGCGACGATAACCAGTTTCTGTTCCTGGGTAATCTCTTCTTTTACTTCTACTCCTCCAGTTTCAAGTGCCATGTAGTTAACCTCCCTTTGTGTTAGTAAAGTTTCTGTCTAAACGAATCGATTTTCAATCTACCTAGATGTGCTTCTCTCCTTTCCTTAAAGTGTGTAAAACGGTGCTGCTACGACCGTGAATAACCAAATTTCATGGAAAGCTGTTCGCCACCTTCCAGCATGCAGGGGATGATCACCTTCTCCAACCGCTCCTGCAGCATCCGGAAGGAGGGGGCCAGTAATGTCAGGGCACCTACCACTTTGCCGGCATAATCACGAATGACGACCGCAACGGCACAGATACCATCTCCCAGACCGTTGAAATCGACCGCGACCCCTTTTTTGCGGATTTCGTCCAGTTCAATTTCAAGCTCTTTCGGGTTGGGTATGCCGCGCTTTTTGTCAGACCGTCCGAAAAAATCGAACGAACTGACTGACTTGATGGCTTTGCCGGCGGCGTTGGTAAAGAACGGGAAGCGCTTGCCGACCAGGTCAACCGCCTTGACCTGCTGAAAGGAATCGACCATATCGAGGAACAGAACTTCATCGTTGTTCATGACCGTAAGGTAGATTGCTTCGTCCAGCTTACGCGCCAGCTCTTCCATGACCGGATGCGCCAGACGGATCAGGCTGGCACTTTTGAGGATATGCTGCGCCATTTCGAAAGCCTGCAGCCCCAGATGATACGCGCCGGTATTCTCACTCCGTTCAATCAGGCCTTTTTCTTCAAGCGTCGCCAGCAGGCGGAAGGTCTTGTTTCGACTCAGGCCGAGCTTTTCTGACAGTATCTGTACTGTCGGATGAGCATCGTCTTCGGCCAGCACTTCCAACAACTCAATAGCCTTAGCCACTGCCTGAACCGAATATTGCACCTTATCTCTCATGAACACCTCTGCCGATATTAACTAACAAGGCGGCAACGACGCCTTGAACCACCTTTCATACACAAATTTGCGCTTTTCTATTACATCGTTTTAAAATTGTCAATATTTTTTTTATAGAAATATTATTTTTTTAGAATACATTTTAAATATAGTAGGTTAAGGCAATATTAAACACGAATATGGTATTGGTAATTTATAAAAATACTTCAGAATATTTCTGCTTTTTTCACATTTTATTGTCGATTATTCTACGAGTTTTCAAACTAATTTCGTAAAATTTTCAAAACAGTTTTTAAAAATTTTTCATATCAAACTCACCGATAACAAAACAGCACTTGAAAAATAATCGTTGCATCGTTGTCGTCAAGCAAGTAAAAATGCGGCCTGACACAATATCCGGAGGAGTTGATGCCCGTCATAAGCGAGAACAGTTTTTTCTTTATTCCGGTCGATGCAATTTGCCATTGCCCGCCAATAACCTGTTCGCCTGAAATGAGTCTGGTTGAAATGGCCAGCATAATGAAGAAAGATAATATCTCCGGCATTGTAGTAGTGGCCGAAGGTAAGCCGGTGGGTGTTGTTTCCTTGAGGGACTTGCGAGACCTGATTGCTAATGGAGTCGGCGATATTGCCAATCTGACTGCACGGGATATAATGAGTGCCGGATTGATCACCATCCACCGTAACGACTACCTCTTCAAGGCTATCTTTTTGATGGCCAAGCACAATATTCACCGCCTGCTTGTTGTCGATGAGCGGGAACAGTTGATTGGAGTGATGACCGACACCGATCTGTTCCGCATTCAGACCCAGAGCCCTCTGTATCTGATACAGGAAATCGAATCTGCCACTACAATCGAGCAGCTGGCGCTGCTCGGACAGAAGATGACCGGCATGCTCCATTATG
Source organism: uncultured Geobacter sp. (assembly GCA_964619855.1). GTDB lineage: Bacteria > Desulfobacterota > Desulfuromonadia > Geobacterales > Pseudopelobacteraceae > JACRCG01. The sequence continues at coordinate 2,880 of CAZUGI010000079.1, read as the reverse complement.
CGGTAAATACCAATGCCGACGTGAAAAGCCTGATCCAGCTTATCGCGCACTTCAATGATGCCATGACCAAACGTTTGATCTTTATTCTGGATTGCCGGGAAGATATCCGCCTTCCTGAAGGAGCCGCCTATCTTGTACTGGGGAGCGAAGGCCGCGAAGAACAGACCCTGCGTACTGACCAGGACAGTGCCATTGTGTACCGCGATGATATATCCGCCGATAACCTGGCTGAAGTGCATCGCTTTGCGGAGCGGATAGCCGTTGCTCTGGAGAGTATCGGCGTGCCGCTCTGCCCCGGCAACATGATGGCCTGCAATCCGGATTGGTGCCACAGCCTATCGGAGTGGAAGCATCTGACCGAGCGCTGGATAACCATGCCCAGCCCGGATCACACCGTATTCTTCGGAGTGTTTCAGGATCTGCGGGTACTGCATGGTGATGCTGCCTTTCAGGAAGAGCTGCAGACCCACCTCTGCCAATGCACCAGCAATAACACCATATTTTTCCCGAATATGGCCCGGACTATCTCCGGCTTCAAGCCGCCACTCGGAATTTTCGGGCGTTTCCTGGTCGAGAAGAAAGGGGAATACAGCGGCAAAATGGATCTGAAGAAGGGGGGGCTTTTCGCCTTGACGCGCGGCGTTGGGCTGCTGGCACTCGAGGCTGGTTTTACCGGCGGCACTACCTGGGACAAGCTGGACCGCCTTAAGCACATGAATTATCTCTCCAAAAGCGACCTGGATTTCATTCGGGAATCCTTCACATACCTCATGCAAATCCGCCTGGAACGTCAGCTCCGCTCCATAACATACGGAAATATTCCCTCCAACTATGTTGATCCTCAACTACTTTCCGTAAAAGAGCAGGAACGCCTCCGGAAGGCCTTTAAGGGTGTTAACACCCTGATCGCGCACCTGCGCAATCGTTATCAGCTTGACCTGATCCCGGGCTGATTTATGACCAATTTCTTCAAGCCTCTGTTCATAAGTACATTTTTCATCCTGCCTCTTAACGCCGCAGAACTGCCAGTGACCGCAACTTCCAAGCAGCAGCTGGAAGCCGCATATAGCGGCCGTAAGGCGACCCAGTGGGGCGAGAATGTCAGCGGTGTGCGCAGGCGTCTGGATACTGAAGATAAAGTCATGGCCCTGACACTGGACGCCTGTGGCAGCGCAAAAGGGAAAGGCGTGGATGCCCGTCTGATGGATTTTCTGGTACGCGAACAGATCCCGGCCACTCTCTTCATCAACGCCCGCTGGATTGATGCAAATCCGGAGCTGTTCCGGAAGCTGGCACGTAATCCGCTCTTTGAAATTGCCAACCACGGGATGTGGCACAAGCCGGCCTCTGTCAACGGCCGCTCGGTCTACGGCATTGCCGGCACGAAGGATATCGGAGAGCTGGTGGACGAGATCGGGTTGAATGCTTCTAAAATTGAAGAAATCAGCGGAGTAAGGCCGAAATTGTATCGCTCCGGCACCGCTTTTTATGATGAGGTGGCGGTACAGGTGGCCAATGCGCTGGGACACGAAGTGGCAGGCTTTTCAATTCTGGGGGATGCCGGAGCGACCTTCAGTGCGGCCCAGGTAACAGCGGCGCTCTTAAAGGCAACTCCGGGAGATATCGCCCTATTGCATATGAACCACCCCGAGTCCGGAACCGGAGCCGGGATCATGGCGGCAGTGCCGGAGCTGAAAAAGCGCGGTTTCAGTTTTGTACGGATGTCGGACTATCCCTTGAAATAGACATCTCAGCATCCTATACGCTAAAAGGGCCCTGTTTCCAGAAGAAACAGGGCCCTTTTATTTCATACATTCAACCAGACTTACTTTTTAACCTCATCCTTTTTTACTACCGCCATGGCATCATTCAGCAGCTTGACGCCGGCTTTGGATGCGGCTATCGATCCAGTCAGACTTTCGCGGGCTAGGCCCGGGTTATGGAAGCCATCCGAGTTTTCGGCGGTCCAATATTCCCAGAGGACATGCGCTTCCTCATGCTTCTCGCGGGCCTGATCAAGGACTGCCGGAGCTACCCCCATCCGCTGTGCGGCAGCAAAAGCATCAATCAACTGACCAAGCCAGTACTCTGCCTTGCGCATCTTACCTTTGGTGTAGTTGATGATCGAATCCATTTCATACTGCTTCTTCTCAACGGTGCTGTCCGGATGACATCCCAGACAGGACGCTTTAACAGCCAGCTTTGGCTTGACCACACCATGATTGGAGAACATTTTACCGTCTTTGCCCTTCTGCTTGGGCATATGACACTGATGACATTGCACACCTGCTTTATCATGCACGCTGCCGGCATAAGTTTCAGCTTCAGGGTGCTGGAACTTGATCAGACGGGCGCCGGTAACAGCATGCTTAAAGTCAAAGAAGTCCAGCTCCTTGTAATGCTTCAAGAGCTGCAGGGCATTTTTGAGCGGGAAGTGGTTGGTGCGCTGGTCCGTATAGGTAACAGGCTTGCCGTCGCTCCACTGGGTTCCGGCTCCACAGTTGTACTCGACATGGCACTGGGCACACATCATGCGCGAATCAGTTTTGCTCATCACACCGATTTTGCGGAAGCCGTCCCGGAATGATATCACCTTCAGATCGGTCTTGCCGTTCTTCGAGAATATATTGTCCTTGGTATCACGCTCTATAGCCTGAATCAGACCGTCACGCACCACACGGGGTTGTGTTCCGTGCGGATCATGGCAGTGAATGCAGCCAACCGGGTTATTGGTGTCCTTGGCAACATCTACGATGCTGGATGTGCGATCCCACTTGGCTTTGGGATCTTTATCGCCCATGAATTTCCACTTGAGAATATGATCTGAAGTCTTGCACTGGATACAGGTCGGATTGCCGGCCATGGCGGTTTCCTTCAGCT
>CAZUGI010000078.1:0-13231 GCA_964619855.1 uncultured Geobacter sp. | reverse complement strand
CAATCTCTGATGAATTCATAAACTCGACCGTTGCTCCCAGGGCATCACCAACCGCCATGCCGATAAAGGCTGCACGGGCGCGATCATTGACTTCTTCAAGGTTGTGGCTGTTATACATGGATAATTCCTTTCAGCGATGGCACATTCTATGCTTAAACAATGCCAGTACCGGCAACGACGCCCGTGGGACAATCTCCTGCGGGCGTTTTTCATTTCGGGAGGTAAAGAATATGGCAACTGCATGCGAGATGAAAAACAGGATCCAGGGGCACCCCTGTTTTGGCGGCAATCACCACAAAAACGGGCGAATGCATCTTGCCGTAGCACCCAAATGCAACATCAAATGCGGCTACTGCTCACGCAAGCACGACTGCGCCAACGAGTCCCGCCCGGGGGTCACCAGTCGGATTATGACACCGCAGGAAGCTATCGCAAAGGTGCGGGAGGTCATGGCCAGTCCGATAGCGGGTCCGATTATCAAAGTAATCGGCATCGCCGGACCGGGTGATCCGCTGGCCAATGAAGAGACCTTTGAGACATTCAGAATGGTAAAAGATGAGTTCCCGCATCTGATGCTCTGTCTGAGCACCAACGGCCTGTTGCTATCGGAATCTATTGACCGCCTGTACGAGCTGGGTCTTCACAGCTTAACGGTAACCATCAATGCAGTCGATCCGGAAATCGGCGCGCAGATTTACGGCCATGTCATGTATCACGGCAGACACTATACCGGTGTTGAAGGTGCAAAAATACTGATTGCAAATCAGTTTGAGGGGTTAAGGCGGGCCGGTGAACTGGGGTTGACGATCAAGGTAAACACGGTTCTAACGCCGGGTATCAATGATACTCAGATTCCGTTGATAGCAGAACGGGTCAAAAAACTGGGCGCCTTCGTCATGAATATTATGCCGATTATTCCTCAGGCCGAACTGGCCCACATATCTCCTCCCAGCGAAGAGTATCTGGCGATGGTCAGAAAAGTCAACGAAGGCACCATCGGCCAGTTTGCCCACTGCAAACAGTGCCGGGCTGACGCCATCGGCTTGATAGGTCAGAGCTTGAACATGACAATTGCCGAAGCGTCCAGTCCGTCAGCATGACTATCAGGCCTTTTCATGCCGTCGACATAACGGATTTTCTAAATTTGGCTCTTCGGGAACAGTGGGTGGTTGAGGCATGGGAGTTTGAATTCCTGTTGTCAGAATTTCCAGAGGGTTGTTTTTCAGCGCTCACGGAAAGCGGCGAAACAGCGGGACATGTAACCTCGCTGCTTCACGAGCGGAGCGGCTGGATCGGCAACCTGATTGTTGCGGTAGAATTTCGCGGGAAAGGGCTCGGCGAGGCGCTCTTTAATAAAGCGCTGGTTGCTTTGCAGGATGCTGGTGCTCAAACAATCTGGTTGACGGCCTCGCCAGAGGGCAGGTCGCTTTATGAAAAGCACGGTTTCAAAAAGATTGATTCAATAATTCGATGGACCGGAAGCGGGCGTCAGCGACATGCAGGGCATGAGCTTCAAAGCGAAACCAGCGTTTTGAGCGAGTCTGCGAAAAAAATTGATTATCACGTCTGGGGAGACCGGAGAGATGCGCTCCTGTTGACTACGGTTGCAAGAGGGGGGTTGTTAGATGAGCAGTCCGGTTTTATGGTGACACAGGCGTGCGGGAATTCCGTGCAATTCGGGCCGTTTGCGGCGTTTGACAGCCTGACGGCAGAACGACTCCTGAATACTGCTCTCGGAAAGATCCCGTTCGGATCAAAAATTTACCTGGATTCTCCGGTTTCAAATCATGCAGCCCTGAGGATGTTTAATCGCAGGGGGCTGAGAATTGCTGGAAAAACAGAACTGATGTACGCGGGCACAAAGCCGGAGTATTGCGCGGAACTGCTGTACGGGCTGGCAACCATGGGGAGCTGTGGATAGTAATTGATTCGCAATAGGGGGCATCATGAACACAAACCACGAAATAGTCATTGACGATACCACGCTGCGGGATGGCGAACAGACCGCCGGGGTGGTCTTTTCCAGGCGGGAGAAAATAGCAATTGCCCGGATGCTCGATTCCATCGGCGTGGGGGAGATCGAGTGCGGCATACCGGCCATGGGAAAAGAAGAACAGAATTCCATCCGGACCTTGGTTGATCTGGACTTGAATGCCCGGCTGATCACCTGGAACCGGGCACTGGTGCCAGAAATCAAGGCCAGTATCGCCTGTGGTGTGCAGGCGGTAGACATTTCACTTTCAGTGTCGGATCAGATGATCCTGCATAAGCTGCGTAAAAATCGCGAGGCGGTCAAGGAACAGTTAAAAGTGGCGCTCGGCTTTGCCAAGCAGCACGGCCTGTACGTTTCGGTCGGCGGTGAAGATGCCAGCCGGGCTGATATAGGCTTTCTGGTGGAGCTGATGGAGATCACCCGTTCGTTGGGTGGCGACCGTTTCCGGTTTTGCGATACGCTGGGCATCATGGACCCCTTCACTATGTTTGAAAAAGTTTCATTTCTGCGGCAGGAGGTTCCGGAAGTTGATATCGAGGTGCATACCCATAATGACCTGGGAATGGCCACTGCCAACGCGATTGCGGGAATTCGTGCCGGTGCAAAATTTGTAAATACCACAATCAACGGTCTGGGGGAGAGAGCCGGCAATGCAGCGCTGGAAGAGGTTGTCATGGGCTTAAAGCATGCGTGTGGTATTGAGACCGGCATCGACACCCACCGCTTCCGCGAGATGTCGCTCTTCGTTGCCAAGGCATCCCACCGCCCGCTTTCAGTATCCAAGCCGGTGGTAGGCGAGCGTGTTTTTGCCCACGAATCAGGCCTTCATACCGATGGCGTTATCAAGGACCCCCATAACTATGAAGGATTTGATCCGTCCGAAGTCGGGCTGACGCGCAGTATTGTAGTTGGCAAACACTCCGGTACGGGTGGATTGATAGAGCGCTATCGCAGTATGGGAGTCAGTGTTGACCGTGCCCGGGCTGTTCCTCTTCTGGAGCTTACGCGTGCCATGTCGTGCAGGCGCAAACGCGAGCTTTCCAACTGCGAGCTGATGGGTATCTATCTTGAAAATGAAACGCTGCCGAAGGCGGCCTGAGAAGGAGAAATCATGTGCGAAGCGGGAACATCTCATGTAGCGATTGCAGATGCAGCAAAATTGTTGGAAACGACCGAAATGCGAGTGCTGATGATGCTCAAGAAAAAAGAGCTGCAGGGAAAGATGGAGAATGAGGCCTGGTATGTGGACCGCTCTTCACTGAATCTCTGCGATAAACCAAAGGCCGGCGATATTGTCAAGCCGGGTTGCGGCGGTGGTTGTGGCGGCGGCTGCGGTGGGCATTAACCATGTCCATCATCGTCAAGGCATCAGACCTGAAATTCAAATACCCGCGCGACGTTGCCAACCGTGATGAACCCAAGTTTTCCGGTCTGCCCGACCCGGCTCCCTTCAACCGGCATGATCTGTACGAGATTCTGCCGATGCTGTCGGCCGTCATGGATGAGCTGGGGAGCGACGATGGCGAGGTGCTGCATCTGGTCGTGGATATCCTCAACGAGATGCCGGGTTTTATCAACACCCGTGGAGAGGCGTTCGATTATCTGCGGGGCTCGGCCATGGAATGCTTGAGACGATAGGCGACATCTGGGAATACGCCGGAACATCGATCATCGCCATAACCACAAACGGTTCGCTGACTCCGGATGGACGGGCGATATTCGGGCGTGGTGTGGCGGGGCAGGCAGTACGTCGCTTTCCAGGCCTTGCCGAAAAATTGGGCAGTCTTCTCAAAAAAAACGGCAGCCACGTCTTTGATCTTGATAATGGTATTGTTACTTTTCCCGTCGAAGAATCACCCTGGTCGCTGCCGGACCTGCGAATTATTGCCCGCTCGGCCCAGGAACTGCGACGGTTAGCAGATATATCCGATTGGCGGCAGATAGTTGTTCCCCGACCCGGTTGTGGTGGCGGAGGTCTTGCATGGGTGGATGTCAGACCCGTTCTGGAACCCTGGTTTGACGAGCGTTTTTTGGTTATTCGCATGACGTAGCATAAGGTCTGCAGTATACTCGCCAAATACAATTCACAAAGGAGTGGCCGACCATGTACACCGCCGGCATGCAAGGGAACAAACCCCGCACCCCCTATCACGAATTCTACGCTGACGACTTCACTCCACGCGACCACTATCGGCTACTCTGGGATCATATCAAGGCCACCGGTAATAACGCCCTGGAGGCCAAGGCCCATGAATCGCAACTGGCCCTCCAGGCTGAAGGTGTGACCTTCACGGTTTACGGAGAGAGCGAAGAAGGGATCGAGCGCATCTGGCCCTTTGATCTGATCCCGCGCATTATAACCGCACCGGAGTGGGTCAAGATAGAATCCGGCCTTAAGCAGCGGGTAAGGGCCTTAAATCTTTTCCTCGGGGATCTCTACGGTGAACAGCGGATCATCAAGGATGGTGTCATTCCTCCAGAGCTGATTTACCAGGGGCGTGATTTCCGTCGCGAGATAGTAGGCATTGTTCCGCCCTGCGGCATTTACACACATGTCAGCGGAATCGATATCATACGTGACGAGCAGGGAGAGTTCCTGATACTGGAGGATAACCTGCGCACTCCGTCGGGTGTGTCGTACATGATCGAAAACCGGGTCATCGAGCGCAGGATTCTGCCGGAGTTTTTCAGCAAATACCGCGTCCGCCGAGTCGAACATTATCCTTCGCTGCTGCTGGCAGCACTGCGGGCTCTCTCACCACGTGGTACAGACCATGCCGAGATCGTACTTCTTACTCCCGGCATATACAACTCCGCCTATTTTGAGCACACCTTTCTGGCGAAGGAGATGGGGGTGGAACTGGCCGAAGGTCGCGATATGGTGGTTATCAACGATATCGTGTATCTAAAGACCACCACCGGTCTGCAGCGTGTTGACGTCATCTATCGGCGCATCGACGACGACTTCCTCGACCCGCTGGTGTTCCGTTCCGATTCGGCTCTTGGTATCGCCGGTGTTATCAACGCGTGGCGGGCGGGTAATGTTGCCATTGTAAATGCACCCGGCAGCGGCATAGCCGACGACAAGGCGGTTTATCCCTACGTACCGGATATAATCCGCTACTATCTCGGCCAGCAGCCGATACTCAGCAATGTCCCCACCTTTCAGATGACTAACGTAAAGGACCGTGAGTACGTCTTTGACAATATGGAGCGGATGGTGATCAAGGCTGTCAGCGAATCAGGCGGTTACGGCATGCTGATGGGGCCGTCATCAACCCCGGCTTCACGCAAGGAGTTTATGGCGCTGGTTCAGGAAAATCCGCGCAACTATATTGCCCAGCCGGTCGTATATCTGTCACGGCATGTCTGCTACATGGACGGCGAGTTGGAAGCCAGACATCTGGACTTGCGCCCTTACGTTATTTACGGTGATGATATCGAGGTTGTGCCGGGCGGTTTGACCAGGGTGGCATTGCGCAAAGGGTCTTTAGTTGTCAACTCCTCCCAAGGTGGGGGATCAAAAGATACCTGGGTACTGGCTGAGTGATTATTCCTCCCCCTTTGCAAAGGGGGATTGAGGGGGATTTTGATGTTAAGTCGCATAGCTGACTCTATGTACTGGATGGCCCGCTATCTCGAGCGTGCCGGTGAAACCGCCCGCCTGATGGAAATCAACCTGCTCTATCTGGTCGAGGCTGAAGAGGATATGGGGGATGAAGACAAGTGGCGACCTATCCTGCAGATTAACTCCTCTGAACCGCTTTATGACGAGCAGTTCGGCGGTGGTGGCATCAGTACCTCGCGCGTACTGCAGTTTATCAGCGCAGGCCGCACCAACCCAAGTTCAATCCGCACCTGTCTGCGGCTGTTCCGTGAGAACGCACGGGTGGCGCGTGACCGGATTTCCAAAGAGATGTGGGAGGCGGTTAACGAGATCTGGATGAGTTTCGATGATCGTCTGAAAGGTCCGCTCACTCCTGAAAGAGCCGGGGCTCTATTCATAGAGCTTCGCAACCAGGTGGCCCGTTTTAACGGACTGGTTGCATCAACCATGATGCGAAGCGAAGCCTATGCCTTCTATCAATTGGGCGGTTGCTTCGAGCGGGCTGACATGACTGCCCGCACTCTTGATGTCAAATATCATATTATCCTGCCTGATCTCTCCATGGTCGGGTCTGCTCTGGACTACTACCAGTGGGCTGCACTACTTAAATCACTTTCCGGATTCGAAGCTTTCCGTCGTAATTATCATTCCGGTTTTATGCCGGCCGATGTGGCCGAATTTGTGGTGCTGAACCGGGATTTCCCCCGTTCGATAACGTTTTCTGTAAAACACATGGGGGCTGCGCTGACGACTATCGGTCTTGAAAATAAAGAGTCAAGCAGAGCTGCCTTTGAGGCGCTTTCCGGAATGGTGGCTGTGACGTCTACACAGATTTTTGATACCGGACTGCATGAATATCTTGAAAGTTTGTTATCCAGATTGGCATTGTTCCACTCGGCGCTGGTAGAGGAATTTTTTCAATAGAGGGAGATGTGATGCGGTATCTGATAGAGCATGAAACGATTCTGGAATATCCGCAAACAGTCCGTGAACATCATATAGAGCTGCGTCTGGCTCCACGCGCCGACGGTCATCAGCAGGTCAAATCCTGCCTCATCAAAACGGAACCGGCCGCAGAACTGGCAATCTACAATGACTATTTCGGCAACCGGGTAGATTATTTTTGTGTCATTCCACCCCACAATCGACTGGTGACGAGACTGAGCAGCGAGGTGGAGACGTTGCAGGAGAATCCCTTCAGTTTTGCCCCGGTCCCTCCGGCAGAAGAGCACGAATGGCTGCGTGAAGCTATCAGGAGTACGCCGTCACTCAACGATTTTGTTCTTCATCGCAGCCTGTTAACTCCGCCTGCCATGAAACTGGCCGAAGCTATCGAGTGTGCTTTCCCGAGGGTTGACAAGGAGCGCCCTATGCTTGAATCGCTTCTTGATTTACTGGCCTGGGTGCCGAAGGTTATGGAATACCGCTCCGGCACCACCGAGGTCCACGGATCACTCACAGCTGCCGTGCGACAGGGCAGTGGCGTATGCCAGGATTTTGCACATCTGTTCATCACAGTGGCACGTTCATGGTCGATCCCCGCCCGCTATGTCATGGGATATCTTGATCCGGGCATCAGTACGGTGGGCGAGAAGTTGGCCACTCATGCCTGGGCGGAAGCCCTGATTCCGGGCGCGGGATGGGTTGGATTCGATGCAACCCATAATCTGCTGGCCAACGATCATTATGTAGCAGTTGCCGTTGGACGGGATTCCTACGACGCCGCTCCGCAGCGCGGCAGTTTCAAGGGTGACTCTGCTGGAGAGCAGCCGTCTGTGACGGTGACGATGCAGGAACAATAAATAGCTCAAACACAGAGGCACAGAGACACAGAGGAAACTCAAGTCAGAAACAGGGGAAATACAGCAATATTTATTTGGTTTACCGCTCAATAGTTTTTTGTTTTTATCAAAAAAAATGTTTTTTAGATTTTCTCCGTGTCCTCTGTGTCTCTGTGTTTAAACAGCTTTTGAATTATCAGAAAGGACGACGATGTCCGCTTCACCATCAATTACAACCGAAACATTTTTCACCATAGAGATGCCGTTTCGTGAACGGATGGAGACGCGCCGCACGGTGTTCACTGGTGGTAATGGCCAGCGTGTGGCCGTAGTAGCCGGAGTACACGGAGATGAACTGGAGGGGCTGTACGTCTGCCATCTGCTGGCCGCCTGGCTTGAAGATCTGCTGCGCACCTCTCCGCAGGGGCTGCTCGGCAGCGTGGAGCTTTATCCGGCGGTCAATACCCTCGGTCTTGATACTCTGACGCGCGGCCTGCCTGTATTTGATACCGACCTCAACCGCGCCTTTCCCGGTTCAGTCGAAGGGCCACTTCCTTCCAGACTTGCGTCGGCGCTTATGGCCGCTCTTTCCGATGCGGCGCTGGTGGTGGATATCCACGCCAGCAACGTTTATCTGCGTGAGATTCCACAGGTACGGATCAATCAGGATTTCAAAAACCTGCTGGTTCCGATCGCCCATGGCATGAATCTGGATCTGATCTGGCTGCACGGAGCAGCCACTGTGCTGGAAACGACAGTTGCCCATAGCCTCAACAGCTGCGGAACTCCCTGCCTGGTGGTTGAGATGGGTGTTGGCATGCGTATCACGCCGGAATACTGCCAGCAGCTGGTTGCCGGCATTCTTGCGGTCTGGAAAGAAATGAAGGTTCTGGCACCGGACGTGGCGGTGCCGGAAACATCGCATACGCCTCTGGTGGCCGACGACAGCAATGTGCATTACCTGAACGCCCAGACCTCCGGAATGTTTATTCCGGCTGCTTCACACTGGACCGACGTTCACCGAGGTGAACTGCTGGGAACGATCGTATCACCCTTTAAAGGAGATATTCTATCCGAAGTCCGTTCGCCGGTTGACGGCATACTCTTTACATTGCGTGAGTATCCTCTGGTTTACGAAGGGTCGCTCATGGCTCGAGTGATGGCCCGCAAAGGGGGCAAACCATGATTCGTGACCTGCTCTGCATGACCGCTCCGGTGCGTGAAGGTTTCGACATCCCCTGCCATGAGATTGGTCCAAAGTCATCACATCCAGCCGTCTCCATGGTTGCGGGACTGCACGGAGATGAAATCAACGGTATTTTTATACTCTCCAGGCTGGCAGATTTTTTGAACAGCGTTGAAGGCGGCAAATATCCGGAGCTCCGGCTGGTGAAGCAAGTTCTGATCATCCCGGCTGTCAATGTGCTGGGAGTCAATCTGCGCACCCGTACCTGGCCGTTCGATAAAACTGACATAAATCGTATGTTTCCCGGCAGCACCACAAGCGAAACCACTCAGCGAATCGCCTATGCCGTGTTGGAGGCCACCAAGCGGTCAGATTTCCGGATTGATATTCATACCGCCAGTGCAGATTTTGAGGAGATCCCTCAGGTGCGTCTGCATGGACCAAGCGATGAAGAGCGCAAAACCGCACTTCTTTTTGGGCTTCAGGCGATTATGGAACGCTCGCTTTCCCCGGTTTTTACCACTACGCTGATGAGCTCCTGGAAAGCCTGGCCCGGACAGAGTTTTGTACTGAGGGTCGGACAGGGGGGTACTGTGCAACTTGATCACTGCCAGCGGGTTTTTCGGTCTATGGTTTCATTCCTCGGCAGGATCGGTGTTCTGGAGGGTGTCCAGATTGCAGTGGAGGATGAAGAGGTCTGCTGTTTTGACAAGGCCAGCGCTTTTAGGGTGTACGCCGAAAAAGCGGGCACCTTTGTCTCTGACCGGCAGGTGGGGCGCTGGGTAAGCTCCGGGCAGGAGCTGGGCTATATCTACGACAGCTTTGGCGGCAATGTGATTGAAAAAGTGGTCTCACCCGTAGCCGGGCTGTTGACCGGCATCCGTAGGCATCCTCTGCTGTTTGAGGGTGACCTGATTCTGCGGGTCAACAGGAAAAATTGATCGTATGCTGCATATCATTCAGAATGACCCTGAAGTGCCGCCTGGCAACCTCATAGAGTTTTTGGCCAACCCCTATGTTGTTCATCATCCGTACCGCGACGCTGCTCTGCCGGAAGTGTCCCGGATCAGAGCTCTGATTGTTCTTGGCGGAGCCATGGGGGCTAATGATGACCGTCGTTATCCATTCCTGAGTGATCTGAAAATTCTTATCAGGAACTGTGTTGAGTCAGGCATCCCATATCTGGGTATCTGTCTGGGCGGGCAACTGCTGGCTGCGGCTCTGGGATCAAAGGTTGTCTCTAGTCGCTGGGAGGAGTTGGGGACTCTGCCTGTGAAACTTACCGAAGCGGGCAAAAAGGACCAGATCTTTACGGGTTTTTCAGAGGAATTCACAACATTCCAGTGGCATCACGACAGCTTTGACATCCCGGAAAATGGTGAGTTGTTGGCATATTCAGCAGCCTGTCCACATCAGGCCTTTCGCGTCAGCAAATGTGCCTGGGGTCTGCAGTTTCACCCAGAGGTGACGGAGTCAATAATCCGCACCTGGTGCACATGGGGTCACTCAACATCGGCCAGAACTGAAGAGCTCGTAGCCGATTTTTCTGGTAACGAGGAAAAATACCGATCGGATAGCCGGCGATTTTTGGGAAATTTTCTCAAGGACATTGATAGGCCGGCATGAGTCAATGCTATTGAGCAGGTGTTACGGCAGAAAATTTTACACAACCACAGGCACCGCAGGTACAAATCCTCAAACCGCACTCACCTCGACAACCCGGATTCATCGGATCACGACCGTCAATCGTTTTTCCACAGACGGGGCATTCATAGCGATAAAAGGCAAAGCCGCAGTCACGGCAGGCAAGTTTATGCTCATCGCCTGGTTTTGGGATGATATGAATCGACCCGCAGATCAGGCAGACAAAGGCCATCTCCGGTTTGTTCCTGATGCCGTCGCGGTTTTTGCGGTAGTTATCGAAAAGTTTTTGTGCCGTTTCTCGGTCGGGTGGTTCCACGACTGTTTCTCCAATTTTCATTTATTCCTAAAGTGTGATCAGCTTGATTCCAGCAACCAGCAAAACTGCCGCCAGCAGGTAGCGGATGGCGGTCATTGGCAGGCGGCGACTGCCCATGTGGGCGCCGATCGTTCCCCCTGCGATGGCAGCCAGGGCCATCCAAGGTGCATATGAGGGAATATTGCCCAGCGAGGCCATGTGCCCCAGCAGACCTGCCGATGAATTGAACAGAATAAACAGCGCCGAGATGCCGGCGGTTTCCTTGGTGCCGGCCCACCCCAGCAGCAGAAGCAGAGGACTCAGGAATATCCCTCCGCCCACTCCGGTAAGACCGGAAAGCAATCCGAGAACAGCACCTATCAGCATTGCAGCCGGTATACGTGGCGGTTTGGCATCCGCCTCGTCGCACTTCTTGTTAAGCAACAGCCGCCAGGCCGAAAAGAGCAGCACAGCGCCCAGCAGCGGTTTGAGCAGGGACGGGGGGAGCGATGTCATGCCGCCGATAAAGCTGCAGGGGATTGAAGTGGCTGCGAACGGCCATAAGGTGCGCCAGTTGAAATGCCCGGCGCGGCTGAAATGGTAGAGGGCAATGGCTGATACCAGGATATTTAGCACCAGTGCTGTCGGTTTTATAGTCATGGTGGGAAGGGACGCCAGTGCCATGACCGCGATGTATCCAGATGCCCCGCCATGCCCCACACTGGCGTACAGCAGTGCAACCAGGCCGATTGCTGCGCAGAGCAGTATGAGTGATTCAGGTATCATGATGGTCTCTTTCCACAGATACTTTATAGTTGCTGCTTGAAGCTACATCAAGAACTATTCCACATGATGCACATTGCTGTAATTACTACGAAACGGCGGCGGTGACTTAAGGCCCTGCTTTCAACCAGCTCCAGAAGTGATCATTATTTATGCAACTGCCTCAGCCGTTGGCGTCTCCCTGACTAAAAAACCTTTCAAATGTAGCCTTGTTTTTATGCATCATATTGTAACATGTTATTATCAATATATAAATTACGGTTGGCACACCCTGTGCTAAGATCAAAACAAACAGCACGTCAGTATATCAATTGAAAATTTATTGTTTGTTCAGGCAAAGGCGCCTCCAGAAACGGGGCGCCTTTTATTTTGCCCCGACCATAACCCACGGGCCACGGATTGATGGCCGAAAGGAGCATCACATGAGACAGATAGCAATTTACGGCAAAGGCGGCATCGGAAAATCAACAACCACACAGAACACGGTGGCAGGACTGGCCTACCTCGGCAAGAAGGTCATGATCGTCGGATGCGACCCCAAAGCTGACTCAACCCGTCTGATCCTGCACGCCAAGGCCCAGAATACGGTTATGGATCTGGTGCGCGAGCGTGGTACCGTCGAGGATCTGGAACTGGAAGATGTCATGAAGATCGGGTACGGTGACGTCAAATGCGTTGAATCAGGCGGACCGGAGCCTGGTGTCGGCTGTGCGGGGCGCGGCGTTATCACCGCCATCAACTTTCTGGAAGAGAACGGTGCCTACACCGATGACCTCGACTTCGTATTCTACGATGTTCTTGGCGACGTCGTCTGCGGTGGGTTCGCTATGCCGATCCGCGAGGGCAAGGCCGAGGAAATCTATATCGTCTGCTCCGGCGAGATGATGGCCATGTATGCAGCCAACAACATCGCCAAGGGCATCCTCAAATACGCCTCTTCCGGTAAGGTTCGCTTGGCAGGCCTGATCTGCAACGCCCGCAAGACCGATATGGAGTATGAACTGATCAGCGCCCTGGCAGCAAAACTCGGTACTCAGATGATCCACTTTGTGCCTCGCGACAATCAAGTACAGAGGGCGGAACTCCGGAGAATGACTGTTATCGAATACTCTCCGGAACACAAGCAGGCCCAGGAGTACCGGACCCTCGCGGAGAAGATACTTAATAACAAGATGCTGGTTGTCCCTACCCCCCTCGAGATGGAAGAGCTGGAAGATCTGCTGATGGAGTTCGGCATTATGGAGGCAGATGATGAGTCGGTGGTCGGAGTAGCTGAGGCGGCTTAGAACCAGGGACAAGGGTCAAGGGGAAGCAAAAATGTTTTTCCTTGACCCTTGCCCTCTGACCCTCAAAAAGTCCCTTGACCTTAAAAAGGAGTTTCCCATGTCAGATAAGATACGAAAAATAGAAGGTATCACCAAGGAATCCACCCAGGCCATGATCGATGATGCCCTGTCCGTGTATCCTGATAAAGCCAAAAAGAAACGCGCACCGCACCTGGCCCCCAATGATGCGGCTTCCGGCTGCTCCAGCGTCAAATCCAACAAGAAAACCGTTCCGGGTGTAATGAGTGCCCGCGGCTGTGCCTATGCCGGGGCCAAGGGTGTCGTCTGGGGCCCGATCCGAGATATGGTTCACGTTTCCCACGGTCCAGTCGGTTGCGGCTGGTATTCCTGGGGTACACGCCGCAACCTGATGAGCGGCATCAACGGAGTCACTCAGTTTGGAATGCAGTTCACCTCCGATTTTCAGGAAAAGGATATCGTCTATGGCGGCGACAAAAAACTGAATACGCTGCTGCATGAGGCGCATGATCCGTTTCCGCTGGCCAAAGGTATCTCGGTCCTGTCGGAATGTCCGGTCGGACTGATCGGCGACGATATAAACTCCGTCACCAAAACGGTATCCAAAGAGCTGGATATCCCGATTATCCCCTGCAACT